>CAZSTP010000243.1:0-4153 GCA_964609325.1 uncultured Novosphingobium sp. | reverse complement strand
TGATGGGTGTGCCGCCTGAAGAGGCCGATACGCTTGATCGGGCCTGTGATCTGGGCATTGCTTTCCAATTGGCCAATATCGTGCGCGACATTGCAGAAGATCATGCCGCCGGCCGTTGCTACGTTCCGGCAGAGTGGCTGGCAGACCAAGGCATTCCGGCGGGAGGGCAGATGCAGCCACAGCACCGCGCGGCCCTTGCGCAAATTGCCGGAACGATGTGCCGCACCGCGCAGATATATGAATGTTCGGCACGGATTGGCGCGGCGCGGCTCAAAGGGCGGCAACGCTGGGCAATTCTGGCTGCGGCGGGGATTTATGGCGAGATCGCGCGCGAAGTGGCACGGCGCGGGGAGCAAGCCTGGGACCAGCGCGCCTTTGTGAGTAACGCAAACAAGATCGGCTTTGTCGGCAAGGCGGCATGGCAGGCGCTTTTGCCTGTGCCACGCTCATGCATCGCGGCTGCAAGCGAACGTCCCTACGCGCGGGCCGATTTGATCAGGCTGGCGCAAGGTGCGCCTGCCATCCCGGATTGAACCGGAACTTGACGATGCGCCATCATGCTTGCGCTTTGCCGGGAAAATGGCACTCTGAAGCTTGAAGCGAGAGACCGGAGGCGGGCATGAACACGGCTGACCCATCCGTTGCGCCACAAGATGAGGCGTTGGCTGATCCCCGAGTGCTGGTTTATCGCACGCGCCTGCCGGTACGGATCTGGCACTGGATCAATGCACTGAGCATTTTCGTGATGCTGATGAGCGGCGCGACAATCTTTAACGCCCATCCACGGCTGTACTGGGGTGCCTATGGCGCGAACCCGGACCAGCCATGGCTGGTGATAGGTCGGCGCGGGCAGGAGGGTTTTGTCAATTTGCTGGGCCTCGAAATTCCTACGACCGGTTTTCTGGGGTTCACCGAGAATTCGATCCGGGCATTTCCGCCACTGGTGACGATCCCGAATTACTACAGTCTGGCCGAAGGGCGGCAATGGCACTTCTTTTTTGCATGGATTTTGTTAATTTCATTCATCGGTTACCTTATTTACTCTATATTTTCCAAGCATTTATCGCGTGACCTTGCGTTAAAGCCCGAGGAGCGGAAGCTTGCGCATCTTTGGCATGACATCAAGCAGCATGCCCGCTTGCGCTTTTCAACCGGTGAGGCAGCAAAGGCTTATAACCCCCTGCAAAAAATAGCTTATTTGGGTGTTATCTTTGTCCTCATCCCGTTTATCGTGTTGACCGGCATGACGATGTCACCAATGCTGAACGCCGCCTTCCCTTTCCTGCTTGATATCTTTGGCGGAAGGCAGTCCGCCAGATCGATACATTTCCTATGTGCGATAGGATTTTGCGCCTTTATCTTCATACACCTTCTGATGGTGGTGCTGGCAGGGCCGATCAACGAATTGCGATCCATGGTGACCGGCTGGTACCGCCTGCCTGCCGCCCGCGGGGAGGACAGGCCATGACCTTGATTACACGCCGCGCGGCATTGGCCGGAGTAACGGGATTGCTGGTGGCAGGTTGCGACCGGATCACAACCTCACCCACGGTGCGCAAAGTGCTGACTTTGGGTGAGAAAGCGACCTTGAGCAGCCAGAAACTGGTGACCGGTCGCAATGCATTGGCACCGGAGTTCACTCGCGCCGACTTGTCGCCCCGCTTCAGGGTGAACGGCAATCGCCTGCCCGCTTCGGCTGACTATGCCGCGCATATGGCGAACGGTTTTGCCGATTGGAAACTGGAGATCGGCGGGCTTGTGGCGCGGCCTTTGACCCTGTCTTTGGCGCAGATCAAGGCTGCTCCCCAGCGTACGCAGATTACGCGCCATGATTGCGTGGAAGGCTGGAGCGCGATTGGCGAGTGGACCGGCGTGCCGCTCGGCCTGCTCCTCAAGCATGCTCAAATTTCATCGATATCTCAATATGTTGTATTCCATTGTGCAGATGATTTCTCAGGAATACCGTTCTATGAGAGCATCGACCTGACAGAGGCGTTTCACCCGCAGACGATCCTTGCCCATACGATGAACCGGCAGCCGCTTTCCGTCGCCCACGGTGCCCCGATCCGGCTGCGCGCCGAACGCCAGCTTGGTTACAAGCAGGCCAAGTATGTGATGAAGATCGAGGCCGTTACATCACTCGACGGCATATATGGTGGCAAGGGCGGATATTGGGAGGATCATTCCGGCTACCAATGGAACGCCGGTATTTGATCCCCCCTGCCCTGTTCTAGCGCATCAGGACGAGTTCTTCGGCCATGGAGGGGTGCAACGCGACCGTTGCATCGAAATCGGCCTTGGTGAGGCCTGCTTTGACCGCGATGGCGGCGGCTTGCAGGATTTCTGGGGAATCCGGGCCGATCATGTGGATGCCGAGCACCTTGTCGGTCGAGGCATCGACGATCATCTTGTAAAGGCCGCGTTCGGGACGATGGCCGAAGATGTTCTTCATCGGACGGAAGTCTGACGAATAGACGCGGATATTGCCGCCAAATGCGTTACGCGCCTCGGATTCCGTCATACCGACGCCCGCCAGTGGCGGTTGCGAGAACACGGCGCTGGGGATGCAATCGTAATTGAGCACGGTTTCCTTGCCGCCGAAGATGCGGTCGGCAAAAGCTTGTCCTTCGCGGATGGCGACGGGGGTGAGTTGCACACGGTCCGTTACGTCACCGACCGCATAGATGCTGTCGCACACGGTTTTGGCGGTATCGTCGACCGGGATTTCACCGCGTTCGCCCAGCGTAATCCCGGCAGCTTCGAGGCCGAGGCCATCGGTCTTGGGACGGCGGCCGGTGGCGACCAGCACGATATCGGCGATGAGGGGATCGGCCTCTCCGCGCAGGTAGACATGGAGCGTGCCGTCTTCCTGCTTTTCAACGCGATCAAACGGGCTGTTGAAACGGTACTGGATGCCGCGCGCCATGGTGATTTGCAGCAAGCGGTCACGCAGCGATTCATCATAGCCGCGCAGCAGGGTTTCGCTGCGGTTGACGACCGTTACGTTACTGCCCAGCGCGTTGAAAATGCCTGCAAATTCCATCGCGATATAGCCCGCGCCCGAGATCACCACACGCTTTGGCAGGGTTTCGAGATGGAACACTTCGTTCGAGGTGATGCAGTGTTCGCTGCCTGCGAATTCGGGCATGACCGGCCATGCGCCGGTGGCAATCAGGATATACTTCGCGGTAATCTCGCGCCCGCTGTCAGCCAGCTTGACCGAGTTGGGGCCGGTGATGGTGGCGCGTTCGAGGAAGCGTTCGACCTTGTTGTTTTCGAGCGTGGTGGTGTAGGCCGTGTTGAGGCGATCAACGTCTTTCAGGACCGCGTCACGTAACGTCGGCCAGTCAAACGTCATCTTCTCGACCGTCCAGCCATAATTGGCGGCGTCCTGCAATTCTTCGGCGAAGTGTGAGCCGTAAACCAGCAGCTTTTTGGGCACGCAGCCACGGATGACGCAGGTGCCGCCGACGCGGTATTCCTCGGCCACCGCAACGCGCGCACCATGGCTTGATGCGATCCGGCTGGCGCGCACGCCGCCCGATCCTGCACCGATCACGAAAAGGTCGTAGTCGAATTCCTGCTCAGACATGATGCGCTCCTGTATCGGAAGCGCATATGGCCTCTGGTCTTGCGCAAGACCAGAGGCTTTGCGTGCAATTTGTCAGTCGCCGATGCCGGCCGCCTGAAGTAAGGCTTCGGTGGACGGGTCAAAGCCCTCGCCGCCGCCGGATTCGATCTGCTTGGCGATGGCCTTGCCCAGTTCGACGCCGAACTGGTCGAACGGATTGATGCCGAGCATGGCCGCCGAAACGAAAGTGCGGTGTTCGTGGAAGGCGATCAACGCGCCGAGCGTGGCGGGGTTGAGTTCATCGCACAGGATCGTGGCCGACGGGCGATCGCCGGGATAGGCGCGCGCGCCATCATCAGAAGCCTTGCCCGCCATCAGCGCCGCGCCTTGGGCGAAGCAATTGGACAGCAGGATTTCGTGGTGCGCGGGATCAAGATCGTGGCCCTGCGCCTTGACCGCAAGGAAATCTACCGGGATCAGGTGCGTGCCCTGATGGAGCAACTGGAACACCGCGTGCTGCGCATCGGTGCCCACCCCGCCCCATGTGACCGGCGCGCTGGCACGGGCAAGCGGGGTGCCATC
>CAZSTP010000242.1:0-4204 GCA_964609325.1 uncultured Novosphingobium sp. | reverse complement strand
CGTTGAGGATCGTGACTTCGACATTGCCGCCAAACCTTGCAGCATCGCGCGGGCGGCGCACCAGAATGCGCGTGACGTACTTTCCGGGTCCGGCAATGGCTTTCACCGACGTGCCATTGGCGTCCCAATCATAGGTGTGACCCATGCCGGAAAGGAAGAATTCTTCTTCGACATAGCCCGCTTTTGCCACCGCATCAGGAGCGCCTAGAAACGGGCGGGACTGGGCCGTGACGGGGATGGGGGCTGTTACGCTGGGCAGTGTGGGCGCGAAGGCCTTTTGCGCCAATGCAGGATTGACCAGAGCGGGGGGCGTAAGCGCAGCCATGCCGATGGCTGCAAAAGCAAGCCTTGCCCGTAGCTTCATTGCACCATCTCCCAGCGCTGATGTGGAAATGGCGGGAACACCTGTTCCCGCCATGTTATGTTTTTTAGTTTGCAGGCTTGGCTTTCCAGCCTTCCTGTTCGCCCGCTGCGTTGGCGATGGCCAGACGCCGTTCGGGCGTTTCATGGCGCAACCTGCGTCCTGCAATCACCAGCAGGACAAAGGCAATCGGGGCCAGCAACAGGATACTGAGGATGCCGGTGCCGAGCGATCCGGTCATATTGCTGACCTTGCCGGTCCAGTACGGACCGATGCCCGATGCCACGACAATGGCAACCAGTGCGTTGCTGGCCGCTGCTGCACCGCGCATGCGTGGCAGGACAAGATCCTGGATCATTGCCGCGATACCGCCGCTCCACAGCGAAGCAAAGATGCTGAGCAGGAAGTAGGCGACAAGGAAGATCGGCAGGCTTGGCGCCCACACGATCAGCGAAATGCATGGGATCAGACCGATCAGTGCGATGGTCGTCATGTTGAGTGGTGCGGCCAGATCGCGCGCTTTCCAGCGGTCGGTCAGCCAGCCGCCAAGCACAACGCCGATGATGGCGCCGATGACATAGATAACACCCATGCCGACGCCGATGGTGACAGCCGAAACATCGGTGAATGAACGCATCGCCAGCGGAGCTGCCCAAACGCTGATGCCGGCGATTACGCAAGCGACCAGCGCCGTTGCCAGAACGCCGAGCATGAAGGTGGGATCGCCATACGTCAGGCGATAAAGCGGCTTGTCGCCATAGCTTTGTACCTGGCCCCACGTGACGATCGAATAAGCGCCAAGCGAGCAGGCGATCCATTGCGCCTTGTCACCGGTGATCAGGATAAGGCCGGTAGCAATGGCGGTGATCAGCGCAATCAGCATCAGGTTGCGCTTCAGCGCTGCCATGCCGCCGATGCCATAGATCGAGAACAGCGTGAATGGCGGGAAAGCGGTCGCCATTTCGCGCAGGATCAGGCGCACCGTACCGTAATGCTTTTGCTGCGACGTTTGCGGACGGGGCGGTTCATGCAGCGTCAGCACCAGCAGGGCCAGCAGCAATCCAGGGGTGCCGACCGCGATCAACGCAGCCTGCCAGCCAGCCAGATCGCACGCGCCGCCAATCGGGATGGCGGTGCAGAAGCTTGGCCATTTTTGCACGAACAGGCCGCCCACGATCAACGCGGTGGCCGTGCCAAGGAACGTGCCGGTCAGGTACGTGCCCAGCGCCAGTGCGCGGTTGCGCGCGGGGAAGGTATCGGCCAGCAATGAGTGCGAGCAGGGGTTTGCCACAGCTTCACCCACGCCAACGCCGATGCGGGCTGCGCTGAGCGAAACAAAGCCCACGGCTGCGCCGCCCAGAGCTGTCATCACCGACCATAGCGCCAAGCCGATGGCCAGCATCTTCTTGCGCGAGACAAAGTCCGAAATCCGGCCCATCGCAATGCCGACGACCGAGTAGAACACCGCAAATGCGGTTCCCAGCAGAAAGCCAAGATCAGCATCGGTGAGCTTGAGATCAGTCTTGATCGACTGCGCCAGAATCGAAACGATTGTCCGGTCCAGCATGTTGAACAGGTTGGTCAGAACCAGCACGAACAGTGCGAAATATGCCGAACGCGGTATTCGCGGTGCAGCGGCGGGCGGTGCCAAATTGCTTATATCTGCCACAGGTGCAGCCTCTCCGATTGAATATCGCCACGCTGTGCGCAGCATTGCCCAAGTTATTGCATCTCGTGAAGTGCATTGCAAATGCCTTTGCCACTTGCGCGCGCCCGACGTGATTACTGTTGCTGGTCTATTTCAGGACGGTGTCGATAAATGCTGCCATGGTTGCAAATGTGTGGGCGCTGCCGGGCAGATCAGGACCGCGCGTGACAGCGACATGGTCCATGCCGTCCACCTCGACCAGCGTTACCGGGATGCCCACTGATAGCAGTTTGGCAGCCATCGCCCGTGCATCATCCAGCAGGACTTCGCCGCTGCCCACATTGATATAAGTCGGCGGATAGCCGGCGACGTCTGCGAAAAGCGGTGATGCGGCCGGATCATCGGCATTGCGGTCCTGCAGATATAGCGCCGCCGCCGCCGCCGCCGAGTCCGCCGAGAACAGCGGGTCAGACAAGCTGTTTGTCTGATAGCTGGGGCTGGAAACGGTGAGATCAAGCCACGGCGACAGCAAGACCAGACCGGCCAGTTTGTGCCCGCTTTCATGGCATCGCGCGGCCAGACAGGCTGCCAGCCCGCCGCCTGCAGAATCGCCCGAAATCAGCAGAGGCTGATTCTGACCTGTCAGTTCGGCCACAACGGCAAAAGCATCATCTGACCCTGCAGGAAACGGATGTTCTGGCGCAAGCCGATAAGCCGGGCAAATGACATCAACCCCGCACCGCGCCGCCAGCGCTGCGGCAAACGGCCCGACTTGTTCAGGACACCCCATGCGGAAGGCCCCGCCGTGCAAATGGACCACCGTTCCGCGCGGCGCCGCGGGTGCGGCAAAGCGCAGACAGCGCACGCCTGCAATCCGGATTTCAACCGCAGCGGGATCGGTGCGGAAATATCCCGCCGCTACAGCCGCGCTGATGGCGGCGCGGCGTTCCAGCAATTCGGGCGGGGGGGCCATCCCGGTGAGTGCGGACATCAGTTACCGTCCGCGCCGTGCCCTTCGGCCAGCGGGAAGAAGGGATTGGTTGCCAATGATCCGCCATCCACGGCCAATGTCTGGCCTGTGACATAAGGCGACATGTCGGACAGAAAAAAGGCGATGGCCTTGGCAATGTCTTCAACCGTACCGCGACGATGCATGGGTACATTGACCATCATCTTGCGTTCTTCGGCATCACCGCGATGGGGAATGCGCGGAGTGACGATGGGGCCGGGGGCAACAATATTGGCGCGGATATTGTAAGGCGACCATTCCGCCGCCATTGTCCGCACCAGATTGATAAGCCCCGCCTTTGCCGCGCCGTATGCGCCGTGGTGCGGGGCCGAGCGCATTCCGTCGACCGAGGCCACACAGACGATGGACCCTGCAGCCTTGCGCGCCATCATGCTACGCGCCACTTCGCGTGCAGCCAGGAAGAAGTAGCGGAGGTTGCGGTCCTGATCTTCGTCCCAGGTTGCCATGTCCATATCAACCAGCAGGCCCCATGCGGCCATGCCGATGATGCTGGCCATGCCATCCAAGGGCCCGAAATCCCTTTCAATTCCGGCAATGCCAGCCACCAGCGCAGCATCGTCCAGCACATCAAACGAAAATGCCGAAGCAGTGCCGCCTGCAGCGATCACATCCTGAACGACCATCTGGGCGCGTTCGATTTCACGGTCGACCACCGCCACATGCGCGCCATGGGCGGCAATCAGCCTGACCGTGGCTTCACCCATGCCAAGCCCGCCGCCGAGCACCAGAATTTTTTTGCCTTCAAGGCCCAGCAATCCAGACATTGTTTTATCTCCCAAACCGAAATGCGTCTTGTTTTGCGACGTTGAACCGGCCACGCCAGACATATGGGGGCGGGCGCCATTGCGAAAGGTAAGAGCGTTCAGCCGCTGCCATCGCAGCCTTTGACTTGTGCCGCGCTCTGCAAAAGCGGAGGCACAAGCCGCAGCGCTTCCATTCGCGCGATAACAGCCAGCACCGCCTGCAGGCTGTCACGGCATCCGGCAAAGCCTGCCTGACGCAGCTTGATCGTGCTGAGCAATACCGGTGTCCGTTCGGCCAGGCGTGGGCTGAGCAGGAGATCGAGATAGTGGTGCGACTGGCCCAGAAAGGCGCTTAGCGAGGGTTCAACCAACCCATGACGCTGCGCCATGTCGGCCCATGCGCGCTGGTTGGCCTCTTCGGC
>CAZSTP010000241.1:0-4226 GCA_964609325.1 uncultured Novosphingobium sp. | reverse complement strand
GAGGGCGTTGTGCCGGGCTATATCGGCTTCGACGCGACCGCGCCATCGCTGCATATCGGCAGCCTTGTCCAGATCATGATGCTGCGCCGCTTGCAACAGGCAGGCCACAAGCCGGTCGTGTTGATGGGCGGCGGCACCACGCGGATCGGCGATCCCACCGGGCGCGATGAAAGCCGCAAGATGCTCTCGGACCAGACGATCGAGGACAACATCGCCTCGATCCGTCAGGTCTTCTCGCGCCTCTTGACCTTCGGCGATGGCCCGACCGATGCGGTCATGGTCAACAATCACGATTGGCTCGGCCAGCTCGGCTATATCGAACTGCTTCAGGAAGTCGGCACGCACTTCACCGTCAACCGCATGCTCACCTTTGATTCGGTGAAGCTGCGGCTGGATCGCGAACAGCCGATGACCTTCCTCGAATTCAATTACATGATCCTGCAAGGCTATGACTTCCGCCACCTCAACAAGGCCATGGACGTGCGCCTGCAAATGGGCGGATCGGACCAGTGGGGCAACATCATCAACGGGATCGAGCTGACCCGCCGCAAGGACGGGCGCGAAGTGTTCGGCCTGACCACACCGCTGCTCACCACGGCTGACGGCAAGAAGATGGGCAAGACCGCCGCCGGTGCGGTGTGGCTCAATGAAGACGCCCTCCCCGCATGGGACTTCTGGCAATATTGGCGCAACGCCGATGATCGCGATGTCGGCAAGTTCCTGCGCCTGTTCACCGATCTTCCGCTTGACGAAATCAAGCGCCTCGAATCGCTCGAAGGCAGCGAGATCAACAGCGCCAAGATCGTGCTCGCCAACGAAGTGACGCGGCTGGTGCGCGGTGAAGAGGCCGCCAAGGCCGCCGAGGCGACCGCTGCTGCCACTTTTGCCGGTGGCGGACTCGGACAGGATTTGCCGACGTTCGATGTTGCTGAAGACGATATCGGCATCATCGATGCGCTGGTCGGCCTTGGTTTTGCGGTAAGCCGTGGCGAGGCAAAGCGGCTGGTTGCAGGCGGCGGCGCGCGGGTGGACGGCGAAGCGGTAACCGACGAAGGCTTCCGTATTGCGCTGAAAGATCAGGAAATCCGGGTGTCTTCGGGCAAAAAGAAGCACGGCATCCTGCGTCGCGCCTGACAGAGGGTTTCGGCAATCCTAACGGCAATGCCTTGCCGCTACCGGCAAGAATTTGCCGGGGATTTACGAAATGTTCGCCATTACAAAGCTATAGCGTTTTCTCCACAACGGACGCCAAGGAGGAACGATGCGCGGCGGAGCACAGCTTTCAGTCACCGACTTGCGTCGTTCGACCAGGCACGACCTGAACTTGCCGATCATCGGCGAGCATCGCGCCCGTGGCGATATCATGCTGCAGCTGGTGAACGTTTCGACCACCGGCTTCATGGCCACGGGGATCGAGGGTCTCGGGCGGGGTGATCGTGTGACAATCCGCCTGCCGCAAGTGGGCAAGATCGAGGCATTCCTTGTCTGGATTGATGGTGAGCGCGCGGGCTTCCAGTTCGAACGGATCGTGCGGCTGGATGATTTCAACAAGATGATCAAGAGCTTCCAGCCCAATCCCAAGCTGCGCTCAACCAACTAGGCCGCTTACAACGGAAATGTAAGACTTGGCTACTTTTGCTTTCTTGGCATGAGGCGCTGAGGCTGGCATTGCGCTTGGCGTGACCAACACCGCCCAACCAGTTTCGCTTGCCCCGAAATCGCCGCTTGCGATCCCCGACTATCGCCGGTTCTGGATTTCGCGCTTCTTCTCGGTGGTAGCCACCACCGGGATGGTCGTGATCCTTGGCTATCAACTGTATGATCTGGCGCGCAGCGAATACGGCATGACCATTGCCGAGGCCGCATTCCAACTCGGCTTGCTTGGTCTGGCCCAGTTTTTGCCGCTGTTTTTGCTGACGCCCGTTGCAGGCCTTGTGGCTGACCGGTTCGACCGGCGGATGGTTGCCGGGCTGGCGATCTGCCTTGATCTATGCGTTGCGCTATCTTTGGCCCTCGTCACGCAGTTTGATATGCTCACGCTTCCGCTGCTCTTCGGCCTTGCGGCCCTGCACGGCACGGCGCGGGTATTCATCGGCCCTGCCCTGTCTTCCATCGCGCCCAATATTGTTCCGGCCGAACTGATGCCTAAAGCAATCGCGATCAATGCGATGGCTTGGCAAATCGGTTCGGTTGGTGGCCCGGCGATTGCCGGACTGCTCTTTGCCGGGCACCCCTCATTGCCATACTGGACATCAACAGCATTGCTGGCGCTCTCTGCGCTGTGCGTGTTCGGCATCCGGCGCTTGCCGCCACCTGTCGGCAATCGCAGCGTTCATCCTGTCCGCCAGATCCGCGAAGGATTGTCATTCGTCTGGAATGATCGGTTTCTGCTGGGCTGCATTACGCTGGATCTGTTTGCGGTATTGCTGGGCGGCGCGACCGCGCTGTTGCCCGTCTTCGCGCGCGATATCCTGATGGTGGATGGACAACCCGTCGGCGCTGACGGACTTGGTATCATGCGGGCCATGCCAGGCCTCGGGGCAGCATTGGTCGCATTCGTGTTGTCAGCGCGCCCGATTGCGAACAACGTAGGCAACAAGATGCTGCTCGGCGTCGTGGTCTTTGGCGTGTTCACCATCGGGTTCGGCCTGTCGACGAACTATTACCTGTCACTGCTCATGCTCGCCGGGATCGGGGCTGGCGATATGGTCTCGGTGTTCATCCGCTCCACGCTGGTCCAACTCCACACGCCTGACGATGTGCGCGGCCGCGTTTCGTCGATCTCGGGCCTCGCCATCTCGGCATCAAACGAGCTGGGCGAGATGCAATCGGGCGTAGCGGCGGCATTCTTGGGAGCAGTTGGCGCAGTCCTCATTGGCGGCGTCGGTGCCATCGCCGTCACAGCCATATGGTTCGTATGTTTTCCCGAACTGAAAAACGCACGAACCTTTGCAGCACGGTACAGATCGTCCTAAGCCGGCATCAAGTACCTATAAGGAGCCAAGCGACATGAGAGCGGATTCCATCCTGGCCACGATCGGCAACACCCCGCACGTTCGCCTATCGCGCCTGTTTCCCGATCACGAAGTCTGGGTGAAGAGCGAACGCGCCAATCCCGGCGGATCGATCAAGGACCGCATCGGCCTTGCCATGATCGAGGCTGCCGAAGCAGACGGCAGCCTGAAATCCGGCGGCACCATCATTGAACCGACATCGGGCAACACCGGCATCGGTCTTGCCATGGCGGCTGCGGTGAAAGGATACAAACTCGTTCTGGTCATGCCGGAATCGATGTCGCTCGAACGCCGCCGTTTGATGCTGGCATATGGCGCTACCTTTGACCTCACGCCACGCGAAAAGGGCATGAAGGGCGCAATTGAACGCGCGAAGGAACTGATCGAACAGACCCCCGGTTCGTGGATGCCGCAACAGTTCGATAACCCTGCTAACGTCGATATCCACGTGCGGACAACCGCGCAGGAAATCCTCAAGGATTTTACAGATGGACCGATTGATGTGCTTATCACGGGCGTCGGCACCGGCGGACACCTGACCGGCTGTGCCGAAGAGTTGAAGCGTCACTGGCCATCGATGAAAGCCTATGCAGTCGAACCAACACTATCGCCGGTCATCTCGGGCGGACAACCCGCGCCGCATCCTATACAGGGTATTGGCGCAGGGTTCATCCCCGGCAACTTGCACACCCAGTCTATCGACGGGGCTATTCAGGTCGATCCTGCCCACGCCAAGGAAATGGCGCGACTCTCTGCCTCAAAGGAAGGAATGCTGGTAGGCATTTCTTCCGGCGCAACATTGGCCGCCATCGCCCAAAAGCTGCCGAGCCTTCCGGCAGGCAGTCGCGTGCTCGGCTTCAATTACGATACCGGCGAACGCTACCTCTCGGTTCCCGATTTCCTGCCGGAATAAGCCGCGATGGCAATGGAGCAGATTGATTTTATAGACGGCGAAGTTCCGCTAACCGGGTTTCTCGTCCGGCCTGAGCGGGTGGCAAGGGCAGCAGTTCTGGTCTTGCCCACCATCGTCAATGGCAACAAGCCCATGATCCGCCGTGCCCATATGCTGGCGCAGGCGGGTTATGTGGCGATGATCGCCGATTTTTACGGCTGGCAAGTGCGTGATTTCGATCATGCACGCGAATTGGCAGGCACTTTGCGGGCCACGCCAGAGCAATACCGCCAGCGCCTGCGCGCCAATCTTGCCGCGCT
>CAZSTP010000240.1:0-4260 GCA_964609325.1 uncultured Novosphingobium sp. | reverse complement strand
GACAGGGATAGCAAAACCGCGATCCGGCTCGGCTTCGGACGCTATACACGGGAAGAGGATCTGGTTGATGCCGCTGCGGCCATCCATGCCGCTGCGAAAATTCAGGGAGTCATCTAAGCCATGGTCTGTGTCACCTTCGTAACCCCGCAGGGCGAAAAGATCGCCGCACAAGGTGAACCCGGCACGCGTCTGCTGGAACTCGGCCAAGCCAAAGGCATGCCATTGGAAGGCACATGCGAAGGCCAGATGGCCTGTTCCACCTGCCACGTGGTGATTGATGCCGCATGGTTCGACAAGCTCCCCGCCGCCATCGATGACGAAGAAGACATGCTCGATCTTGCCGCAGGCGTAACGCGCACCAGCCGCCTGTCCTGCCAGATCGAATTGACCGAAGCATTGGACGGTCTGGTTGTCCACATCCCGGCCGAAGCGCGCGATATGCAGGGACGGTAAGTCCCCGATGCCAAAAAGGGCGTCCTTGCTCTTTCACCGCTTGCGCAGGGCTCGGGTTTGCGCTCCGGTAGAGGCTAAAAGAGGACACCTGCATGGCCGCCATCAATCTACCGCGCATCATCCGCATTGGCGCGGGTGCTTTGAACGAATTGCCCGAAGCGATGGCGCAATGCGGGTTGAAGCGTCCGTTTGTGGTGACTGACGGCTTTCTGGTGCAATCGGGAATGGCCGCGCAATTGGTCGGCGTGCTCGAAGCGGCGGGCATGGCCGTGCAGGTCTTTGCCGAAACCGTGCCAGACCCGACCGTGGCCGTGGTGGAACAGGCGCTGGAGGCCTTGCGCTGGAGCGGCAGCGATTGTGTGATCGGCTTTGGCGGCGGCAGCCCGATTGATACGGCCAAGGCGATTGCCGCCCTTGCCTTTGATCCGCGCCAGCTTGCCACGATGAAGGCCCCGGCCATCACCGACACGCCGGGCTTGCCGGTCATCGCAGTGCCGACCACCGCCGGAACCGGCTCGGAAGCCACCCGCGTCACCATCGTCACCGATGAGGCGAGCCAGGAGAAAATGCTCTGCGCAGGCCTCGCCTTCCTGCCCACTATCGCGATTGTCGATTTCGAACTGACGATGGCCAAGCCCGCGCGGCTGACGGCCGATACCGGGATCGATTCGCTCACCCACGCCATCGAGGCCTATGTCTCGCGCCGCGCCAATGCCTTTTCCGATGCCATGGCCCTATCGGCGATGCGGCTGATCGCGCCCAATATTCGCACCGCTTGCGCCCAGCCCGATAACCGCGCCGCGCGTGAGGCGATGATGGTCGGCGCGCACCATGCCGGGATCGCTTTCTCCAATGCCAGCGTGGCGCTGGTGCACGGTATGAGCCGCCCCATCGGCGCGTTTTTCCATGTGCCGCACGGGCTTTCCAATGCGATGCTGTTGCCTGCGGTCACCGCCTTTTCCGCGCCCGCAGCCCTTGCCCGCTATGCCGCCTGTGCCCGCGCCATGGGCTTTGCACACACAGACGAAGGGGATCAGGCAGCGGTGGCGCGGCTATTGGAGGAACTGGCCTCGCTCAACGCCGATCTGCACGTACCCACCCCGCGCGCCCACGGCATTTCAGAAGCGCAATGGACCGAGCTGGTCCCCGAAATGGCGCGGCAAGCGGTCGCTTCAGGCTCGCCTGCCAACAACCCGCGCCTTGCCGAACTGGACGAGATCGAGGCGCTTTACGGCGCGGTTTACGGCTAACGGCCTGAGGGCTGGCCCATTCAGTTCAAATGCTGCTTAAGAAACGCAATGACCGGCGCCCAGCCCGGCGCTGCCACTTTGGGCGCATCGACCTTGCAACCGCCAGCCGAAGAGCGCTCGACGCTCGATGCCTGCTGCAAGGCGGGGTTTTCCAAAAAGGCGTTGGGCGGGCCGTGTGGGGCCAGCGGCAGGGTATAGAGTTCCGCCGTGTTGCAGGCATGGGCCAGCGCCTTGAACAGGCGTTCGCCCTGATTGTAGGGCACCAGCGGGTCTGACCGTCCGTGCAGGATCATCAATGGCGCATCGGCTTTGCTGATATAGCGCAGCGGATTGGCGCGGTCGGCCTGATCCTTGCAAGTCTGGATCGCACAACCGATCAGGCGTGATTCCGGTGATCCGGCCTCGTCATGGCAGAACCCGGGCAGCGGTAATGGCGTGCCCGGCTTGCATGGCACCAATGCCCAGGCGTCCATCGCGGTCAATTCGGTCGGCGGATAAAACGCAACGGCAGCCTGAACCGCGCTCGATAAACCGGTTGTGCCCACTGTTCCTTCCAGTTCAGGCATATCACCGGTTACCGCAGCCATCGCGGTGGTCCAGCCGCCCGAACTGTCTCCCATGATCGCAATCCGTGCAGGATCAATGCTATACCGCGCCGCATTGGCGCGCAACCAGCGGATCGCGGCTTTGATATCGTGCAACTGTCCCGGAAAGCGCGTTTGCCCGCTCGACCGGATCGAAACGCCAGCTACTGCAAAACCGGCATCCAGCAGCGCCGGTGCCATCATGCTTGCCCCGTCCTTGCCGTTATCGAAAAACCACGCCGAACCGCTGGTCCAGATCACCAGCGGAACGGTTGTGCCGGGTTCGGCCCTCGGCAGATAGAGATCGAGCAAGTGCCCCTTGCCATCCGCCGGATCGGCGGGGGCATAGCTGATGTTGGCGTGCGTTGGCAGGGCGGTTCTTGCGGGCGGCGGCGCATCGGCCGCCCATGCCGCACCAGACCAACCCAGAACGAACAGCAAAAGCGCCAACAACCGCATCATAGATCACAAACTCCCTGGCATCGCGTCGATCAGTATGGTCTTCAATTCCATGTAAGGGAACAGACCTTCCGGTCCGCCTTCGCGCCCGATGCCCGATTGCTTGAAGCCGCCAAACGGCAGGCCGAAATCCATGCGCAAACCGTTCTGGCCAAAGCCGCCGGTGCGCACGCGCCGGGCGATCCGATAGGCGGCATCGGCATCATTCGTCAGCACCGATCCGTTCAGGCCAAAATCGCTGGCGTTGGCGGTGCGGATAGCGTCTTCCTCATCCTCCACCGGGATCAGGCTGAGCACCGGACCGAAGATTTCCTCTTGCGCGATGCGGCTGTCATTCCTGACATTGGCAAACAAGGTAGGCTCGATAAAGTAGCCGCGATTAAGATGCGTGGGGCGATTGCCGCCGGTGACAAGATCAGCCGTCTGCTTGCCCTCTTCGATATACATTTCAATGCGTTCCAACTGGCGCTTCATCGCCACCGGGCCAAGCTGGGTTTCGGGATCATCCGAATAGCCGATGCGGATCTGGCGCATTTCTGTGGCAATCGCCTGCGCCAGTTCATCATGTCGATGGCGCGGCACGATGACCCGGCTCAACATCGCGCAAACTTGTCCGCTCATCAGCGTGATCGTGCCCGCCAGCATCTTGGCCGCTGCTTCAATGGGGAAGTCATCGCGGATGATCGCCGCTGATTTGCCGCCCAGTTCCAGCGTGCAGCGCGCCATGCGCCCTGCACAAACAGTGGCAATGCGTTTGCCCGCCACGGTCGAGCCGGTGAACGAGACCTTGTCCACGCCATGATTGCAAACCAGATGGTCGCTCGCCTCGCGATGGCCCGTCACCAGATTGACCACGCCTGCCGGAATGCCCGCCGCTTCTGCTGCCTCTGCGATGATATAGGCCTCAAGCGGGGTTTCGGGCGATGGCTTCATGATCACCGTACACCCTGTCAGCAGCGCATAGGCCACCTTGTTGGCCATGATCCCGAACGGCCCGTTCCACGGTGCAATCGCCGCCACAACGCCCACCGGCTCATAGGCCACCAGCGCGGCAGCAGCTGCCTGGCTTGGCCGGGTCTGGACGAATTCGAACTGTTCGGCAAAGCCCGCAATCTGGCCCAGCGCAAACACGCCGCCGCCATGCATCGGCCCGGCGAACGAAGCGAGGCCGCCCATTTGCGCGGTCCAGGCCTTGGCCAGTTCGGGCAAGCGCGTTTCCAGATGCGCAACCATCGCGCGGAAAGCGGCGATGCGTTCCGACGGCGGCGTGGTCGGCCAAGGCCCGTTGTCAAACGCCTCGCGCGCGGCGGCCACGGCAGCATCCATATCCGCCTCGTCCGCTTCGGCCACACGGCCCACCACTTGTTCGGTGTTGGGCGAGACAAGTTCGATCATCCGGCCCGAACGGGCAGGCACCCAGCGCCCGCCAATGAACAGCTTGTCAGGGTGAGCGACGTTGACGCCTTCGGGGTTCATGGCTGCAATCCTCTTATGGCTGGGCCAGCGCGCATTCG
>CAZSTP010000239.1:0-4291 GCA_964609325.1 uncultured Novosphingobium sp. | reverse complement strand
GAATATGTCGCGGAAAAGCTGGGCCTTGAGGTCGAGCCGGTATCGACGCAAGTCATCCCGCGTGATCGCCATGCGATGTATTTCGCAACGCTGGGCGTGATCGCCAGCAGCATCGAACGCCTCGCCATCGAAGTGCGCCACTTGCAGCGCACCGAAGTGCTGGAGGCCGAGGAATACTTCTCGCCGGGGCAAAAGGGCTCGTCGGCCATGCCGCACAAGCGCAACCCGATCCTGACCGAGAACCTCACCGGCCTTGCCCGCATGGTCCGCTCGGCCGTCACGCCTGCGCTGGAGAACGTAGCGCTGTGGCACGAGCGCGATATCTCGCACTCCTCGGTCGAACGCTTCATCGGCCCCGATGCCACGATCACGCTCGATTTCGCGCTGGGCCGCCTCACCTCGGTGATCGACAAGCTGCTGATCTATCCCGAGCGGATGCAGAAGAACCTCGATAAGATGGGCGGCCTCGTCCATTCGCAGCGCGTGTTGCTGGCGCTGACGCAGGCGGGATTGGAGCGCGATGCTTCGTACCGTCTGGTGCAGCGCAACGCGATGAAGGTGTGGGAATCGGACGGGCAGCTTTCGCTGATGGAACTGCTCAAGGCCGATCCGGAAGTGGCCGCTGTGCTGAGCGCAGAGCAGATCGAGGAGAAGTTCAACCTCGATTACCACTTCAAAGCCATCGACACGATCTTCGCCCGCGTGTTCGGCCCAGACTGAATACGGGCTTGAATAACGGGGGGACTCGCCAAGCGCCCCGACCTGTCCTAGCATCGCCTGCAACGGACGGGGCACGAAGCGAGAGGCCTTAAAGCATGCTGCGTACGATTTTCTGGGTTGTGGTGATTGCCGCACTGGCGGCGTTCAGTGCGGCCAACTGGGTGCCGGTGGAAGTGCGTATCTGGGAAGGGCTGCTGCTGGAAACGCGGCTGCCCGCGCTGGTGATCGGTGCCTTCCTGCTGGGTCTGGTGCCGATGTGGATGCTCTACCGCGCCACACGCTGGCGTCTGGCGCGGCGGATAACGGCGCTGGAAACATCGCTGAACACCCGCGCTGCCCCTTCGTTAAGCTCCACCAACCTCGAAGCCGCCCAAACAAGAAGCGAGACACCGTGAGCAACCCGATCTACCTCGCCCTCGATCTCCCCCGCCTCGATGCTGCACTCGCCCTTGCCCAGAAGGTGAAGGGCCATGTCGGCGGATTGAAGCTCGGCCTCGAATTCTTCTGCGCGCACGGCCACCATGGCGTGCACGAAGTCGCCAAAGTCGGCCTGCCGATCTTCCTTGATCTGAAGCTGCACGATATTCCCAATACCGTGGCAGGCGCGATGCAATCGATCCACGTGCTCGAACCTGCCATCGTCACCGTCCATGCCTCAGGCGGGCGCGCGATGATGGAAGATGCCAAGGCGGCGGCGGGTGAACACTGCAAGGTCGTCGCCGTCACCGTGCTGACCAGCCTTGACGATGCGGACCTTAACGGCATGGGCGTTGGCGGTTCGGCGCACGATCAGGCATTGCGCCTTGCCGATCTGGCGCAAGAGGCAGGGCTTGATGGCATTGTCTGTTCGGGCCATGAAGTGGCCGCGATCCACCAGCGCTGGAAGAAGGGCTATTTCATCGTGCCCGGCCTGCGCCCTGCCGATGGCAAATTGGGTGATCAGAAGCGCGCGGTCACGCCGAGGGCGGCGCGTGATGCGGGGGCCAGCGTGCTTGTGATCGGCCGCCCGATCAGCCGCGCCGAAGATCCGGTTGCCGCCGCGCGCGCCATCGAAGCCACGCTCTGACGCCGATGATCCGCTTTACGACCGCCAAGCCGCAGGACGTGCCGCGCCTCCACGCGCTGGTCGAGAAATGCTATCGCGGCGACAGTGCCAAAAAGGGCTGGACGCACGAAGCCGATTTGCTCGATGATACGCGCACCAGCGAGGCGGAACTCGCAACCGTCATCGCCAATGCCAAGGCCCGCGTGCTGCTGGCAAGCGTCGACGGAAACCTGGCCGGTACGGTGACGATCACCGATCTGGGCGGGGGCCGCGCTTATCTTGGCATGCTTTGCGTTGATCCCGAACTGCAAGCCGAAGGCCTTGGCCGCGCGCTTCTGGCCGATGCCGAAGATACCGCTGTGGAAGTGTTCGGGGCCAATGTCATGGAAATGACCGTGATCGACGCGCGGCCCGAACTCATCGCCTATTACGAACGCCGGGGCTATGCCCGCACCGGAGAGACGCGCCCCTTCCCCGCGCCCGGGGATCACCCGTTTGCCATGGTCGTGCTGGAACGAAGCCTGCGCTGAACGGTTCATCGCCCTGTAATCCCGGCACGTCCACATCTGGCGGCCAGGACATTTACGGGAGAGCCTTCGATGAAACGCAAGCACCTTATCGCAGCCGTTCTGGCTGCCATCGCCCCGCTGACCGCAGCCCATTCGCAAAACGTATCAAGCGGGCCAGTCGTCGCATCGGGCAACACGCTGCTGAGCATTGCAGCCGAGGGCAAATCCACCCGCATGCCTGATCTGGCGGTGTTCAGCGCAGGCGTTACCACACAGGCCAAGACCGCCGGTGACGCCCTGAGCGAAAACGCCACCCGCATGACCGCGGTGATCGCATCGCTGCGCAAGGCCGGCATTGCCGAGCGTGACATCCAGACCAGCAACTTGTCGGTCAACCCGGTCTATGGCCAGCCCAAGCGCCTGCCCGATGGATCGTATGAGCAGCAGGAGCAGGTCATTGTCGGCTATCAGGCGACCAATCAGGTGTCGGTGCGCCAGCGCAAACTGGATAGCTATGGCAAAGTGATCGACACGCTGGTGGCCAGCGGTGCCAATCAGGTCAACGGCCCGTCGTTCCAGATCGACAATAGCGATGCGGCGATGGACGAAGCGCGGATCGAGGCGATGAAGAAAGCCCGCGCCCGCGCCGATCTTTATGCCAAGGCCGCTGGCCTGCGCGTGGTGCGCGTGCTGACGATCAGCGAGAATGCCGGTTGGTCACCCCCGCAGCCGCAAGTCATGTTTGCCCGCGCCGACATGGCCAGCGCGCCAAAATCATCGCCGGTTGCGGCGGGCGAGCTGGAAATGACCATAACCATCAACGTGAGCTACGAACTGGCGCAATGACCTGCCGCCACATTTGACATAAGCGGCGCGTTCACCGTAACGCGCCGCTTATGTCGCCAACCACTACCGCCCCCGCGATCAAGATCTGCGGCATCGCCACGCCGCAAGCGTTTGATGCCGCAATCGAGGCACGCGCCGACTACATCGGCCTCGTGTTCTTCGCCAAAAGCCCGCGCAATGTAACGCTGCGCGATGCGGCCATGCTGGGTGAGCGCGCGGCGGGCCGCACCAAAGTGGTCGGCCTGTTTGTCGATGCGCTTGATGCGACCATTGCCGAAGCGGTCACGGCGGCGCGGCTTGATGTGATCCAGTTGCACGGCAAGGAAACGCCCGAACGGGTAGCCAAACTGCGCGCGCAATTTGGCGTGCCGGTGTGGAAAGCGCTGTCGGTCGCCAGCCGCGAGGACGTGGCAAATGCCGCCGCCTTTGCAGGCGCAGCGGATTTGATCCTGTTCGATGCAAAAGCCCCCAAAGGTGCAGACCTGCCCGGCGGTTTGGGGCTGGTGTTCGATTGGGACTTGCTGGCCGCCTATCGCGGGCAAGCACCGTGGGGGCTGGCGGGCGGCCTGTCGCCCGATAACGTGGCTGACGCGGTGCGCCGCACCGGCACAAGACTGGTCGATGTGTCATCAGGCGTGGAAAGCGCGCCGGGGGTGAAAGACTCTGACCGCATCCGCACCTTCTGCTTCAACGCGCGCAACGCCTGAACCCCATATGCAAACGGGCGGCCCCCCGAAGGAGACCGCCCGTCCGTGATTTCGCCGGAGCGAAGTTCTATCAGAACTTCACGCCAAGACCGATGAACGCAGCATCAACATCGTTGAAGAGAGCGTTATCGTTGAAGAAGTGGCGATATTCGACCTTGCCATAGAGCTTGCCGAACGAGTGCTGGTAGCCACCGCCCAGCGTCCATGCACCTTCGCAACCATCGCAGGATTCGGTGTTGTAACCACCAACGGCATAAAGCTTGCCAGCTTCGGACAGCTTGGCACCAACGCGACCGTTGAAGCCGAACGTGACCTGCGTGCCGCTGGTCAACAGCTTGTCAGCCGTCACTTCGGCACCGACGAATGCGGTCTTGCCGAGGTCATAGTCATAACCAGCAGCGATACCGGCGGTTTCTTCGCTATCGGTGCTGTCCCAGATGATGCCGCCGCGCGCTTCAACGCGT
>CAZSTP010000238.1:0-4306 GCA_964609325.1 uncultured Novosphingobium sp. | reverse complement strand
GATATCGGGTTTTACAAGACGCCTGAGGAGCGCACGCCGATCCGCTCTGTGCGCAATGGCGGCGATGTGGCCGATCTTCCGCGCTTTGAGTATCTGAACACCGAGAGCGCGAGTTTTGCGCGCTATGCCGATGCGCGGGCCAACCGGCGCGATGCGTTTTACATCCAGCCTGCGGGCGGCGTGGATATCTGCAATGTGCCGGTTCCGGTGCGTCGCGTGAAATGAGCGACGCGCGTTATGACCTCACGACAACGCTGTGGCGCTGGTCTGGCGGGGCGAACGGTGGGGACTGGTTCTTTGCCACGATCGATGGCGCGGTGGGTGAGGCCTTGTCGGGCACGGCGCTGATGCAGCGGCTGGAGACCGGACGGCGCGCGGGGTTTGGATCGGTGAAAGTGACGGTTTGCGTGGGCGCGACGGAGTGGCGGACTTCGGCTTTTCCATCGAAGGAACACGGGTGGATGGTTCCGGTGAAAGCAGCGGTGCGCAAGGCGGAAGGGCTGGTGGAGGGCGAGGCGTTTGAGCTGTCGTTGGCGTTCTGATTTGTTCAGGTAAGGGGCTGTTTGCCTGAACAGGTTTACACAGTTTACACTGTTCTGGAGAAGAAATCGGGGCCTCCCGCGCGGGGGATTTTTGGGAGATTTTCCGGCCCATATCTGACCTTCTTCGGCAGGCTTTCGGTGAGCGGAAGGAAGTGAAGTGAAGTGAAGTGAAGTGAAGTGAAGTGAAGGAAGGCCCATCCCCGTCCCTTCCCGCTTGCGGGAAGGGGGAAGAAGGAGGGGCTCGCCTATTTGGGTAAGGCGGCTGCGCGATTGACGGTTCAAGGAGCGGGGGGATTTGGCCTGAAACCGGGTTTGTAGGAAAGCGGTTTTTTTGACGTCAGCCGCCGCGCAACACGCGTTCTACTGCTTCGGCGATTTGCTGGACCGAGAAGGGTTTGGGCAGGAAGTGCATGTTGGGGATATCGATATCGCGCCGCAGGTTTTCCTCGGCATAGCCCGACATGAACAGGAACGGCAGATCGGGCTTTAGCGCGCGGATTTCGCGGGCCATGGCGGGGCCGTCCATCGAGGGCATGACGACGTCTGAGACGACCAGATCGAACTGCCCGCCGTTGACGATGGCTTCGAGGCCCTCTTCGCCATCGGCAGCGGTGGTGACTTCATAGCCCTGCCTTGCGAGCGCGCGTTCGGCCACGGCGCGGACGGTGTCTTCATCCTCGACCAGCAGGATGCGCCCGCCGCCGCTCCATTCGCGTTTGAGCTCAGGTTTCGGCTGCGCGGCTCTGGCAGCTTCTGCGGTTTCAGACGCATCGGGAACATGGACCGGCAAGTACATGGTGAAGCGGGTGAATTTCTCCACTTCGCTTTCGGCAAAGATGAAGCCGCCTGATTGCTTGACGATGCCATAGACCGTGGACA
The DNA here is from genome assembly GCA_964609325.1 of uncultured Novosphingobium sp. Taxonomy (GTDB): domain Bacteria; phylum Pseudomonadota; class Alphaproteobacteria; order Sphingomonadales; family Sphingomonadaceae; genus Novosphingobium. The sequence continues at coordinate 2,885 of CAZSTP010000238.1, read as the reverse complement.
GGCCAAGGCCGGTGCCCTTGCCCTTTTCCTTGGTGGTAAAGAACGGTTCGAAAATCTTGCCGATCTGCGCGGGCTTGATCCCGTGGCCGTTATCTTCGACGACCAGCGCGGTGTAATCGCCGATGGGCAGGATATCGCTTTTCATCGCGCGGACGTCTGCCGCGGTGACGCGGCGGGTCATCAGCTTGAGCACACCGCCGCTGGAGCCTTTGCCGCCCGCTTTGGCCGAAAGCTTGTCGTTGATGGCATCGCGCGCGTTGACCGCAAGGTTCAGCAGCACTTGCTCCAACTGGGTGGGATCGGCGCGAACAAAGCCGAGATCGCGATCATGCGTGACTTCGAGCACGATCTTTTCGCCAATCAGGCGTTTGAGCAGGGCGGAAACTTCGGCAACGACATCGGGCAATTGCAGCACTTGCGGGCGCAAGGTTTGCTGGCGCGAGAAGGCGAGCAACTGGCGGGTGAGCGAGGCTGCGCGGTTGGAGTTCGCCTTGACCTGCTGGATATCGTCGTAATCGCTATCGCCCGGCGTGTGGCGCATCAGCATGAGATCGCAATAGCCGATGATCGCGGTGAGCACGTTGTTGAAATCGTGCGCCACACCGCCTGCCAACTGGCCAACCGCCTGCATTTTGGTGGCTTGGGCGATTTCGCGCTTGAGCCGGGTTTCTTCGGAGGAATCCTTGAGGCTGAGCAGGACGGCCCCTTCCCCCAGCCCGCGCACGCCGGCAAGGCTGAGCGAAACGGGCTCTTCGGGCGAGGAGCGCAGCCGCACGGCCACATCGCCCGCCATCGGTGTACCTTGGGCATAGCGGCGCACCGCATCGGCCAGAGCGCCCTTGTCTTCCTTGATGACGAGGTCTGACGGATAGGGCGGCGGAACATTATCTTCGTGGCCGGCGGCGCGCAGGAAGGCGGCGTTGGCAAAAAGGATGCGGCCATCGCGATCGGTCATCGCGAGGCCCAACGGCAGGCGCGAGAGCAGCGCTTCGATCTGTGGCAGACCTGCGCGCACTTCGCCCACGCCGCCCTGATTATCAAGCAGCAGGAATAGCGAGGCGGTGCGGGCCGGATCGATATTGGCGATGCCATCGGGATCGGCGACGGGCAAATGCACCAGCCGCACCGGCGTGCCGCCGCGCGATTCACGCATGTAGAAGATGCGCTCGGCCTCATCGCTGGCGAGGAACGATACGAAGGCGGCGCCCTTGATGTCCATATCCGCATCGCCGGTGGCGCGCTGGGCAAACAGGGCATTGGCAGCAACGATCATGCCATCGGGCGTGACCAGTGCGGTCTGGATGCCTTCGCGCGCCAGAGCGCGGCCCATCTTTCCGGCAACATGGGCGGCCATTTCGCTGACGAGATCGCGGGTGACGACGGGGAAAAAGCGCCAGACGAGGAAATCCTCGCCCCTGCCGACACGGTCTATTTCCACCCGCCAGGTGCCGGTATCGGAAGCGACACTGCCGATGCTGGCCGACCCGTCGCGCCATGCCGCGCGGGAGGCAGCTTCCAGCCCGTCCGCCGATTGCTTGTGCAGCGCAAGGCGGGGCGGCGCGGCGGAGACGCCGAACCACTGGCTCATCAAGGCATTGGCGCAGACCAGCCGCCCTGCGCGATCCGTAATGGCGATGCCGGCGTCTGTCCGTTCAATCGCGGCATTGGTGACCGACCAATCCGGCGTTGCAAATTCGGCCACGACCGGCGCTGCGGCGGGCCGCACGACGAGGCGCAACGCGGCGGCGATCACCAGCGCTCCGCCCGCAAAACCGCCAGCGATCAGGGCCTGGCCCGATACGCTCCACAACAAGCCGGTGCTGGCGGCAACTGCGCCACCCAGCACAAGCCAATCGCGCCACGGTGCGCGACCGGCTCCGGCCTGTGCAACAACGTCCGCTGCTGTTTCAACCATCAGTCAGGAAAATCGCGTGCCGGAGTGCGGAATTTGCGTGCCCGGTGTTTGCGCCCGGTCCACCAGCGCCAGCCGATGGCCGACAGGAAATAGCCGATAATCGAAGCAATGGCCGCAATCACGAACAGGCCGATGACCAGCGATGGCGCGGCATCGGTGCTGGCCCAAGCGAACCAGTCACCCACGCTGGCCCCGCGCGTAACCATTTCGCTTATTGTGGAAAAGTCGGCGTGAAATCCGAATTTATTGCCCACCCATACCGCGCCCGGCAGGAAAACGAATGCCGTTGTGGGGGGAATCGAAACGAAGGTCATCAGCACGGCGAGCGGGATATTGCCGCGCACAGGCACGCACATCAGCGCAGCGCCAACGATCTGGATGCCGGGAATGAGCGCAAAAATGCCGATGAACAGACCGGCGGCCACGCCGCGCGGCACCGAACGGCGGGTGAAACGCCACAATTCATGGCGCGCGGCGAGCGGGCGAGAAAAGCGGTTGCCTTCAAGCTGTTCGCGCGTTGGCATATTGGCCCGCGCCCAATTGACGATTTTATCGAACATTGCGCTATCGCTCTTACCCGTAATTCGATCACACCGCCACCGGAGGATATATCGCAATTAGCCCGAAGCATCTTACCACACGGTGAAGCGCAGCACTTTTGCTTTGCTTAGCCGTGATCCTTCATGATCCGGGCCTTGTCGCGCTTCCAATCGCGTTCTTTCATCACGCCGCGTTTGTCAGCCGCGTTTTTGCCCTTGGCCAGTGCCAGCTCCACTTTGGCGCGGCCACGGCTGTTGAAATAGATCGAGAGCGGGACGAGCGTCATGCCCTTGCGTTCCACCGCGCCGTGAAATTTGGCGATCTGCCGCTCTTTCAACAGCAGCTTGCGCGGGCGTTTGGGCACGTGGTTGTTGCGGTTGCCGTGGCTGAATTCGGGCACGTTGGAATTGACCAGCCAGACCTCGCCGTT
>CAZSTP010000237.1:0-4309 GCA_964609325.1 uncultured Novosphingobium sp. | reverse complement strand
GCCACGCGGGCATAGGGCAGGCGGTGCACGATCTGCGCATTCACGCGGTGCAGGTCCGCCTCGTCAAACCGCGCGGGCGCACGGCCAAAGCGTGACAGGTCAAAGCTGGCGGCCAGCGCATCCACATCCAGCGCCGGGTCCACCGGATCGGACGTGCCAAGCCGCGCCAGCAGCGTCACGATGGCTTCGGGTTCAATGCCCTGCTCGCGGAAATCCGCCATGCCCAGCGCGCCCAGCCGCTTGGAAAGCTTGCCCTCGCTGCCCGTCAGCAGCGCCTCATGCGCAAAGCGCGGCGGCGTTGCACCCAAAGCGGTGAACATCTGAAGCTGCGTGGCCGTATTTGAAACGTGGTCCTCCCCGCGCAGAACATCAGTCACGCCCATTGCGATATCATCAATCGCCGACGGCAGCATATAGAGCCAAGAACCATCGGCGCGGCGGATGACCGGATCAGACATCTGGCGCGCATCGAAGTTCTGCACCCCGCGAATGCCATCGTCCCACGTGATCGGCTGGTCATGGTCGAGCAGGAAACGCCAATGCGGCTTTTCCCCCGCCGCCGCTTTCGCCGCATGGTCCGCCTCGGTCAGCTTCAGCGCGGCACGGTCATAGATCGGCGGAAGGCCCCGGCCCAGCAGCACCTTGCGCTTCAGATCAAGCTCTTGCGATGTTTCATAAGCGCGGTAAATCCGGCCAGCCTCAACCAACCGCTGGAACTCCCGCTCATAGATTTCAAAGCGTAGCGATTGCCGCTCCTCGCCATCAACCGACAGCCCCAGCCATGCCAGATCGGCGCGGATGGAATGGACATGCTCCTCGCGGCTGCGCTCGGCATCGGTATCGTCGATCCGCAGCAGGAACTTGCCGCCGGTCTTCTTGGCCAGCAGCCAGTTGTGCAGAGCGGTGCGGACATTGCCGACATGCAGTTTGCCGGTGGGTGATGGGGCGAAGCGCGTTACCGTAGTCATGGCACCCGCCCTATCGCCAACCGCGCTCAAGGGGAAGGGAGCAGTGCAACCGCGTGAACAGTTGCCTCATAAAGGGCACCATGCCGCTCTGCCCGCACAAAGCCGTCAACCGCCTGTGCAAAGCCCCTCCGGTCGGCTGAACGCGCGGCGCGGACCAGCGCCGCAAGCGTCACCTCGTCCGGCGTCATTGCATGGCAGCACGGGCGGTTCACGACGAACGGTTCGGGCCAGACCTGCTTGATCGTCCGCACCAGCCCGTGCACCGCGCAAGCCGCCTCGATGCTGCGATAGCGCCGCGCCAGATCGGGCACCGGATCGCGCCCTGCCTGTTCGAACAGCGCGCAAAGGCGCATCGCCATCACCATGTGCAACCCGTTCAGTGAAAGCCCGCGCACATCGTGTGGACGCGCCAGCTTTTCGACCGTGGCCGGAAACAGGGTGGCAGAACCGCTTGCAGACATGGAGAATCCTTTCTTGCGAATGACTCGCAAGTTAGGCTCTCTCCGCGCATCCGTCAATGCGAATCATTCGCAATAAGTCAGCCCGTGCGGAAACCGTGCGTAATCGGGTAGCGCCGGTCGCGGCCATAATTGCGTGCGCCCAGTTTCACGCCCGGAGGGGCTTGGCGGCGCTTGTATTCCGCAATGTTGAGCAAACGCTCGATCCGCACGACGGTCGCGCGATCAAACCCTTCGCTCACGATCTGGTCGACCGACTTCTCGTTCTCGACCAGTCCCGTCAGGATCGCATCGAGCACATCATAGGGCGGCAGCGAATCCGAATCCTTCTGGTCGGGGCGCAATTCGGCGCTGGGCGGCTTGGTGATGATGCGTTCGGGCATCACCGGACCATCGGGGCCAAGCCCGATCTTGGGCCGCTTGCCATTGCGCCACTGCGAAACCGCAAAAACGGTGGTTTTATAGGCGTCTTTCAGGGGGTTATAGCCGCCGTTCATGTCGCCATAGATCGTGGCATAGCCAACGCTCATCTCGCTCTTGTTGCCGGTGGTCACCAGCATCGGGCCAAACTTGTTGGAAAGCGCCATCAGCGTGACACCGCGAATACGCGACTGGATGTTCTCTTCGGTGGTATCGGGTTGCTTGCCCGCAAAAACGGGCGCGAGCATTTCATCAAAGCCCAGAACCGCCGGATTGATCGGCACCGTATCCAGCTTCACGCCCAGCATCCGTGCGCAGCCTTCAGCATCATCAAGGCTTTCCTGGCTGGTATAGATGCTGGGCAGCATCACGCACCACACCCGGTCTGCGCCCAAAGCATCCACTGCAATCGCCGCGCAGATCGCCGAATCGATCCCGCCCGAAAGGCCCAGCACAACGCCGGGAAAGCGGTTCTTGTCCACATAATCGCGCAGCGCCAGAACCATCGCGCAATAGATATCCTCGGGATGTTCAGCCAGTTCATGCACCGAGCCTGCCTCGCACCGCCAGCGGTGGGCCGATCCGAATTGCGATTTCGTCCAGACCGTGGTGACAATCGATTCTTCCCAATCGGGCATCTGCACCCACAGCGCGCCTTCGGGGCCGACGACGAAGCTGGCACCATCGAACACGATCTCGTCCTGTCCGCCCACGCGGTTGAGATAGACCAGCGGAATGCCGGTATCGATCGCGCGGCGCTTGGCCACACCATCGATGCGCAGCACGTCCTTGTCGATCTCGTAAGGGCTGCCGTTCACGCAGATAAAGATTTCCGCGCCCTGTTCGGCCAGATGGCGGCACACATCGGGCTGCCAGATGTCCTCGCAAATCGGTAACCCGATCATCGCGCCCTTGAACAACACCGGTTCGGGCAGGGGGCCGGGCATGAAATAGCGCTTTTCATCAAACGTGCCGTAATTGGGCAATTCGTATTTGAAGCGGGTTGCGGCAATGCGCCCGCCTTCCAGCAGCGCCACGCCATTGTGCAGCGCGCCATCGCGCACGAACACCGAACCCACCAGCATCGCCGGGCCGCCATCGGCGGTCACCTCGGCCAGTTTTTGCAGCTCGGCCGCCGCGCGTTCGATAAGTGCGGGCTTCATGATCAGATCTTCCGGGGGATATCCGATCAGTTGCAACTCGGGATAGACGATCAGATCGCTATCGCGCGCGCTTTCGCGCACTGCCAGCATCGCGGCAGCATTTGCGGCAAGATCGCCAACCGATTGGTTGAGCTGGGCGAGGGTTATCTTGATCGTTTCGGCCATATTTGATCACTAGGCGGCAAACCCTATGGCCTGCAAGAGTTGCAAACCTGTCATCTTGGGTTAATGGCCCCTTGGGGATCGAAATCCGAGGGAATCGCACGCATGAAGATCATGACCGGCAACTCAAACCTGCCGCTCGCTCGCGCCATTTCGGCTTATCTCGAAGTGCCGTTGACCAATGTCAGTGTGCGGCGCTTCGCCGATGAGGAAGTGTTTGTCGAAATCCACGAAAACGTGCGCGGCGAAGACGTGTTCGTTGTGCAATCGACCAGCTATCCCGCGAACGACAATCTGCTCGAACTGCTGATCTGCATCGATGCGCTGCGCCGCGCCTCGGCCAAGCGCATCACGGCGGTGGTTCCCTATTTCGGCTATGCCCGCCAGGACCGTAAGCCCGGCCCGCGCACGCCGATTTCGGCCAAGCTGGTTTCGAACCTGATCACCACGGCGGGCGCGGATCGCGTTCTGGCGGTTGATCTGCACGCAGGCCAGATCCAGGGCTTCTTTGATATCCCGACAGACAACCTGTTTGCCGCGCCTGTCATGGCCGCAGACATCCAGACGCGTTATGGCTCGCAAGAACTGATGGTCGTATCGCCCGACGTTGGCGGTGTGGTCCGCGCCCGTTCACTGGCCAAGCGCCTCAATAATGCGCCACTGGCAATTGTGGATAAACGGCGTGATCGTCCCGGCCAGTCCGAAGTGATGAACATCATCGGCGATGTGAAGGGCCGCATGTGCATCCTGATCGATGATATCATCGATTCGGGCGGCACGCTGTGCAATGCGGCGCAAGCCTTGCTGGATGCCGGCGCTGCTGGCGTCTCTGCCTATATCACGCACGGCGTGCTTTCGGGCGGCGCGGTGGCCCGCGTGGCCAATTCGGCGCTCAAGGAACTGGTAATCACCGATACGATCATGCCAACCGAAGCCACGGCATCGTGTGAACGCATCCGCGTGCTCACCATCGCCCCGCTGATCGGTGAGGCCGTGCGCCGGATCGCCGATGAAAGCTCGGTTTCCAGCCTGTTCGATTGATACCGGCCCAGCCACAGGTCACTGCATCAACGCCCGCGCGGTGATCTTCAACAGAAGTAGCGGGTTTCGCGCAGAGACACAGAGAAGAAATCGAGAC
>CAZSTP010000236.1:0-4337 GCA_964609325.1 uncultured Novosphingobium sp. | reverse complement strand
GAATGTCACGCCGCAGCGCGACAAGGTTTGGCAGAAGATCGGCGATGGTCGTCATTTGGTTAGCTTATCATCATACGTGGGTTTGACCGAACAGGTTTTGAATCGGAAAGTGATGCTTGATGAACGGTGATTTGATCACAACATAACTGAAGTATTTTTCGATGCCATAATCGCTTTCGAGCATGCCTTCGATGATCGACTGGTAATGCGAAACGCCGCGCGCCACGAATTTGAGCAGGTAATCATAGCCGCCCGAAACAAGGTGGCATTCAACGATTTCGTCAATCTTGACGATGCGGCTTTCAAAGCGCGAAAAGTCGCCCCGGCGGTGTTCGCTCAGCGTCACTTCAGTGAACACGGTCAGGAATTCACCCAGCTTGTTGAGCGCCACATGCGCGCCATAGCCGGTGATGTAGCCCGCCTTTTCCAGCCGCTTGACCCGCGTCAGGCAGGGGCTGGGCGACAGGCCCACCGCATCGGCCAGTTCCACATTGGTGATCCGCCCCTCCTGCTGGAGCTTGGCGAGAATTTTCAGATCGATCCTGTCTAGCTTGGGTCCGGGCAGCATGGCGTTGTCTCCCCCTCAGCCGACAATGGCGCGAATATCAGGCTGTTCGAGCAATTGATCAAGCGAGCGTTCGACGCGATCAAAGATCATGTCCATTTCCTCGATCGTGCAGCACAGCGCAGGGGCAAAGCCAAGCACGGCATTGGCAAAGCAGCGCACGATCACGCCGTTGCCATAGGTCAGCTTGGACAATCGCCCGCCGATGTCCAGTGCGGAATCGAACATCGCCTTGGTCGCCTTGTCGGGCGTCAATTCAATCGCGCCAAGCATGCCGCGATAACGCACATCGCCCACCAGCGGATGCGCCCTGATCGCCTCCATCCGTTCGGCAAAGCAAGTGCCGGTCTTGATGCCGTTTTCGAGCAACCCGCCTTCGCGATAGAGCCGCAGCACTTCCAGCGCGACAGCCGCCGCGACAGGGTGGCCCGAATAAGTCTGGCCATGGCCGATGGGCAGTGCAGGCGATGCCGCATCGGCAATGGTCTGATAGACATGATCGGCCATGAACATTGCGCCCATCGGGATGTAACCTGCCGTCAACCCCTTGGCCGTGGTCATGAAATCGGGGGAGACCCCTTCATCGAGGCAGGCGAACAGCGGCCCGGTGCGGCCAAAGCCGGTGATAACTTCATCGACCACCATCAAAATGTCGAGCCGGGTACAGGCCTCGCGCAGGGCCTTTAGCCAACCGCGCGGCGGGACGATCACACCGCCCGAACCCTGGATCGGCTCACAGAAAAATGCCGCTACGTTGTCTGCGCCCACTTCGGCCACTTTGGCTTCGAGCGCCGCGATGGTGGAGGCGATCACGGCTGCATCGTTATCGCCTTCGGGATGGCGATAGGGATAGGGCGAGGCGATGTGGTGCTGCCATTTGCGCGGCAGATCGAAGTTGCGGTGGAAGTTCGCCAGCGCGGTCAGGCCGGAACCCAGACTGCTTGAGCCGTGATAGCCCCATTCCAGCGCGATAAAGTGCTTCTTTTCAGCCTTGCCGCGCGCGTTCCAGTAATGGACGATATAGCGGATCGCGCTGTCTACCGCATCGGAACCGCCCTGGGTGAAGAACACGTGATCGAGGCCATCAGGCGCAGCGGCGGTCAATTCACCGGCAAGGCGGATGACGGGTTCGCTGGCGAAGTGGAAATAGCCGGTGGCATAGGGCAATTTGCGCATTTGCGCGGCTGCGGCTTCGACAATGGATTCCTGCCCATAGCCGACATTGACGCACCACAGCCCGGCGAAAGCATCCAGCAGGCGATTGCCATCGGCATCGGTCAGCCACATGCCATCGCCCGATTCCAGCACGACTGCACCGTGCTGTTCGTGCCCCCGGAACGATGTGACCGAGTGGATCAAATGGTCGCGGTCAATATCGACCAGCGAGCGGTTTGACAGCGCAGGCGCAGGCGAAAGTGTGGTCATCGCGGGGTCGTCCATTGGAGTATCAATGGACCGAGCGTAAGCCCGCCTCAAGAGAGGTAAACCCCGAATGCGCACCCTTGTTCTGTGGTCAGGACAGTTTCGGGGGATAGGCGCGGCATATTATGCCGCGCCGTCAAGGCTCACCCCAAAGCTTCGGCAATGGCCTTGCCGCACTCGATGGTTCCCGCAGCGCCTTTAAGATCGCGGGTGCGCGCCGATGGCGTTGACAAAACATGCTCGACCGCGCGCATGATGGCCGCAGCAGCCTCTGCTTCGCCAAGGTGTTCAAGCATCATTGCAGCCGACCAGATTTGCCCCACCGGATTGGCGATGCCCTGCCCCGCAATGTCCGGCGCGGACCCGTGGACCGGTTCAAACAAGGAGGGATGCGTGCCTTCAGGATTGATGTTGCCCGATGGCGCAACCCCGATGGTGCCGGTGCAAGCCGGACCGAGATCGGAGAGAATATCGCCAAACAGATTGGAGCCGACCACCACATCGAAACGATCGGGGTTCAGCACGAATTGCGCGGTCAGGATATCGATGTGGTATTTGTCATGCGAAACGTCGGGATATTCTGCGCCGATGGCTTCAACGCGCTGGTCCCAGTACGGCATGGTAATCGCAATGCCGTTGGATTTGGTGGCACTGGTCAAGTGTTTGCGTTCACGCTTTTGGGCCAGATCGAAGGCATAGCGCAGCACGCGGTCCACGCCGATGCGGGTCATCACCGTTTCCTGAATCACGATCTCTCGCTCGGTGCCGGGGAACATGATCCCGCCGACCGAGGAGTATTCCCCTTCGGTGTTTTCGCGCACCACCCAGAAATCGATATCGCCCGGTTCGCGGCCCACCAGCGGGCACGGCACGCCCGGCATCAGGCGGACGGGACGCAAGTTGACGTACTGATCGTATTCGCGGCGGAATTGCAGCAGCGATCCCCACAAAGAGATGTGATCAGGCACGGTATCGGGCCAGCCCACCGCGCCGAAGAAGATCGCATCGGGCCGCCCGATCTCTTCCTTCCAGTTATCGGGCATCATCTTGCCGTGGCGGGCATAGTAATCACAGCAGGCGAAATCGTGCCACTTCTGCTTCAGTTCAAAGCCGAACAGCGAGGCGGCCTTTTCCAGCACGCGCATGCCTTCGGGCATGACTTCGTTGCCTATGCCATCACCGGGGATGACCGAAATCGAATAGCTGCGGGTGTTGCCAAGTGCATTACTGGTCATTAGTGCCGCTTTCAGAATTTGATGCCGCCGATGTGGAAGGCTTTGGTTTCCAGATATTCCTCGATCCCCGCCTGCCCGCCTTCGCGGCCAAGGCCGGACTGCTTGATACCGCCAAACGGGGCCATTTCCATCGCCACCGAACCGGTATTGAGCGCGATCATGCCGGCTTCCAGCGCTTCTGCCACGCGGAAGGCGCGGTCAAGACCGGAGGTGTAGAAATAGCTGGCGAGGCCGAACGCGGTGTCATTGGCCAAGGCAATCGCCTCGTCCTCGGTTTCAAAGCGATAGAGCGGCGCAACGGGGCCGAAGGTTTCTTCTTGGGTGAAGCGCATATCGGGGGTCGCATCGCCAATCACCAGCGGGCGCATGAAGTTTCCGCCCTCCTGTCCTTGCCCCGAAAACAAGACTTTGCCGCCCTTGGCGAGCGCATCGGCGATGTGGGCCGAAACCTTGTCCACGGCGGCACGATTGATCAGCGGGCCGGTGGTGGACTCGGGCTCCATGCCGTTTCCGACTTGGAGCGCCGAGACCGCCGCGCCCAGCCGCGCCGCGTATTCGTCATAGACCGGCGCATGGACGAGGATGCGATTGGCGCAGACGCACGTCTGCCCCGCATTGCGGAACTTCGATGCCATTGTGGCCTTTACCGCAAGATCGAGATCGGCATCATCAAACACGATCAGCGGCGCATTGCCGCCCAGTTCAAGGCTCAGGCGTTTGATCGTATCGGCGCTTTGCCGCATCAGCAGCGCACCCACGCGGGTTGATCCGGTGAACGACAATTTGCGCACGATGGGGCTGCCGGTGATCGTCTCGCCGATGGCGGCTGGCATGCCCGTCAACACATTGATCGTGCCTTTTGGGAAGCCTGCGCGCAGAGCCAGTTCGACCAGCGCCAGCGCGGTGAACGGGGTGAGGTCCGAAGGCTTGATCACCACCGGACAGCCCGCGGCCAGCGCGGGCGCGCATTTGCGGGTGATCATCGCTGCGGGGAAGTTCCACGGTGTAATCGCGGCGGAAACGCCCACCGGTTCGGTCATCACGATGATCCGCCGGTCACGTTCGGGCGAAGGCACATTGCGCCCGCCCACGCGGCGGCCCTCTTCGGCAAACCA
>CAZSTP010000235.1:0-4346 GCA_964609325.1 uncultured Novosphingobium sp. | reverse complement strand
CGGCGCTGGTGGCATAGAGCCGCGCCTGCGTCATCGCCTGCCCGTTGCCAGCCAGACGCGTCGCCAGATGCAACCGGTCAAGCATGATCGCGGCAATCACCGCCATCACTGCCACGAGCAACAGCACCGAAAGCAACGCCGCCCCGCGTTCCTGAGGGTTATCGGAGGGATTATCGGGCGTCATTGGTAATTGACCCCTACCAGCGAGACGATCCGCAGTGGCGGGCGTCCCGCTTGTGGCACAAGCAGTTCGACAGCCACGGGCAGCTCGGTGGTCAATTGCGGCTCCCAGCGTTCGCGCCAGTTGCCATCCTTGCTGCGAAAGCGCAGCGTCGGCGCGCCGGTCAATGGCAGCATTTCCGCTGCCGTTTCTGCCGCTGCGCCATCGGGAAAGGGATAGCCTGCGCGGACCAGCGCGGTCGGCGTCACGCGATATTCCACCTTCTGCAAGCTGGGCCGCGCTGCGCCATCGACATTGTCCCAGCCGCTGCGGGTCAACCGGATCACCACGCCATCAACATTGGCCTCGAAAGCGGGATGCGCCACGCCTGCCTGATCGCGCGCAGGGCGCGGCACGGCCTGGGCAAGGTCCGCCGTCCAGACCGACAGGAACCGGCGTTGCGCCGCGATGCTATCGGTCTTGGTGCGGCTCGCCAGTTCGGCATCCACCGAAAAGCGGAGCAACCCCAAAGCGCCGACCGCGATAATGGCGAAGAGCGCAAGCGCGATCAGCATCTCGACGAGCGTAAAGCCGTTGTGTGTGGGCTCCTCGCTCACAATGCAGGCAGCCGGGTGAAGTCGAGCGTGAAGGCCTGGCTGCCTGCGCCCACGGTTGTTTCCTGCACGCTCAAGGTAATGCCCAGCACGCCATAATCGGCCATCGGCGCAACCGTGCGCGTCCACTGGAAGCGGCGTCCGGCGTTCTCGATTGTTCCGCTCGCTGATCCGACCGCAGGCGGTGCGGGGTCGGTCAGGATTTCCGCCGCCATGTTTTGCGCCACGATCTCGCGAAGCAGCCGCTGGTCAAGATCGGCGGTGCGCGCAATGCTCGCCCCTTCCATCTGCAACAAGGCCAGCGCGGCGATGGCGAACACCGCCAGCGCCACCAGCAGTTCGAGCAGCGTAAAGCCGTTGGGCCGCACGTTATCCCGCATCGAGCGTTACTTTGCCATCGCGGCGGATCTGAACGACCAGCGCCTGATCGCCCCGTCCCAGCCGCACCGCCGCATCGCCACTGGCAAGGCCGAGCGAATCAAAGACCACCCTTTGGCGTCCTGCACTGACGTTCGTCGCGCTATCCCACGGTGTCAGATCAAAGCCGCGCCCTGGCAGCGCTTGCCACGCGCCTTCGCTGCGCCGTTCGAAATAGTAGCCCTGCTCGCTCACCACCAAGGAGATTGGCCGCGCACCGATGATCGCCTCGTCGCGTGCCGCCAGCGTGCGCGCGGCAAAGCGCTCTGCCTCGCCGCGCAATTCGCGCCCGTCGCCGGGCAGCGTCAGCACCGCAGCTGTGGCCAGCAGGCCCATTACCATCAGCACGACCATCATCTCGACCAGCGAGAAGCCGTTGCGGTTGGGGCGGTTGGGGGAACGGTGGATCACGAAATCTCGCATGCGGCACAAACGTGACGGTTTTACGACCAACACGCCAGCGGGTTCAAGTTGCCCGGAGCGATAGCGCTGCGTTATGACAAGCGCCATGGATGATATTGCCCTCCCCCGCTGCGCCGAGCGCCTGCAATCCGTGCCCGGCATGATGAAAGTGCCCAGCCCGCGAATCGAGATGTTCGTGATGCGCAACTTCCTGTCTGGCGATGAATGCGACATGCTCGTTGCACACATCGAGCGCGACCGCCGTCCTTCGACCATCGCCGATGCCAATGGCGACCACTATTTTCGCACCAGCGAGACGTGTGACCTGCCGATGATGGAGCCGGATGTCGTCGCGCTGGACGAGAAGTTTGCGGGCCTTTCGGGGATTGACCGCAGCTTTGGCGAACCGATCCAGGGCCAGCGCTATGAGGTTGGGCAGGAGTTCAAGGCGCATACCGATTACTTCGATCCGCAAGGCGCGGACTACCAGACGTTTTGCAGCATTGCCGGGCAGCGCACATGGACGTTCATGATCTACCTCAACGCGGTTGATGCAGGTGGGGCCACGCGGTTCAAGGTGATCGACAAGCTGATCCAGCCAGAGCGCGGCAAGCTGGTGTGCTGGAACAACCGCCGGCCTGATGGCAGCGTCAATCCGGCCACGCTCCATCATGCGATGAAGGTGCGCAAGGGTTTGAAGTATGTGGTGACGAAGTGGTACCGCGAGAAGGTGTGGGCCTGACGCTCAGGCCTCCGCCTCGGCATCACGGGCCATGCGGATGACGGGCAGGCAGCGGAACAGCGCGTCCATATCCGGTGTGCCGAGCAATTCGGCAAAGCGCGCTTCGTGGCGATCGATGCGGTCTTGCGCATCTTTGGCGCACTTGGCGCCTTCATCGGTGAGCGTGAGCGCGTGGCTGCGGCCATCGATGCGGCGGCGGGCGACGAGGCCGCGTTCCATCAGGCGCGAGATGATCGGCACCATGTTGGCGCGCTTGATCGCCAGCGATTGGCCGACTTCGGTCTGCGAGCAGTCGGGGTTTTCGGCGATGACCAGCAGGGTGGTCACCTCGGCGGGGCGCAAGTCCATGTCGGCGAGTTCGCGCGACAGATCGGCCATCATCACCGCAGAGGCGCGGCGCAACTGGTAGCCGAGGCGGCTTTCGAGGGCGTTTGTCAGCGTCATGACACCGTCTTTAAGACAGCTATCAGGGATAGCAATGCCCCACGTGCATCCCGATAAGCTGATTTCACCTGAGAAAAAGGCGGCAGGTCCGGTTGGACTTGCCGCCGCTGTCTTGTTCCGACGGGGCCTTTAGCCGACCATCTGGAGAACGATTTCCCGCAATTCGCGTTGCGAAAGGACGGGTGAGGTGCGCTGCGGTTCTGCTTGAACCGGGGCCGCATAGAGCGGCGTTTTGGGCGCGATGTTCGAATTCACGTAACTTGTAAGCATTCAATTCCTGTATTTCAAAAGTATCAGCGGCGCCGTTTGACGCCACCGGGACCACCACCACCGCCAGCGATCTTTTCGCGGAAGACGATGCGGCCTTTGGTCAGGTCGTATGGGGTCATTTCAACCTTCACACGGTCACCCACGATCGAGCGGATGCGGAATTTGCGCATCTTGCCGGCCGTGTAGGCAATGATTCGATGGCCATTTTCCAGCATCACGCCAAAGCGGCCATCGGGAAGAATCTCGTCGATTTCCCCATCAAGGGTAAGCAGGTCTTCCTTCGCCATATGTCAGGCTGTCCGGAAGTTGGTTGTGCCAAATGGCATGGATGTTTTCCTTTCGCGAAAACAGTTAAAACCCGCCGCAGAAATGCGCGTCGGGGCTGGATGCGCGTGAAAGGAAACAACAGCCCGGCGGCTACAAATTCCGTCGCAGGCGACGATAGCTAGGCGCACTTGGCGGCAGATCGCCCAAAAGTCAAGACAAAGCCGCCAAAGCCTCAAGACCCGGACAGGTTTACACAGTTTACACTGTCCAGAGGAATAATCAAAACCGATCAGTAACGCCCGATTGATCGGACTTTCCGATTTTTTCCGGACAAGCGGATGAAAGCGATGCGCGATTGACCAGACCATGCCCCGCTATGCCACAATCGCAAGCTTGTAGGACAGCGCAAAAGCCCACCCGCTCTTAAGGCCCGAATGGCCGGTTGAGCCTGACGATCACCAGATTGAGGATCGCGGCGAAGCTGACCCATGCAAGGTAGGGCACAACCAGCCAGCTTGCGAGCACGGAGTATTCGCGCAAGCCGATGGCCAACGCCAGCACCGAAGCCCACAGAAACGGCACTTCAACCAGCGCCCAATCCGGCCGCTTGCGGGTGAAGAACAGCGGCGACCACAAAAAGTGGAACACGAAGTTGGCCGCAAACAGCGCAATCACGGTCATCCGCCCGGTTTCATCAACCGCGCCATTCCATGACAAAACGGCGGCCCAAGCGGCCAAGCCGAGGATCACCGTCCAGGCAGGGCCAAACAACCAGTCAGGCGGCTGCCAGGAAGGCTTTTTCAACCCGCGATACCACGGACCGATTTCGGTCAGAATCCCGCCAACGAAGCCGAGAATAACCGCCCAGAGCACGGCTGCGATAACATGGGGTTGAAGCATGGCCCTTAAGTGGGGTGTGCGGCATGATAGTGCAAGCGTTTGGCGAGCATCCCGTTGGGCTGCGGATCGGCAGAACCGTCATGCTGAACTTGTTTCAGCATCCATTTCTCCCCAAGCACCGGCGGTTTGA
>CAZSTP010000234.1:0-4394 GCA_964609325.1 uncultured Novosphingobium sp. | reverse complement strand
TGATCTTCACGGCCAGCGGAATTGCCATGACGCCGACCATGACCAAAAAGGGCAGTCGGCTTTACCGCTACTACACCTCAATGGACGCCATCCGGAACCGGGCGGGCGAAGGCACCGATGGCTTTGTTCGGCTGAACGCCGGAATGCTCGAGGGTGCGGTCATCCAGCACATCCGGTCGCTGCTGCGCACGCCGGAGATCGTTGCAAAGGCCATGGAGGCAACGCAGCGGACGGCACCGGACATCGACGAACATGACGTTGTCACCGCTCTGGCGGGCTTTGACGGGCTCTGGGAGACGCTGTTTCCGGCAGAGCAGGCCCGCATCGCGCGGCTGCTGATCGAGCGGGTCACGGTCAGCGCCGACGGCATTGCGGTGGACCTGCGCACCGAGGGTCTCGGATCGGTAATCCGGGAATTGGTCACGCCGAAACAGGATCTGGCAGCATGAACGCGCCTACCACCATGCGGGTGTTCATCCCGCTCACCATCCGCAAGCGTAACGGGCGACCGAAAATCGTCCCGCCCGCCGACATGGTGCCGGACACCGGCGGCGTCGACCCACACATACTGAAGGCAATCGCCAAGGCATGGAGCTGGCGGCGCAAGCTGGAAAACGGGGAAGCCGCCACGATTGATGATATCGCCAGAACTGAGGACGTCACCCACCGCTATGTCGGCAGGATGCTCAAGCTGGCCTATCTGGCCCCAACCGTGCTGGAGAAACTGCTGATTGCACGCGTTCCGCCTGCCGTGTCTGTCAAGGATCTGGTGATGGCGGCGGAACTGCCATGGGCGGAGCAGGCTAGCCTGATTTTCTCAACGCAATGACCTTGCTGATATATGGCAAATGAGCCTTTCTTTGCTATAATCCGGGCATGCCTACCAAGTTCAAAGCCCCGACCGAAAATGCTGTTCGCGCTATTTTGGCGCGATATGCATGTCCCGTACCCTATTATGAGGTGCGCACCCGGTTCCTTGGCGGCATCGCTTCACCCGTTTTGGGAACATCACCCCTGCCAATTGTGAAAGAGTTGTGGGGAGGAGAATTGCCACCATTCGATTCAATCGATGACCTGAATGAGCTCATCGACATTTTGATCAACGGTCTCTGGAATAGCCTGACAAAACATAACCGCAGGTCTGCACCATTTAGGCTGGCGCGTTTAAATCTAGAGCCAACCGCCGCCAACCTCGCCACATTCGCCAAGGTCCGCAGGCAAGAGCTCGAGGGCTTCGTCGAGGGGATGTTTAACGGCCAAGATCGTGCCGATCTTCCCGCGCGCGCGCATCAGGCCCTTAACCAACTCGGACAATTACGCGCCATGATGGCAGGGATCGAAGATCTCGTGGCACGTGATATCACAGCCGAAAGCCGGTCACAGTTGGAAACCACCTTCAAACATGTGCGGGAACTTACCCGGATCATGGAGGCGGAAATCAATGAGGCGGTGATATCCTGCGCTCAGGCAAGGCGGCGGATGCAAACTGACGATGGCCTTCCCAAATCAGCATTGCACTGATCCGTCATGGACGCAGACGATCGCCTTCGCGAGAAACTCCGCAAGATTGAAGCCCTCTATGCAGGCGCCACCACAGCAGGTGAAAAGGCTGCCGCAGGGGCGGCTGCAGACCGCATCCGTGGCCAGTTCGAGACGGCCAGCAAGATGGAAAAGGTCGAGGAGTTCAAGTTTTCGATCCCAGATCCATGGTCGCGCCAACTCTTCATCGCCCTGTGCCGCAGATACGGAGTCCGACCATTCCGCTACCCCCGCATGCACCGGCAGACCGTGATCATCAAAGCCCCTGCGGGCTTTGTGAGGACAATGCTCTGGCCTGAATTTGAAGAACTGAGCGACGCGCTTACTGCCCACCTGCTCGAAATCACCGAAAAGATTATTCGTGAAGAGGTGCACGCATCGACTGAGGATGCCGAGGAAGTCGAGGAGCCGCGGCGCCTGCGATGAACCAGCATTCGCCGCTACCCTCTGAAGTACTTGTCGGCAATGTTGAACGGGTCACCTTTCACAGCGAGGAAAGTGGCTTTTGTGTCCTGCGGGTTAAAGCGCGCGGTCACCGCGATCTGGTAACAACGATCGGTCATGCAGCGATGATTGCGGCCGGTGAGTGGATCACGGCAACCGGCGAGTGGACCAATGACCGCAATCATGGCCTGCAGTTCAAAGCGCGGTTCCTCAAAACGTCCGAACCTTCCTCGATCGAGGGCATCGAGAAGTATCTGGGATCGGGGATGATCCGAGGCATTGGCCCGGCTTATGCCAAACGGCTCGTCCAAATGTTCGGAAAAGAGGTGTTCGACGTGATCGAGGCAAGCCCGGAGCGGCTAAGGGAAGTCACAGGTATCGGCCCCCTGCGCGCGGCGAAGATCACTTCTGCCTGGGCGGATCAGAAGGTGATCCGTGAAATCATGGTGTTCTTGCACAGCCACACCGTCGGCACGGCCCGCGCCGTGCGGATATTCAAGACCTATGGAGTGGATGCCGTTCAGATCATGAGCGACAACCCTTACCGGCTAGCGCGCGATATCCGCGGCATCGGCTTTCGGACTGCTGACACCATCGCTGAGAAGCTGGGCATTGAGAAAACCGCCATGGTGCGGCTTTGCGCGGGGATATCCTATGCGCTAACCGAGGCCATGGGCCAGGGCCATTGCGGCCTGCCTGTCGCCGAATTGCAAGACCTCGCTGAAAAGCTGCTGGAAGTCGATCGCGGCTTGATCACCACCGCGCTCGAACTGGAACTGGCGGGCGGCACGGTGATTGTGGATACGGTGGGCGAGAGGGAATGTATCTTCCTCGGCGGTCTCTATCATGCCGAGAAAAAGATCGCAGAGCGGCTGAAAACCCTGCTGACAGGAACTTTGCCGTGGCCCGCGATAGATCCTGAAAAAGCCCTGCCGTGGATTGAAAATCGCACGTCTCTAACGCTTGCCCCCAGTCAGCGCGAAGCCATTAGCCTTGCCCTGCGCTCAAAGATGACGGTGATTACTGGCGGGCCGGGTGTGGGCAAGACGACCATCGTCAATGCCATCCTGCGGATCCTCGCTGCCAAGGGGGTTCAGTTGCTCCTGTGTGCGCCCACAGGCCGAGCCGCCAAACGGATGACCGAAGCCACCGGAATGGAGGCCAAGACCATACACCGCCTGCTGGAATTTGATCCCAAGGGGTTCGGGTTCAAACGGGATCAGGAGAACCCCCTCGAATGTGATCTGCTCGTGGTCGACGAAAGCTCGATGGTCGACGTCATGCTGATGCAGTCGCTGGTCAATGCCATACCTGACAACGCCGCGCTGCTAATCGTTGGCGACATCGACCAGCTCCCATCAGTCGGGCCGGGACAGGTGCTGGCTGACATCATTGGCTCTGGAACTGTGCCAGTTGTGCGGCTGACCGAAGTGTTCAGGCAGGCCGCGCAAAGCAGGATCATCACCACCGCGCACCAGATCAATCAAGGGCAAATTCCTAATCTGGGCAAGGCCGATGGCGAAACCGACTTCTACTTCATCCCAGCAGACGATCCCGAAGATGCTGTGCCAAAGATAATCAATATCGTCGGCAAGCATATACCGCGCAAGTTTGGGCTTGATCCGATCCGCGACATTCAGGTGCTGTGCCCGATGAACCGCGGCGGCGTTGGCGCGCGATCGCTCAACATCGAGCTTCAGGCCGCTTTGAACCCCAATCCGGCGGCCAAAGTCGAACGTTTTGGCTGGACCTTTGCCCCCGGCGACAAGGTGATGCAGATCGAGAACGACTACGACAAGGACGTTTTCAACGGTGACATCGGCTACATTCAGACAGTGGATACTTCCGAAGGCGAGTTGACCGTCGACTTCGATGGCCGCGAGGTCAGCTACCTGTTCGGAGAACTCGACACGCTCGTACCTGCCTACGCCGCAACGATCCACAAGAGCCAGGGATCGGAATACCCGGCCGTCGTGATCCCGGTGATGACCCAGCACTATGCCATGTTGCAGCGTAACCTGCTCTACACCGGCCTCACCCGGGGGAAGAAGTTGGTGATCCTGGTAGGGCAACGCAAAGCAATCGCGATCGCCGTTAAAAATGAGTCAGGACGCCGTCGATGGTCCAAGCTCGATGAGTGGCTTCAAGCTGAACAGTTCAAACTGCGCCAAACGTGATCAATCATTCGCTGGCTTCATGATACGCTTGGCGGCCGCGTTGCGGCGGGCGGCAATACGACCAAGCGCTACCTCGATCGGGAACACGTCCAGTTCTTCAGGGTCATAGCCATCGAGCCATTCTGCGGCGTCCACATGGTCGGGGTGCTTAGGGTCGTCCCGTACTTCAAGCAACTCGTAGAAACCAGGGATGCCGCCGCAATCTTCAGGCGGACAGTCGCGCTCGCCGGTGAC
>CAZSTP010000233.1:0-4442 GCA_964609325.1 uncultured Novosphingobium sp. | reverse complement strand
ACGTCCTTTACGCTGCCGCGCGGCATGGGATTGGCCTTGTCCCACGCGGCCAGCGCGGCATCGGCGGCGGCAGGATCACCGCGATGGAGCGCCTTGAACCGCGCCTGTTCCGCATCGCGCGAGGCCGCCCAGACACGCGCAGCCTCCACCACATAGACCGGATAGAAATTGACCATCACGACCCCGCCGTTCGCACCGATCAGCTTGAGCGTGGCATCGGAGATGTTGCGCGCGTGGCCATTGATCGCGCGGGCGTTGGAATGGCTGACGATCACCGGCGGGCCGTTTGTCGCCAGCGCATCGGCCATTGTCGCCTCGCTCACATGCGCCAGATCGACCAGCATGCCGAGCCGCTGCATTTCACGCACGACGGTGACGCCGAACGGGGTCAGCCCGTCATGCACCGGCGCATCGGTGCCGCTATCGGCCCATGCGGTGTTCTTGAAGTGGGTGAGCGTCATGTAGCGCGCGCCAAGCGCATGCATCTGGCGCAGCACGGCGAGCGAACCGCCGATCGAGTGCCCGCCTTCCATCCCGATCAGCGAGGCAACGCGCCCCGCCTTTTGCGCGGCGATCACGCAGTCGCTGTCGGTGCACAGTTGCAAGTCTTGCGGATAGGCTGCGATCAGGCGGCGCGTGACGTCAATCTGCTCAAGCGTGGCCTGCACCGCCTGCGGTTCGGGCAGGTTTGCCGAGACATAGACCGACCAGAATTGCGCACCTACTTTGCCCGTTTTCATGCGGGCAAGGTCGGTCATCATCGCCGCCTGGCCGGTTTTGGCATCGGCAGTATTGCGCGTATCGCGAAAGTCGAAGCCTTCGAGGATGTCCTTGCGGCGTTCGCGCAATTGTTCGGGCACATCGTTGTGGCCATCGAACACGGGCGCGGCTTTCAATGCCGCGTCGGCAATCGCTTCGGGGCTGCGTGGCGGAGCGGCAGCCACAAGCAAGGCAGCGCAGGCGAGAAGAGCGAACGGCTTGGTCATCGAAGGTCCCCGGATCATGTCCGGGCTACCTTCGGATGAAATTGCTCTGCACTCAACCACCCTGCGGACAAAGGTGGCGTTAAAGCTCCTTGCGCAGCATTAGCAGCAAGAGCGCCGCTGATCTTCACGGGGTAACGGCCTCTGATGACGTGATCCTACTTCACCAGCTGTTCCGCCATCACGTCGTCGCCATCGCGCTCGGGCAGCATCAGAAACAGTGCGAGGCTGACAACCGAGCCCATCGCCATGATGATCGACACCGTCAGCAGTTGGTCATCTCCCAACCAGCCGAACAGGGCGCCCGCCAGCAACGGACTGCCCGCAGCGCCCAACCGCCCGACGCCCAGCGCGAAACCTGTGCCGGTTGCGCGCGCATA
The DNA here is from genome assembly GCA_964609325.1 of uncultured Novosphingobium sp. Taxonomy (GTDB): domain Bacteria; phylum Pseudomonadota; class Alphaproteobacteria; order Sphingomonadales; family Sphingomonadaceae; genus Novosphingobium. The sequence goes on along the minus strand of CAZSTP010000233.1, from coordinate 3,079 downwards.
AGCCGGGAAGCCGCGCGCGAAGGCCGCATAATAGCCGCTGATCGCCGCATTGGTGAAGAAACCGGCGATCATCGTCGCCATTTGCCACGCTGTCAGCGTATCACGCCCGGTGCCGAACCAGGCCACCATCATCGCGCCGATCAGCAACATCAGCGCGGTCGGCCACCTGACCCCCAGCCGCGCCATCACAAAGCCGAAAAGCGCGCTGCCCAAGAAACCACCAACGTTGGCGTAGGTCAGCACCGTGGCCGCCTGCGATGGAGGATAGCCCGGCGGATAATCGGACACGATCTGCACACCAAACTTCAGGATGTAATAGAAAGTGATGCAGTGGAATGTGTAGCCGAACGCCAACAGCAGGGTGACCGGGCGCAGTTTGGGGTTGGACAGGATATCGGTTACGCGCGGCTTGACGGTGCCCGCTACGATCACCGGCAGATCGCTGATGCCAGGCTTGCCGAAAGCGGCGAGCGTGCGGTTCACGCCCGCCAGATCGCGCTTCGTCGCCAGATAGGCCGCCGTTTCGGGCACCAGCACCATAATGACCGGGATCAACACTGCGGTCACCACCGCGCCGAACAGAAACACCGCGTGCCAGCTGTAGGTGGGCAGCAGCCATTCCGATGCCGCAATTCCGCCGACAATCGCGCCCAGCGGATAGCCCGCCACATAAACCGCGATGGCGACAGCGCGCCAACGGCTGTTGGTGCTTTCGGCGACCACCGCGTTGGTGGTGGTAAGCATCCCGCCGATGCCGATGCCGGTGAGGAACCGGTAGGCAACCATCGGCTGAACCGACGCTGCGATGCTCGCCAGATACATGCCAATCGCCATCAGCACGAGGCAGCCAAGCATGGTAAATTTGCGGCCATACCGGTCTGCCGCCCCGCCCAGCAGCACGGAACCGAAGCCCATGCCGAGCAGTTCGGCCGAAAGCACCACGCCCAGCGCCGGGCGGGCAATGCCCCAATCGGCGGTGATCCCCGGCGCGGCAAAGGCGCTCGACAGCACGTCAAACCCGTCAAGCGCGTTCAACAGCACCATCAGGACCACCACGATCCATTGGCGAGCGCCCATCGGCGTCTGCTCGATCACCTCGCGCGGGGTTTGTGACATGCGATCCTTATCCTCATCCGAAAGCTTATTGCTATGGCTTATAACTTATTCGTGAATTCTGGAAAGCAGTTCGATCAATTGCCGCACTTCCTTATCCGAGAAGCGGCTTTTGACCCATGCCTCATGCTCGCCAATCGCGCGTTTGGCTTTGGCGAGCATTTCGATGCCTTCAGGCTGGAGGTGCAACGCCTGCTTTCGTCCGTCCTTGTCAGACCGGTCCCGCCGCAGAAAATGCTTGGCCTGCAAGCGGTTGATGATCGCCATCGTGGTGGCGCGGTCCATCCGCAGGCGCTGCGCCAGATCGGTTTGCGCGATGCCGGGGTGATCATCGACCAGCCACAAGACCGAAACCTGCTTCTGCGTCAGATCAAGATCGGTGAAGGTTTCCGTGAAATGGCGCAGGCAAGCCCCATGCGCGAGACGGATGTGGAACCCCAGAATCTCGTTGATCGCGCCGATTGCCGCTTCGTCAGTGTGGCCGAGCGGTGCGATCGCGTCGGGGAATTTGTCTCTGATCAATGACCTGTCCCTGAATACGCTTGTTTAATTGTTAGCAATACATACAATATCGCAAGGAGGATGACATGGCACAATTTCCAGACACCCCAAGCTTTACGGGTTTCAACACACCCTCGCGGATCGAAGCGGACATCGCCGATCTGGCCCACGAAGGCACGATTCCGCAAGGGTTAAACGGCGCTTTCTATCGCGTCCAGCCCGACCCGCAGTTTCCTCCCCGAATGGGTGACGATATCGCGTTCAACGGCGATGGCATGATCACCCGATTCCACATCCACGATGGCCAGGTGGACTTCCGCCAGCGCTGGGCCAGGACCGACAAATGGAAGCTGGAAAACGAGGCCGGAAAGGCCCTGTTCGGCAATTATCGCAACCCCTTGACCGACGATGACAGCGTGAAGGGCGAGGTGCGATCAACCGCCAATACCAACGCATTCATCTTTGCCGGAAAGCTGTGGGCGATGAAGGAAGACGGCCCCGCGCTGACCATGGACCCGGCGACGATGGAAACGTTCGGCTTTGAAAAGTTCGGCGGCAAGATGACCGGCCAGACCTTTACCGCGCACCCCAAGATCGACCCCAAGACCGGAAACATGGTCGCCATCGGCTATGCCGCCAGCGGGCTGTGCACCGATGATGTGACCTATATGGAAATCGGCCCCGATGGCGAGCTGATCCGCGAAGTGTGGTTCAAGGCCCCCTACTATTGCATGATGCATGATTTCGGCATGACCGAAGATTACCTTGTGCTGCACATCGTGCCTTCGATCGGCAGTTGGGAACGGCTGGAAAAGGGCATGCCGCACTTCGGCTTTGATACGACGATGCCGGTGCATCTGGGCATTATCCCGCGCCGCGATGGCGTAACCCAGGCCGATATTCGCTGGTTTACCCGTGACAATTGCTTCGCCAGCCACGTGCTCAACGCCTGGCAGGACGGCAGCAAAGTCCACTTCGTGACGTGCGAGGCCAAGAACAACATGTTCCCGTTCTTCCCCGACGTGCACGGTGCCCCGTTCAACGGGCGCGAAGCGATGAGCTATCCCACCGATTGGGTGGTCGACATGGCCAGCAACAGCGAGGATTTTGCCGAGATCGTCAGGCTATCGGACACGGCATCGGAATTCCCGCGCATCGATGATCGCTTTGCCGGACAGAAGAACCGCTATGGCTGGTTCCTTGAGATGGACATGAAGCGCCCCGTGGAATTGCGCGGCGGCAGTGCGGGCGGGTTGCTGATGAACTGCCTGTTCCTCAAGGACTTCGAGAGCGGCCGCGAACAGCACTGGTGGTGCGGGCCGGTCTCTTCGCTGCAAGAGCCATGCTTCGTACCACGCTCTGCAGATGCCGCAGAGGGAGACGGCTGGATCGTGCAAGTGTGCAACCGGCTGGAAGAGCAGCGCAGCGATCTGCTGATCTTCGATGCGCTGGATATCGAAAAGGG
>CAZSTP010000232.1:0-4457 GCA_964609325.1 uncultured Novosphingobium sp. | reverse complement strand
ATCCAGATCCGCCACGCCCGCGAAACGTGCCGCCGGCTCGTCATTGAAGACACCCCAAAATCGGTGGTCGTGCAGTATACCTGCCCTGCTGGCGGCTACGGCCACACCGAAGTGCGGTTCGAGAACCCGCGCCTCGTACAGGTTGAAACGCAGGGCATCGATAATGGCCTGCCCTTCAATTTCACCGCAGAAGCAAGACGGACGGGCAGTTGTAACCGCTAGAGCGTCCGGCGAAATCATTGCATTACGAGTCTGGCACGGCTAGCCCTTTGGCGATGTCTGCTATTCCCTCTGACGTGCCGTTGCCGCTTGCTGTCGTTCTGCTCTCGGGCGGATTGGATTCGATGGTTTGCACCGCCCTTGCGCAAGAGCAGGGATTTCGGGTTCTGGCCCTGACGATTGATTATAACCAGCGGCACCGGGTGGAGCTGGAATCTGCCAGAACCATTGCACAGCGGTTGGGGGTGGAGCGGCATATCATCTTGCCGATGGATTTACGCCAGTTTGGCGGATCGGCGCTGACCGCCGATATTGCCGTCCCCAAGGATGGCGTCGGCAGCGATATCCCTGTCACTTATGTGCCTGCGCGCAATCTGATTTTCCTGTCGCTCGCTTTGGCCTGGGCAGAAGCTGCCGGATCAAAAGATCTGTTTATCGGTGTCAATGCGCTGGATTATTCAGGCTACCCTGATTGCCGCCCGGAATTTGTCGGCGGGTTTGAAGCGCTCGCCCGCGTCGCCACCAAAGTCGGCAGCGAAGGCGGTACGGTCACCGTCCACGCCCCGCTGCAACACCTGAAGAAATCGGAAATCGCCAAAGAAGCGGTACGGCTGGGGCTGGATGCGGGACAAAGCTGGTCTTGCTACGATCCTCTGCCGGATGGGAGAGCCTGCGGCGTGTGCGACAGTTGTCGTCTGCGGCGCGCAGGATTTGCAGAGGCAGGCCTTGATGACGGAACCCGATACGGCAGCAGTTGAAGGGGCCGCAAAAGAGCCCCACAACGGCGAAGCCTCGGCTTATAGCTGGTATGTCCTTGGCGTGCTGGTGCTGGTTTATGTGCTGAACTTTGTCGACCGGCATATCCTTTCGATCCTTGCCAACGACATCAAACGCGATCTTTCACTGACAGACGCGGATCTCGGGTTCCTGTACGGGACCGCATTTGCCGTGTTCTATGCGGTATTCGGCATTCCTTTGGGACGGCTTGCGGACAGTTGGCACCGCGTAAGGTTGATGAGCTTCGGTCTGGCGTTGTGGTCGATCATGACCTCGATATCGGGCTTTTCCCGAAGTGGCATGCAGCTAACCACGGCCCGCATCGGGGTTGGCATCGGTGAAGCGACCGCTAGCCCGGCCGCTTACTCGCTCATCGCCGACTACTTTCCGCAGCGGCTGCGCGCCACGGCGATTGCGATCTATTCATCGGGCCTGTTCATCGGCGGCGGATTATCGCTGCTGGTTGGCGGCATGATCGTGGAGCAATGGAACCTGGCGTACCCTGCGGGCGGACCGCTGGGGTTGGTGGGCTGGCAGGCCGCGTTCATGGCCGTGGGCCTGCCCGGCGTGTTTCTTGCGCTTTGGGTAGCCACGATCCGCGAGCCCGTTCGCGGCGAAATCGATGGCTTGCCGACCGGAAGTTCGCCTGCCCCGTTCAAGGGTTTCTTCGCCGAACTACTGAACGTGATCCCGCCACTGACGCTGCTGGGCGCTGCACGCCGCGGGCCTAAAGCACTGGCTGTGAATGTCCTTGCGGCTGGTGTAATCGGCATTGCGGTGACGGTGCTGACCACAGTGCTCGGCGCGGGCACACGCCAGCAATGGATGTTCGTCGGTTTTGGCGTCTATGCTGTGTTCAGTTGGGCCAGTGCGCTCAAATCGTCAGACGCGCCGACGTTCGACCTGATCTGGCGTTCGCCTGCGTTTCTGTGCATCATTCTGGGCTACGGCATGGTCGCGTTCGCGGCATATGCCGTATCGTACTGGACCGCGCCCTATGCCGAACGCACATTCGACATAGCAAAAACCGAACTCGGCTGGTTCATCGGCGCACCCAGCGCGCTTTCCGGCTTTTTGGGTGTTATTTTTGGCGGGCGGGCAGCAGATTATCTCCACGCGCGAATCGCTGCCGGACGCGTCTATGTCGTGCTGTTCGGATTGCTGGCGCCGGTGATCCCGACGATCATCGCGTTCCGGGCCGATAGCTTCGCCATCTTCGTGATCTTCTCGTTCTGCGGCCAGCTTCTTTCCAGCGCCGCGCTGGGTGCGGCCGCCGCAGCCAGCCAATCGCTGGTGCTTCCGCGCATGCGCGGCACGGCTACGGCCACTTTCCTGCTCTCGACAACGCTTGTCGGGCTGGCGCTGGGACCGTTCACGGCGGGCTATATCTCAGCCACCAACAAGGATGATCTCGCGCTCGGCGTAATCTCTACATTTGCCACGCTGCCCATCGGGCTGGTGCTGCTTGTTTCCGCCATACGCCTCTATCCCGCAGCGCAAGCGGGCATGGAACGCCGCGCCCGCGCGGCCGGAGAGAAGATTTAGTCCGGAAAACGCAGCAAGGCACCACAAGCAATGCGGCCACCGCTGTTGCCGCTCGGGTCCGTCTTGTAATCATCCGGCCCGGCGTGGAGGACAATCGCGGTTCCGTCGGCATCAAAGAGGTTGGCCAGGATATCGGCGGCAGTCCCCGTCATCACGCTTTCGATCATGCCGTTGCCATCCGGCCCGACAAGGATGTTGGGCAGGTCGCCCAGATGCGGTCCGGCAGGATTCAGACTGCCGTGTTGATGCGTTGCCGGATTCAAGTGGCCCCCAGCAGAGGTAAAACCGGGCGCTTCACATTTGCCGGTCGTGTGCAGATGGATGCCGTGTTCGCCAGATGCCTGCCCCGAGACATTGGCGCGAAACATCACTGTGGTCCCGTTTTGCGTGATTTCGACCGCGCCGACGCTCTGTCCGGACGTATTCAGCAACGCCGCTGTGGCAAGCGTGTCTGCTTTGCTCTGCGGCGGAACCGTCGCGCAAGCCCCGAGCGATAGTGATGCTGCAAGGGCAACAACAGCCATTCTCATTTTCATTATCAATCTCCGCGAACAGGTCCGTCGGAGGCTATAACGAAAAAGGGGCCGGATTGCTCCAGCCCCTTTCAAGAAATCCGGTTTTACCCGAAGATTACATGCCCGAACCCGGACCGTAGGTGATTTCCACGCGACGGTTCTGGAGTTCACGCACGCCGTCCGAAGTCGGGACGCGCGGGTTGGCTTCACCGAATGCCTGGCTCGTGATCGAACCATCGGGGATGCCATGCGTGGTCAGGTACGAGCGGACTGCCGTGTTACGACGCTCCGAAAGGCCCTGGTTGTACTTCGCGGTACCCGAACGGTCAGCATAACCGGCGAGCATGATCGGCACGCTGGCGCAGTTACCATAGGCGGTAACGGCGTTGTCCAGAATGGTCGAAGCTTCCGGCGTGATGTCCGACTTATCCCAGTCGAAGAACACGATGTACGGACCCTTGTTGCACACCACTGGTGGCGGTGGCGGGGGCGGCGGGGGTGGCGGCGGTGGGGGTGGCGGTGGAGGCGGCGGCGGAGCAGCTTCCTCAACCGGGGCAGCGCCGCCGAAGTTATAGGCCAGAGTGGCGAGCAGCGAGTGCGAACGGAAACGGGTGCGAACGTTGTTTCCGCCACCATTGATCAGATCGATACCGTTCTGGTTAAAGAAGCGATACTTCAGGCCAATGTCGACATTGTCGCTGACGGGTGTGCGGATGCCGGCCAGTGCCTGCCATGCAAAGCCGGTGTCCGAATCAGCAATGCTGCGCGCTGCATTGTTGTACAGGAGGCCGATCTTGGCACGGCTTACGCCAACGCCGCCACCGACGAAGCCCTGAAGGCCATCGTCCGGACCGAAATCAAGCAGGCCGTTGACCATGAAGCTGAGAGCTTCAGCGCCACCGCCCAATTGTGCTTCTGTCAGGTTAACGCCAGGAGCCTGGTATGCCTGCTCTTCTGCACGGCGATAGCTGACTTCGCTTTCAAGACGGAAACCGCCGAAATCGTAACCAACGATACCACCGAAATCATAGCCGGTCTTCGTATCAAGCACGCCGAGCTGACCCGAACCCGTCAGGTTCTCAATGTCTTCTACGATCATCGCGCCAGCATCTGCTTCGACGTACCAGGAACCATCCCGCGCAAGCGCCGGTGATGCCATGGCAGTCGTGGCCAAGGCCAAGCCTAGGACAAGTTTCCGCATTATTGTTTCCCCTTATAGCGACATCATGCCACGTCGTGCAGTCTGTCTACCGGTTCCAAAGTGGTCATGCAAGTGGACAAACACACTGACTGTTGCATAAAAACAACGAATTCGGTTCGTTGTGACATACAGCACAGTAGTTGTGGGAGCCCTCATGTCCCGTTGGAATGCTGCAAGTGCATTTTAGTTCCTGTTAGTCC
>CAZSTP010000231.1:0-4458 GCA_964609325.1 uncultured Novosphingobium sp. | reverse complement strand
TGCCCTCGTTCAGATTGTGCAGGAAGGCCAGGATGTGCTGCACCATTTCCTTGCCGGTCAGACCTTCGTTGACAGGCTTGCCATCAAAGTCCGGGCCGAATTGCGTGGTGGCATAAGGCGATACCTGGAACAATTGCGGATGCGTCTGCATCACGTGATAGCCTTCGTGGAAGGCTTCCATCGCCAATTTCCAGTTGGTGGGCAGGACCGTGCCAAACCACCATTCGATCTTCAGCGTTTCTGCACGCCGGGCGTCCATGCGTTCGGCCACAGGGCCAAGGCATTCGCGCAGGCTGGGTGCAGCGTCATCAAAATTGATGAACGCACAGCCTGCCCAGAACTCGACACGGACCGGCGCAAGATCGATCTGGTCCGGCGTGATGATGGCTTCATCAAAGATTTCGCGCCCGAACACGAAGCTGTTTTTGCCCTGTTCGTCCCAGCGCCAACCGTGAAACGGGCAGCGGAAGCCACGGTTCTTGCAATTGCCCTTGCCTCGCGCCAGCTTTACACCGCGATGACGGCAGGCGTTGAGAAACGCTTTCACGCCATCGGTTGTGTTGAGCAGGATCACCGATCGGTCGAAAATCTCGTAGACCGTGTAATCGCCCTGATTGGGAATTTCTTCCAGACGACAGGCCATTTGCCACACATGGGGCCACAGCTTTTCCTGCTCAGCCTTGAAGAACGCCTCGCTGTAATACCGTTCAGCCGGTATCAGGGCGGGGTTCGTGATCGGAAAAGGGTTGCTTGCAGTATCAGCCATGGCGCGGTCCTTGAATGGGTCCTTCCGGAGAATGCCCATTGCTATCGCAGCCGGACGAAACGCGACTTGAGCAATGTCAAATTTTGCATCGCCTGTGATGCATTGCGCTTTTCAGCGCGGCAGCGGCGCGAAGGATCAGCCCTCGTCCGACACCCGGACAACCTCATGGCCGCACAGCGTGGTCCAGCTTTCCGTGCCTGAAACGATCGCGGCCTGGTGCTGGTCAATCGCGGTATGCAGCGTCGCCATCAAGGCGCTGACCGACGGGTTTGCCGCTTCGCGCACCCAGCCCAGCGTCAGGTCCAGTTCCATGACGAAATCGGTCAGCGGGCGAAAAACGAATTGCCCCGGACTTGTCGAAAGGATGGTCGATGCCGGAGTCAGGCACAGGCCTGTGCTGATCGATGCAAGATCAAGCTGTTCTTCATGCGTGGCCGAAAGCTGGCGGATGATCGGCTCCAGTCCATGCAGGCGGCACTGCTGCATCAACACATCCTGTTCATCATGGGCGGAATGGCGGGCCAGCCAGATCAGCGGCTGATCGGCAAGTTCGGTCAACCGGATCGGCGCATGGTTGGCCAGCGGATGCGCGGGATGCACCGCAACGATATAGCGCTCCTTGTGAATCAGCCGCTCGGCCAGTTTGGGGGACCGGATGCGGCGTTCATAAGCAAGGGTTATGTCCAGCCGGTCATCGCGCAGCGCCTCGACCAGATCAACCGATGGCGCGCGTACATATGCCAGATCAAGATGCCCCGGCCCCACCTGAAACGCCTCGATAGCGTCATGAACGAAAGCATATTTGCGCGCATTCATGACCAGCCCCAAGCGCACGGGCCGGTCCTGCTCCAGTTCGATGCGCCGCGTATTATGGATCGCGCGGTCCAATGCTTTTACCAGCGCGACGGCTTCATCATGGAAGCATTTTCCCGCAGGCGTCGTCGTGACCCCGCGTGACCCCCGGATCAGGAGCGTGCATCCCAGCGTCAATTCCAGATCGCGGATGCGGCGCGACAAGGCGGGCTGGGCAATGTTCATCCGGCGCGCCGCACCTTGCAGCGATCCTTCTTCAACCGTGGCGATAAAGTAGCGAAGCAGGCGGAAATCCATGACGCTTGGTATACCGAAAAAGCATGTCTGGGACAATCCAAACGATATTTGTCGTCGCCCCGCCCATCTGGCAGCAAGCAGGCAACATCGGCTGATGCGCCTGAACCCAGATTGTTCAGACCATCGGCACGTCAGGGCAAGAGGACATTCTGGTATGGCGCTTCCGTATTCTGTCGAGCCATTGGCCCCGCATCTGGCCTTTGGGGCCTGCGTCCGCGGGTTGCAGCAACAGCACTTGCAGGATGAAACGGTCCGCGAAGCGCTGATTGCGCTGTGGATCGACAAAGGGCTGATCGTCTTTCGCGACGGTGAATCCACCCAGGCCATGCAAGTGGCGCTCAGCGCCGTGTTCGGCCCGCCCGAACCTTTCCCGTTCAAGGAATCGCGGTCTGGCGATACTTTGCCCGAACTGGTCAACATCAAATACCTGCCAGATGACGGCACGGCCTATGATGTTGACGGCGAAGTGATTGGCGGATGGATTCCGTGGCATACCGACATGATCTATTTTTCCCGGATCAACCGTGGCGGCATCCTGCGTCCGAACCTGCTCCCGGCCAAAGGGCGCGGGCAAACCGGCTTTGCCGACAAGATTTCCGCCTATGATCGCCTGCCCGATGCCATCAAGGCAAAGATTGAAAACCTCCACGTCGTCTATTCGGCCGATCTCAACTATGCCAACGCCCGCTTTGCCGGAAGCGCGAATGTCAAATGGGTCAGCGGCGCCAAAAGCTGGACCCAGATCATGGAGCGCATCTTCCAGTATCCGCGCGTGATACACCCCATGGTGTTCACCCAGCCAGAAACCGGGCGCAAGATCCTCAACGTCTCCCCCGGCTTTGCGCAAGGCATCTATGAATTGGGCGGTCCTGCCGGTGATGACCTCCTGAAGGAAGTCATCAGCTACTGCGTCGATGATGCGCAGGCCTACTTCCACACGTGGGAACAGAACGACATGGTGCTGTGGGACAATTGGCACATGCTCCATTGTGCCGCCGGTGTTGCGCCCGACGACACCCGGCTGATGCAGCGCACCACCATCCGCAGCGACTATGCGCTGGGCCGCAATCTTGATGGCACCGAAAGCAGTCTGGTAAAGTTCGACGCCTGACCGGATGCAGCCTGGGGCTATGCCATAGCTTGCAACATTAATGCGCTTCGCTGTGTGCAAATGCTCTTTCGCAGCCCCGCCATTTGCTATAGTCCCCCGGAGCATGAGCGATGTCATGCACGGCTTGGGAACCTTCGTTTCGCGCAAAGGCATCGGATCTGGTGGCGCAGTGCGCTGCCAGACGGCGCATATTGCGGCCCGGCATTCGCTCATCGCGCTGGCAGGATACGCCCTGCCCCACACGGGCCAGCACGCAATCGCCTGATCGAGTTACGGAGAGCAAGCCGATGTCCTATATGGAACTGTTCAAGGTTCCCGAACCCACCCGCGATCTCAGCCGCAAGGCTGCCATCATCGGACTGGGCGAGAGCGACTTTCACGACGACTATCAGGCTGCCCGTGCCAAAGCGCCGGGGTATGAAGGGCACACGTCCGAAAGCCTTGCCGTCATCGCATTTGAACGCGCACTCGCAGATTCCGGTCTGACGCGTGACGACATCGACGGCTTGGGCGTGAATTATCTCTACGGCGGGCCATCCGCTGAAGAAACCGCCACCATGCTGGGGCTCAAGCCCAAACATATCGTTGATCGCAGCGGCGGCATATGCGCAGGGCCATTGCCCGTCGCGGCCAAGGCCATTGCCGATGGCAAATGCGATACAGTCGTGCTGATTTTCTCGGCAGCCACCCGCTCGATCGGGCGCAAGTTTGGCGGCCAGACATTCGATAACGGCGCGCCCAGTTCATACTATTACCACCACCCCTGGGGCTGGAGTTCGCAGGCCGCGCACTGGGCGCTGATCTGGCAATATTACCAGCAGGCCTATGGCGCGACCGAGGCTGATCTGGCGTCCGTCGCCATCCAGATGCGCACCAATGCCATGCGCAATCCCAACGCGATCATGCAAGCGCCGCTGACGGTCGAAAAGTATCTGGCCTCGCGCTATGTCGTGCGGCCCCTGCACTTGTTCGATCTGTGCCTGGTCAACGATGGCGCGGTATGCCTGATCCTGCGCCGGTCAGACCTGGCCAAAGGGCTGGCGCATGTGCCTGTCGACATTGGCGGATGGGGCCACAGCGCCGTCACCGCCAACAAGATGCACACGCTGGTGCGGGAACGGCTGCGCCCGCAATTTCAGGAATCGGGCCGGCAAGCGCTGGCCATGGCGGGCATCGCGCTCAAGGATGTCCAGCATTTCGAAGGCTATGACGCCTCGACCATCCACCTGATCAATCACATCGAAGGCCACGGCTTTGTCGAACCCGGCGCAGGGCTGGATTTCTGCAAAAGCGGCGAAATGGACGTGAACGGATCGCTTCCGGTCAACATGGCAGGTGGCATCCTGTCCGGTTCCTACATGCATGGCTGGAACCACGTTGCCGAAATCGTGCGCCAGCTTCGCCATGAAGCCGGCCCCCGGCAGGTCAAGGACGTGCAGGTTTCGATGTTCTCGCTGGCGCAGACCGATCA
>CAZSTP010000230.1:0-4497 GCA_964609325.1 uncultured Novosphingobium sp. | reverse complement strand
GGCTGGTGATCCGCTCTTCCCATTCATCGTAGACGGCATGCGCCTTTGCCCACTTTTCATGCAGCGCAGCCCGCGTAGGCTTGCGGGTGTACTTCGACATCGTGCGCTGCCTCTCACCGATGCGGTGGATGGTACGCATGGCGCGGTCCACTTCACTTTGGCAGGTCGACGCGTAGGGCACGCCAGAGCCTCGCACAGACGTGACCTGCGCCTGTCCCGGCGCAACAACCAAGGTCTTACACAACGCCCCTGTGACAGGGCACAGGGCGTACCACTCCTCACCGCCATAGTGGCGCGGCCTGCTGGTTAGCGTCACATGGCAGTCGATCTGCCTGCCGTGGGCAAAGCCTGTAAACTTCAGGCACGGAATAACCTCAAGGCAGTGCACGTCACTCACGATCGTCAACTCGGCAACCGTGCAGCCACCGCGCTGCCACGAGAGCGACTGCCGCATCATACAGTGCCGCTGTAACATGCCGAGGCGTCGCAGGTCGGGCAGCCTGATGCGCACGCAATCGTCAGTCGTTACTCGCCTACCGCGACACCCATAAGCTGTGCCGCCCATGCGAACCCCCACTTATCGAATAATGAAGTGTAACTGGCATATCTTATCGGTTTTGTCGATGACTGGTAATCCTTTGACGGGTACTTTGCGATCAGTGAAAATGGATCATGGTTCGAACGATTGAACGCCGCGGTTCGAGGTCAGATTGGCCGCCTTGCTCCATCTCCGACAGCTTGCTTCTGCTTCAACGCTTCACCCCCTATAGGGTGGTGAAGCAGTGAAGCATTGAAGCAGCATTTGCTCGCGACGCTTCAAATGTGTTCAAACCCGCATTTGAAGCAATTTGAAGCTGAAGCATCGTGCAGACATCAAGGGTTGTTAGCACTTGCAATACCCCCAACACTCGGAAAACAAAGCCGGTCATCTTTGGCAACGACAAGACGTTACGGTGCACCGCCCAAACCCCAAAGTCGCGGCCAAAAGACCATTCCCGCGGCACCGTATGTATGAGCAGCCCTTTTCGATCGCCACCCGAAGTGCCACGAATGTTGGCACTTCTTGCAGGAATCTCCACGCACATGCTGCCGCTGAAAGAGGCAGTTGTCGACCAGAAACGGTCGTGTCCGGCACCGCAAACGTCCGGTTATTGACCGGCCCCTACTGAGTGGTCCGTGTTGATTGTTAGTGCAAGATTGCCTCCGGCGCCATGGCTGGCCGCAGGTGGAGCGAAGCGGAACCGGAGGGCAGCCATGGCGGTGTCACCCTTTCCAGGGCCGGTGGTCGGCAACCCAGCGAGCTGTGCGGCCAAACGATGTTGTAATGGACTGGGCCTCACTTTGTCACTTGCAAGCAGCCTTGTTGGGGGGCAAATAAATCCTCACTGGCTTGCGCGCGGGAACATTAGGAAAATGCCGATAAGAACCATAGCTAAAGGTTATTGCATCCGGTTTTTTGCGGCCTACATAGCCTGCACATTCTGGATGCTGGAAGGCAGGTTGACCGCACTTACAAAGGTCCATCTCGCCATCGCATTCAAGACGGCCATCATATCAGCAACTATACTTCTGTTTATTTCGCTACTGCGGATCAGAATTTTTTCACAATACCAAACTGCAAAAGCGGCGCTCGTTGCCACGGTCACCGCGTTCGCTGATTACTTGACACACGCAAGCCATTTTGGCTTCGCGTTCGAGGAAGCTATATTTACCGGGATTTCTACTGCCGGGCTTGCCTTCGTGATTTCGATCCTTCTTATCAATGCCGAGTTCGCTTAGTCATAAAACACACATCCCCCGCCTTCCGCCCAATCACCACCACCTTTTAAGAAGGAGACCAACGCATGCTTCCTTCGCCCGACTTCACGATTGGCCCCATGACCCGCATCGAGGTCGACACGCTCGGCGACTGGGCCGCAGCCGAAGGCTGGAACCCCGGCATCTCTGACCTGCAAATAGCTTGGGACATCGATCCGGACGCCTTCGTCGCTATGCGCTACTGCGACACGCTGATCGGCGGCGGCTCGATCTTCAGCTACGGTGGCGACTTCGGCTTCATGGGCCTGTTCATCATGCGCCCCGACCTGCGCAAGCAAGGCCTCGGCACCTCGCTGTGGCGCTGGCGTCGTGACCAACTGATAGCGCGGCTAAAACCGGGTGCCGGCATCGCCATGGACGGTGTCTTCGAAATGGTGCCATTTTACGAGCGTGGCGGCTTCCAAAGCGCTTACCGCGACGTGCGCTACCAAGGTATCGCCGCCGGTACGCATGACCCTGCCGTTCAGACACTCGATGCCGCCGACGCGCCGGAGGTCATCGCCTACGACCGTCCCTTCTTTCCAGCATCACGCGATACTTTCCTCTCCCGCTGGATCGCCGCTCCCGGCACCATCACCATGGGCCTGCGTCAGAAAGGAACTCTGGTTGGCTACGGCGTCGCCCGACCCTGTCGGGAGGGTTATAAGATCGGGCCCCTCTTCGCCGAAACGCCCTCCATTGCTGAATGTATCACTGACAGCCTGATGGCCGCCATTGCAGGACAGCAAGTGCAGATCGACATGCCGGAGGCGAACCAAGCCGCCGTCTTGCTCGCCGAGCGCTTCGGGCTGAACCTAAGTTTCGGCTGCATGCGCCTATATCGGGGTGCAGCTCCCGCGCTCCCGATTGAGCGGACCTTCGCTCTCACCTCCCTCGAATTCGGCTGACCTAGGTTTGCCGAACGACCTCGGCGTTCGAGTACGCAGCGCCGAAGCTGCTTCAGATGCCAACAGGCCCGCTGCCCTCATCTGCCTATCCTCTTTCCTGCCGGATCCCAGTTCGGCTTGCCCGGCAGAGCCAACGCGAAGCGACTTTAGCGCTAATCGCAATCCCCGTCAGCCAAGAGGTTTAAGCTGCGCATCCTCGTTGGCCTATTGGCCAAATACCAACTGCCATCACGCCCCCCCTTTCGCACCTCGACCCCCCCAGCTAACGACGTTTCCCAAAGAAGACGAAGATGGCCCACGGAGGGGACCGATTCATGCGCTCACGACTGGCTTTTGGTATCGTCTTTTTCGCGCTGGCGTCGGGGATGTCGCTTTTCAGCCATTCCGTCGAAGCTAAAGCGCACCTGCCAAGGGCTACAGCCTGCGTGCTGTCCGTTCAGGAAACGTCGGGTCAACTGGGCATTGTCTCGTCGGGCGGTGCAATGATGGCAACGATACCGATCAGCGAGCGGCCCCACGAGATCGCCGTCACGCTAAACGGCAAGACCGCCTATGTCTCGCAGTTCGGCATCACCGATTACGACAGCCGCCTCGGAACGCCGGGGGATCGTGTCGCCAAGATCGATCTGCTTAACGCCCGGCGTGTCGCCGATTTCATCCTGCCGCCACCGGCGCGTGGTCCGCATGGGGTGAAGTTGCGCCCCGCAACCGGCGAACTGTTCGTCAACGCCGAGGCCGGCGGGTATGAGATGTTCGTGTTTGATACGCGCACGCGTCAGCTGCTCCGCAGCTTTCCGCTGCCAAATGGGACGCACAATTTCGTTTTCTCGGCGGACGGCAAATCGCTCTACAGCTTTGCCGGTGCCAACGGCGCCAGCCGGATCGATCCGGATGACGGCAGCGTGCTGGCGCAACGGGATGTCGGATCACCCATCCGCGGGCTGTTCCTGACCAACGCCGGCACCATTCTGGCTAGCGCAAAGGGTGCGCTCTTTGCGCTCGACCCGGACGATCTCGAGATCGTGCAGCGGCTTGAGGCGCCCCGTCCTGGCCAGTACATCTATGCCGAACAGTGGCCCGACGGGATGATTGTCGCGCCCTCGCCTAGCGACGGGGGGATCGCCATCTTCCCGGCAAACGGCGGGCCTCCGCAGTTTGTCACGACAGGCAGATCACCAATCCTTGTCAGGCGCGGTCCGAACAACCTGATTTACGTATCCAACGCGGAGGACGATCACATCAGCGT
Source organism: uncultured Novosphingobium sp. (assembly GCA_964609325.1). Lineage (GTDB taxonomy): Bacteria > Pseudomonadota > Alphaproteobacteria > Sphingomonadales > Sphingomonadaceae > Novosphingobium. The sequence continues at coordinate 546 of CAZSTP010000230.1, read as the reverse complement.
TCTGGGCCTGCGGGGAGAAAACGTCCTTACGATCGAGGGATTGTCGGGACCCAATGGCCTGGGGTTTGGCCGGTGTCCGGCCACGGCCGAAGGCGGCCGATAGAACGGCCGCCTGAGGCCTGCGCTTGACCGGGGGCAGCACACGGCAATGCCATTCCGATCGTTGCTAACTTTGCTTGCAGCCATTGTCCTTTTTGCGGCTTTAGCCTAACCTCGGTCCGGCAGCGATGGCAACTGCGCAAGGCTCGAACGCCTGCTTTCGCTCAAAGCCGTCGTTGCATGAGTGCGTAGGGAACGACCGCTTCGTCCCATTTCTTGTGATTTGCGATGTGCTATCGCGCGTCAAAGTATGGTAAATTTTGACCTGCGTTGATGATGCGGGGGTGGAGGACCTTTGCCTTTAAAGTGATACCCCGATCCAGTGGATGGTACGAATGGCGCGCGCTACCTCCCCCTCCCACTGCGACCCGTAGGATAGCCCCCAGCCGCTTACGGACGCGAAGTGCGTCTCGCCCGGCGGCAGCACCAGCGTGGTGCAGCGCTTGC
>CAZSTP010000229.1:0-4516 GCA_964609325.1 uncultured Novosphingobium sp. | reverse complement strand
TATGGCGCAGAAGCGATCAACCCGTACCTTGCACTGGAAACGCTGGAGCAGATCCGCGTTGCCAAGGAACTGCCGCTTGAGCCCAAGGATGTAAAAAAGAACTACATCAAGGCCATCGGCAAGGGCATCCTCAAGGTCATGTCCAAGATGGGCATCTCGACCTACCAGTCCTACTGCGGCGCGCAGATTTTCGATGCGGTCGGCTTGTCGAGCGAATTTATCGAAAAGTACTTCACCGGCACTGCCACCAGCATCGAAGGTGTGGGTCTCAAGGAAATCGCCGAAGAAACCGTGCGCCGTCATGCCACGGCCTATGGCGATAACCCGATCTACAAGAAGATGCTCGATGTCGGCGGCATGTACCAGCTGCGCAATCGCGGCGAAGAGCATGCGTGGACGGCCTCGAACATCGCCAACCTGCAGCATGCGGTGCGCGGCAACATGCCCGCCAAGTATGCCGAATTCGCGCAGTCGATCAACGACCAGTCCGAACGGCAATTGACCATCCGCGGGCTGATGGAACTGAAGAAGGCCGACAAGCCGCTCGACATTTCCGAAGTCGAACCAGCCAGCGAAATCGTCAAGCGCTTCGCCACCGGCGCGATGAGCTATGGCTCGATCTCGTGGGAAGCGCACACCACGCTGGCCGTGGCGATGAACCGCATCGGCGGCAAATCGAACACCGGCGAAGGTGGCGAAGACCCGGCGCGGTTCACGCCCATGGCCAACGGCGATTCGATGCGCTCTGCGATCAAGCAGGTCGCCTCGGGCCGCTTCGGCGTAACCACCGAATATCTCGTCAACGCTGACGATGTGCAGATCAAGATGGCACAGGGCGCAAAGCCCGGTGAAGGCGGCCAGTTGCCGGGCGACAAGGTCGACAAGACCATCGGCAAGACGCGCCACTCGACGCCCGGTGTTGGTCTCATTTCGCCACCGCCGCACCACGATATCTACTCGATCGAAGACCTCGCGCAGCTCATTCACGATCTCAAGAACGTGAATACGACCGCGCGCATCTCGGTCAAACTGGTGTCCGAAGTGGGCGTGGGTACCGTGGCTGCGGGCGTTTCCAAGGCCCGCGCCGATCACGTGACGATCTCGGGCTACGAAGGCGGCACCGGCGCATCGCCCCTCACCTCGCTGACTCACGCGGGCAGCCCGTGGGAAATCGGCCTTGCCGAAACCCAGCAAACGTTATTGCTCAACAACTTGCGCAGCCGCATTTGCGTGCAGGCCGATGGCGGCATCCGCACCGGTCGCGATGTGGCCGTGGCCGCATTGCTGGGCGCGGACGAGTTCGGCTTTGCCACTGCACCGCTAATCGCGGCGGGCTGCATCATGATGCGCAAGTGCCATCTCAACACCTGCCCCGTTGGCGTGGCCACGCAAGACCCCGTCCTGCGCGCGCGCTTCACCGGTCAGCCGGAACACGTGATCAACTACTTCTTCTTCGTTGCCGAAGAACTGCGGGCGATCATGGCCGAAATGGGCTTCCGCACCATCGCCGAAATGGTCGGACGGGTTGATCGTCTCGATACCAACAAGGCGATCCACCACTGGAAGCTTGAAGGCATCGATCTGGCCAAGTTGCTGCACAAGGTTGAACCGGTTGAGGGCACGACCCTGAACTGGAGTGGCACGCAGGATCACGGCCTTGAAGCCGCGCTTGATCAGGACCTGATCAAGGCCAGCGCTGCAGCTCTGGAAAACGGGCAGGCCGTGCGCCTTGAACGCAATGTGATCAACGTCAACCGCACCGTTGGCGCGATGCTTTCGGGTGAAGTTGCCCGCAAGTATGGCCACAAGGGCTTGCCGGACAACACCATCCACGTCTCGTTCAAGGGCGTGGCGGGCCAGTCGTTCGGCGCGTTTGTCGCCCACGGCGTCACGCTCGATCTGGTTGGCGATGCCAATGACTACGTCGGCAAGGGCCTTTCGGGCGGCCGCGTGATCGTGCGCCCACCAGCGCATGTTGAACGCGATCCGGCGGAGAACATCATCGTCGGCAACACCGTGCTTTACGGCGCGATTGCGGGTGAGGCCTATTTCAACGGTGTTGCCGGTGAACGCTTTGCGGTGCGCAATTCGGGTGCTGTCGCCGTTGTCGAAGGTACGGGCGATCACGGCTGCGAATATATGACCGGCGGCGTTGTCGCGGTGCTGGGCAAGACCGGCCGCAACTTTGCCGCAGGCATGTCGGGCGGCGTGGCCTATGTCTATGACGTGGATGGCAATTTTGCCGATCTTGCGAACAAGGCGATGGTCGATCTTCTGCCGGTTTCGGCAGAGCGTGACGAAGAAGATGGAGCAGGCCGTCCGCAACAGCGCGGGGTTGACGTTTATGATTATGGCATGGGCGATATGCTTTACCATGATGCTGAACGTCTGCGCGTGCTGGTCGAACGTCACCACCTCTACACCGGCAGCAGGCGCGCCCGCGAAATCCTTGATAACTGGGCCGAGGCTCTGCCAAAGTTCGTCAAGGTGATGCCGCGTGATTATGCGCGCGCGCTGCGCCAGATGGAGGCCGAGCGCCTCGAAGCTGCGTCCGTCGCGGCTGAATAAGGGTTAGATTACAATGGGCAAGGCAACAGGCTTTCTCGAAATCGAACGCAAGGACCGCAGCTATGATGCGCCTGCGGAACGGCTGAAGCACTATCGCGAATTCGTGATCCCGCACGATCCTGCGGGGCTGAAGGGGCAGGCGGCGCGCTGCATGAACTGCGGCATCCCGTATTGCCACAACGGCTGTCCGGTGAACAACCAGATCCCTGACTGGAATCATCTGGTCTATGAGGATGATTGGCGCGAGGCGCTGACAAACCTGCATTCGACCAACAATTTCCCCGAATTCACCGGTCGCATCTGCCCTGCGCCTTGCGAAGCGGCATGCACGCTGAATATTGTCGATCAACCGGTGACGATCAAATCGATCGAATGCGCGATTGTCGACAAGGGGTGGAAAGAAGGCTGGATCGAACCACAGGCCCCCGCCAAAAAGACCGGTAAATCGGTTGCCGTCATCGGTTCCGGCCCTGCGGGCATGGCCGCTGCGCAGCAGCTGGCGCGCGCGGGTCACTCGGTCACGGTGTTCGAAAAGAACGACCGGATCGGCGGCCTGATGCGTTATGGCATCCCTGATTTCAAAATGGAAAAGACGCACATCAACCGTCGCGCGATGCAGATGGAGGCCGAAGGCGTCCAGTTCCGCACCGGCGTCGAAGTGGGTGTCACCGTCTCCTTCGCCAGCTTGCAGGAAAATTTCGATGCCATCGTCCTTTCGGGCGGCGCCGAAGACCCGCGCGGCCTCGGCATTCCCGGCGCAGAACTGCCCAGCGTGCGCATGGCGATGGAATTCCTGACCCAGCAGAACAAGCGCAATGCCGGAGATGATGAACTGCGCGCCGCCCCGCGCGGCTCGCTGCTCGCCACCGGCAAGCACGTCGTCGTGATCGGCGGCGGCGATACCGGATCGGACTGCGTCGGCACGTCAAACCGTCAGGGCGCGGCCTCGGTCACGCAGCTTGAAATCATGCCGAAGCCGCCTGAAAAGGAAGACAAGGCACTGTCATGGCCGAACTGGCCGTTGAAGCTGCGCACCTCCTCCAGCCACGAAGAAGGTTGCGAGCGTGAATTCGCCGTGCTGACCAAGCGCGTTGTTGGCGAAAACGATGTCGCCGGCCTTGAATGCGTCCACGTCGAGTGGGTGAATGGCCAGATGCAGGAAGTCGCCGGAAGCGAATTCACGATCAAGGCTGATCTGATCCTGCTCGCCATGGGCTTTGTCGGCCCGCGCAAGCAGGGCCTGTTGGAACAAGCCGGTGTCGAACTCGATCCGCGTGGCAACGTCAAAGGCAACGTGGTTGATTACAAGACCAGCGTCGAAAACGTCTTTGCTTGCGGTGATATGCGTCGCGGCCAAAGCCTCGTCGTCTGGGCCATCCGCGAAGGCCGCCAGTGCGCCCGCGCCGTGGATGAAGCGCTGATGGGCGTCAGCGAACTGCCGCGCTAAACTCCGGCATTACGGCCAAACAAAAAGGGGCGTCCCACCGGGCGCCCCTTTTTGTATCTGGCCAATCATTTCCCGAACCCTGTTCGTGTCGAGCGAAGTCGAGACGATGCGCAAAGTGTCTCGACTATGCTCGACACGAACGGAATTGAGGAGAAGGGGAGACGTGTCTTCACCCGTCCGCCTCAACCGCTGCCACCACCGCAGCTTTCCGCTTGCTCACCAGCAGCTTGTCGATCTTGCGCCCGTCCATGTCGACCACTTCGAAGCGCCAGCCCTGATCGTGAAAATGCTCGCCCTCGCTTGGCAGTTTCTTGAGAACGGAGAGGCAATATCCGGCGGTCGTGGCAAATTCGCGGTCGTCCGAAAGCTCGATGCCCAGCCGGTCGGCCAGGGCATCGGCGGGCAGCGCGCCTGAAATCAGCAGCGAGCCGTCCTCGCGCTCAACGACCATCGGCCCGTCACCGGCATCGCCATGGCCGACGAAATTGCCCGCAATCGCCG
>CAZSTP010000228.1:0-4584 GCA_964609325.1 uncultured Novosphingobium sp. | reverse complement strand
CGGCGGCAGGTATCCGCCCCAGAACAGCACGGCGTTCAGCGCGCACATCAGCAGCACGTTGGCATATTCGCCCAGCCAGTAGAGCGCGAAGGCCATCGACGAGTATTCGGTCTGGTAACCGGCAACGAGCTCTGATTCCGCCTCGGTCAAGTCGAACGGTGCGCGTGCGGTTTCCGCCATGCCCGAAATCAGGAACATCACCCACATCGGGAACAGCAGCGGGTTCGCGACGAAGCCGTTGATGATCCAGACGTGCGATTGCTGCGCCTTGACGATGTCGTTCAGGTTGAACGTGCCCGCCCACAGCACCACGCAGATCAGGATGAACCCGATCGAGACTTCATAGGAAATCATCTGCGCCGAAGCGCGCATGGCCGAGAAGAACGGGTACTTCGAGTTGGACGACCAGCCCGCGATCACCACGCCGTAAACGCCGAGCGACGAGATCGCGAGCACGTACAACAGGCCGACATTGATATCGGCCAGCACCGCGCCCGAATTGAACGGAATCACCGCCCAAGCCAGCAGTGCGACGGTGAAGGTAATGATCGGCGCGATCAGGAACAGGCCCTTGTTCGCCGCCGTGGGGATGATGGTTTCCTGCAGGAAGACCTTCAAACCATCGGCGAAGGATTGCAGCAGGCCCAGCGGCCCCACCACGTTGGGCCCCTTGCGCAGCGCCATCGCCGCCCAGATCTTGCGGTCGGCATAGATGATCATCGCAACGCCCAGCATCAGCGGGAACGCGATCAGCAGGATGCCGCAGATGGTGGAAAGCCCCCAAGCCATCTCGTACGAGAGGCCAAGACCCATGAAGAATTCTGTCATGCTATTCCTCCCCGGCACGGGGAGGGGAACCACCGCAGGTGGTGGAGGGGCACAAGCCGCGCCTCACACCCTGCGAGCGTAGCGCCATTCTGCGCGTGCCCCTCCACCATGCTGCGCATGGTCCCCCTCCCCCGATGGGGGAGGAATGTGATGGAATTCATCATTCCGCCGCCTCCGCAAAGCTTTCACCGTGGAGCAATTCTGCCGAGCAGCGCTGCAACGTCGGGCTGGAGCGCGCGATGGCGTTGGTCAGGTAGCGATCCTTGATCGGATAGCCCGCGATCACGCCTTCGGCTTTTGCGCCAGCAGGAGCGGCGGGAAGCGCGCCGTAATCGGCCAGACCTTCTGTGCCCAGTGCGGGAACTTCGGCAATCATCGCGGCGCGAAGCTGCTCGAAGCTGTCAAACCCGACCGAAACGCCCAGCGCATCGGCCATGGCGCGCAGGATCGTCCAGTCCTGACGCGCATCGCCCGGCGCGAACACCGCCTGTTCGGCATATTGCACGCGGCCTTCGGTGTTGACGTAAGTGCCGTCCTTTTCGCTGAACGCAGCAGCTGGCAGGATCACATCGGCAGCATGGGCCGCCTTGTCACCGTGATGGCCAATGTGAACGATCATGGACCCTGCAAACTTGGCAAAGTCCACCTCGTCCGCACCCAGCGAGATCACCATCTTGGGCGCAGCAGCAACCAGATCGGCAAGGCCGCCGGCCTGCGCATAGCCCAGCATCAGCCCGCCCATGCGGGCAGCGGCCATGTGGACCACGTTGAAGCCGTTCCAGCCCTCACGAACCAGATTGAACTGTTCGGCAAAGGCCAGCCCTGCACCCAGCGCACCCTTGCCCAGCGCAGCGCCGCCAAGAATGATCGCGGGCTTCTGCGCCGCGCCGAAGGCATCGCTGACGGCGGCAGGCAGGTTGCCCATGACCGCCAGATCATCACCGATGAAGGTGGCGGCATACGTCGGGTCCCACTGCGGGCCGACGATGAACACTTTGGCGCCCTTCTTCACAGCCTTGCGGATGCGGGTGTTGAGCAGCGGCGCTTCATCACGGACCATCGAGCCAACGATCAGGATCGCGTCGGCTTCTTCAATCCCGGCAAGCGTGGAGTTGAAGTTTACCGCAGCAAGGTTCGTCGCGTCATAGGCCAAGCCCGTCTGGCGGCCTTCGAGCAGCGTGGAGCCCAAGGCCCCTGCCAGCTTCTTGGCCGCAAACATCGTTTCGCAATCGACCAGATCACCGGCCACCACGGCGACAGCCGCGCCCGGATTGATCTTGGCAACCGCGTCAAACGCTTCGGCCCAAGTTGCCGCAACCAGCTTGCCATCACGGCGCAGCCACGGCTTGTCCAAGCGGCGACGGGTCAGGCCATCGACAACGTAGCGTGCGCGGTCGGACAGCCATTCCTCGTTCACGTCATCATTGACGCGTGGCAGGGCGCGCATCACTTCGCGGCCACGGCTGTCGAGCCGGATGTTGGAGCCCACGGCGTCCGACACGTCGATCGACAGCGTCTTCTTCAATTCCCACGGACGCGCCTCGAAGGCGTAAGGCGCGCTGGTGAGCGCACCGACCGGGCACAAATCGATCACATTGGCCGACAATTCGTGCGCCGCAGCCTTTTCGAGGTAGGTCGAAATCTGCATCGTTTCGCCGCGATAGAGCGCGCCGATTTCGTCCACGCCCGCCACTTCTTCGCTGAAGCGGACGCAGCGGGTGCAATGGATGCAGCGCGTCATCGTCGTCTTGATCAGCGGGCCCATGTACTTTTCGGTCACCGCGCGCTTGTGCTCGTGATACCGCGAGGCACCGCGCCCATAGGCAACCGACTGGTCCTGAAGATCGCACTCACCGCCCTGATCGCAGATCGGACAATCGAGCGGGTGGTTGATCAGGAGAAACTCCATCACCCCTTCGCGTGCCTTCTTGACCATTTCGGAATCCGTGCGGATTTCCTGGCCTTCGGACGCGGGCAGCGCGCACGATGCCTGCGGCTTTGGCGGCCCCGGCTTCACCTCGACCAGACACATGCGGCAATTACCCGCAATAGACAGCCGCTCATGATAGCAGAAGCGCGGAATTTCCTTACCGGCCAACTCGCAAGCCTGCAGGACAGTAGCGCCTGCCGGGACTTCGAGTTCTACGCCATCGACTTTGACTTTAGGCATTTTCAAAACCCGCCATTAAAGTAGCCGTATCCGAAAATCGCTGCGATGAGCAGGACAAATGCGACCAAGCATCCAAGCTGAACTTTCCAAGGGAAAGCTTCAAAAAGCTGCTGAAAGATGAATTCAAACACCGAGTGCTCACTCCCCCGCCCCCCGCACACTTTGGAAACCCATGGCCATCGCACCGGGAATGTTCGGATTTTCGGGGTTCGGAATCAGCACTTGCCGACGCGGATCGATCAGCAGGTCCATCGATTCCATCGGGATTGCTCCCAACAGCACCGTGTCACCCATAACCATCGCGCCGGTATAGGCTTTGCGGCCAAACACTTCGACAAGGATTGGGCCAACGTAATCAACAACCTGCTTGTTGCCATCCGCCGTCGTCACTTCACGCTGCTCAAGCGTTTGAAGCTTGAGCTGGTTGACGACGTGCTTGGGAATGCACAGATCGATAGCGCCTGAATCGACGAGCGCCTTGGCGTCCACCTCCTCAAGCTCCGGCCTTGCCGCGTTGGCAATCCTGATCCGCTGATAGACGAGGCCCATTACTCCGCCGCCTCACGCACATTCTCGGCAATCCGGCGCTCAATTTCTGGGCGGAAGTGCTTGATCAGGCCCTGGATTGGCCATGCGGCTGCGTCACCAAGGGCGCAGATTGTGTGGCCTTCGACTTGCTTGGTCACGTTGTGGAGCATGTCGATTTCGCTGACGTCGGCATCGCCGGTGCGCAGGCGTTCCATCACGCGCCACATCCAGCCCGTGCCTTCGCGGCAGGGCGTGCACTGGCCGCAAGATTCGTGCTTGTAGAAGTAGGACAGGCGGGCAATCGCGCGGACGATGTCGGTGGACTTGTCCATGACGATCACCGCTGCGGTGCCAAGGCCCGAGCCGACTGCCTTGAGGCCGTCGAAGTCCATCGGCGCGTCCCAGATTTCGGACGCAGGCACCAGCGGCACTGATGATCCGCCGGGGATCACCGCCAGCAGATTGTCACGCCCGCCGCGAATGCCGCCGCAGTGCTTTTCAATCAGCTCGCTGAACGGGATGCTCATCTCTTCTTCGACCACGCAGGGACGGTTTACGTGGCCTGAGATCTGGAAGAGCTTCGTGCCCTTGTTGTTATCGCGTCCGAAAGACGAGAACCACGAAGCGCCGCGACGCAGGATCGTTGGCGCAACCGCGATGGATTCCACGTTGTTGACCGTGGTCGGGCAGCCATAGAGGCCTGCGCCTGCCGGGAATGGCGGCTTGAGGCGGGGCTGGCCCTTCTTGCCTTCAAGGCTTTCGATCATCGCGGTTTCTTCGCCGCAGATGTAAGCGCCCGCGCCGCGATGGACGAAGACGTCGAAATCGTAGCCCGAACCGCAGGCGTTCTTGCCGATCAGGCCGGCGTCATAAGCCTCCTGCACGGCGGCGAACAGCGTCTCGGCCTCGCGGATATATTCGCCGCGAATGTAAATGTAGGCGGCGCGCGCGCGCATTGCATAGCCTGCCACCAGCGCGCCTTCGATCAGCTTGTGCGGATCGTGGCGGATGATTTCGCGGTCCTTGCACGAACCCGGCTCGGATTCGTCGGCGTTGAT
>CAZSTP010000227.1:0-4647 GCA_964609325.1 uncultured Novosphingobium sp. | reverse complement strand
GCCTTGCGCCTTGCCGGACAAGCGCTGGCGCAAACCCGCGCGCGGGCTGAAAAGCTCGAACAATCCGCCCGTGCCGCCAGCGCCGAAGCGGATCGTACCGCGCGTGAAACTGCTGCCGTGGCGGCGCGCATCCAGCAGTCCGAAGCCGAAATCGAACTGGCACGGGCGAGAATCGGCTGGATCGATCGTCAGCGCGAGAAGCTGCGCGGGCGCATGGCCGAACGGCAAGAGCCGGTGGTGCGTCTGACCGCAGCCTTGCAGATGATGGCGCGCCGCCCGCTGGTGTTCAGCCTCGTCCGCGCCGAATCCTTGCGCGATACGGTCTATCTGCGCGCGGTGATGGAAACCATGCTGCCCGAAGTGCAGCGCCGCACCGCCGGTTTGCGTGCCGAAATCCAGCGCGGGCGCAAGTTGCAGGAAGACGCCCGCCTCGCCACGATCGAGCGGCAGGCGGGTGAGGTCATGCTCAAACAACGCCAGACCGAACTGGCCGCGCTGGAAAGCCGACAGCGGCTTGAGAGCCGCGCGGCACAAGGCGTCGCCAGCCGCGAGGCGGACCGGGCGATGGCTCTGGCCGAACAGGCGCGCGATTTGTCCGCGCTGATGGGGCAGCTTGAAACCGATGGCGCGATGCGCACGCGTCTTGCGGCGCTGCCGGGGCCTGTCCTTCCGCCAAGCCGCCCCGGCGAAGTGCTGATGGTGGTCGATTCGCCCACAAACGCCACCGCGACGCCACCTCTTCCGGGCCTTGCGTGGATATTGCCTGTCTCGGGCCGTCTCGTTTCCGGCTTTGGCGAGCGCGCCGAGGTGGGCCTCACCACCGGGATCACGCTGGTCGCCAGCGGCGGCGCACAAGTCGTCTCGCCCGCCGATGGCCGCGTGGCTTTTGCCGGGGCCTATCGCGGCTATGGCCGGATCGTGATCGTCGAACATCCCGGCGGCTGGACCACGCTGGTCACCAACCTTGGCCGAATCAGCGCAACCGTGGGCGAAAAAGTCGTCCAAGGCTCGCCACTCGGCAGTGCGGGGCCGGGACGTCCGGTGCTGACGGTAGAACTGCGCCGCGATGGCACACCTGTGAACCCGCTGGAGCGCGTGGGCGGATAAACTTGATAACACTGCCCCAAAACCTCATCTGGCGTTAATTCACGCGCGGTTATACAACCGTCATATGCATGCACCTTCGCGAAAGGCCCCAAGGGCGATGAAGCTGGCTCCTCTTTTCCGCGCCACCGCGCTTGTAACCGCTGTAGCCCTGCTGCCGGTCACCACGGCAGGCCTTGCCGCGGTTGACGCGCGCTCCGGCCCCGAATTCGGCAAGCTGGTCGCGGTTTATGAGCGGGTGAAGGCCAATTATGTCGAGCCGGTGGACGATGAGAAGCTGCTCAAGGGCGCGATTTCGGGCATGCTCGCCACGCTTGATCCGCACAGCTCCTATCTGGATGCCCGTGATTTCGAAAATCTGCGCACCCAGACCGAAGGCTCCTACGGTGGCCTTGGCCTGTCGGTTACGCTCGATGATGGCGCGGTCAAAGTCATTGCGCCAACGAAGGGCAGCCCTGCCGATCTGGGCGGCATCAAGGCGGGCGATTACATCACGCACCTTGATGGCAAGCTGATCTATGGCGGCTCGCTGGATGAAGCGGTAGACCAGATGCGCGGCGTTCCGGGCACGCAAATCCGCCTCAGCGTATTCCGCCCGGGCCGTGATGAGCCGTTCGACGTCACGATCACGCGCAAGATCATTGAGCTGAAACCCGTCGAATGGGAGCTTCAGGGCAACGTCGCGGTCATTTCCGTCTCCAGCTTCAGCGCCGATGTGGGCGCTTCGGTGCAAAAGGCGTGGAACGAGGCGAGGGCCAAGACCGGCGGCAAAGTCACCGGCCTTGTGCTCGATCTGCGCAGCAATCCCGGCGGCTTGCTGGATGAGGCTGTGGCCCTGTCCGACCTGTTCCTCGACAAGGGTACCATCGTTTCACAACGTGGCCGCTATGCCCGCGATAACGAGGTCTATCCGGCTGAAATGATGACCCGTGGCGATATCGCCAAGGGCGTGCCGATGATCGTGCTGATCGATGAAGGCTCGGCCTCGGCCTCGGAAATCGTGGCGGGCGCTTTGCAAGACCAGCACCGCGCGGTGGTGATGGGCCAGCGCAGTTTCGGCAAGGGCAGCGTGCAGACGCTGATCCCGCTCGACCGCGATACCGCGATCAAGCTGACGACCGCGCGCTATTACACGCCATCGGGCAAATCGGTGCAGGAAGGCGGCATCGATCCCGATATCACCGTGCCGCAGATTTCCGATCCCGATCTGCGCAAACGCGCGATGCGGTCATACCGCGAAAGCGATCTGCGCGGCCACCTGATCAATGAAATCAAGCTGGACGACAAGGATCTCGAAAAGGACAAGATCGACGATCCGCGCTTCAAGATGACGCCGGAAGAGCTGAAGGCCAAGAACATCAAGGACTTCCAGCTCTACTACGCAGTGCAAACGCTGGGCCGCACGGCGCCCCGCAGCGCACTTGCCGCCAAGCTGAAGCGGTAATAGAGCGCAGGGACATGACACCGGTCCAGTCCAGAAACGCCGCCTATGCGCTCGCCCTGATCGTGCCTGCTGCACTGATGGGCGGGGCGCTCGTCTCGCAATACGGCTTCGGGCTGTACCCTTGCGAAATGTGCTGGTGGCAACGCTATCCGCACATCGCGGCGATCGTGCTGGCGGTGCTGGCCCTCACCATGAAGGGCAAAGGCGCGGGCGATCTGACAGTAATCCTCGCCGCTATCTGCATCGGGGCATCGGGCCTGATCGGCGGCTTTCACGCGGGCGTCGAATATGGCTGGTGGGAGGGCGTAACGTCGTGCGCCACCGTGGCTGCGGGCGGCAATCCGCTCGATGCGATCATGAACGCGCCGGTGATCCGCTGCGACGTCGCCCCTTGGTCCCTCTTGGGCATCAGCCTTGCCGGGTTTAACTTCCTGTTTTCGATGGCCGGTGCTGTGCTGGTATTCGCATGGCTCGGCAAGGGCCGAAAGGGAACCTGATCGTGGTCAAACATGCCTCAATGTTGCGCGTCAATCAGGCCGGAGAGTTCGGCGCGACGCGCATTTACGAAGGCCAGCTTGCCGTCATGGGCAACCGCGCACCCCATTCGGCAGAGATTGCCGCGATGGCCGAACAGGAAGCGGGGCACCGCGAAAAGTTTGATGCGCTGATCGCCAAACGCGGCGTGCGCCCCACTTTGCTGCACCCTGTCTGGTCTGCCGCCGGCTTTGCGCTGGGCGCGGCCACCGCGCTGCTCGGCCCCGAAGCGGCGATGGCCTGCACCGCCGCGATCGAGACCGAGATCGACAAGCACTATACCGAACAGCTTGAAGAACTGGGCGATGAAGACCCCGAGCTTTCCGCGATGATCCGCGAATTCCGCGATGATGAACGCGAACACCGCGACGCTGCTTTTGCGGCTGGTGCGGAAAAAGCGCCCGCCTATCCGGTGCTGTTCCAGGCCATCCGCCTGGGCTGCCGCGTGGCGATTGCGGCCAGCAAGCGGATTTGACTTCAGCCAAAGACGCGCCTTCATCTACCATTCACAGCATGGCGGGCCTATATCGGGCAAAGCTTACCGGAGACCGATGATGAAGCGCCTGATTCCTGCCGCCCTTCTTGCCGCCAGCATGTTTGCGGTTCCGGCCCACGCGCAAGACCCGGCGTTGACCGATCCTGCCGGAGAGCGGGTGAACCAGATCATCGTCTATGGTGATGATCCGTGCCCTGCCTCCAGCGATGGCACGATCACCGTTTGCGCCCGCAAGGACGAGCAGGAGCGTTTCCGCATTCCCGAGGCCTTGCGCGATAATCCCACCGCACCTGCCAATCAGGCATGGAGCCAGCGCGTCCGCGCCTATGAAACGGTGGGCGCATTCGGCACCAATTCGTGCTCTGCAGTGGGCGCTGGCGGCTTCACCGGCTGCGTGATGAACCTCGTCAACCGCGCCTATGCCGAAAAGAAGAACTCGCCCGACGTGCAGTTCGGCAAGTTGATCGAGGAAGAACGCGCCAAGCGCCTCGAAACGATCGACGCCGAAGCTGCTGCCGAACAGGCCCGCGTCGAACAGATCGAAAAAGAATACGAAGCCCGCCTCAAGCGCGAACGCGATGGCGAACCTGCGCCAACGGCCCCTGCGCAGCGCTGAAAAAGCCCACCCCGCTGCGACTAAGTTCGCCTACGGCTCACCAAGTCTCGCGGCCCTCCCGCAAGCGGTAGGGCAGAGGTCGTTCGGTTCTTCCCCCTCCCGCTTGCGGGAGGGGTCGGGGGTGGGCATCGGCGATAGCCGATCAATGCCTCAACTCAGCGCGATATCCGGCGCGTCTTCCTGCTTCATGCCGATGGTGTGATAGCCCGCATCCACGTGGTGCGTTTCGCCGGTCACGCCCGAGGCGAGGTCTGACAGCAGATAGAGCCCCGCACCGCCGACATCGTCGATGGTCACATTGCGGCGCAGCGGGCTGTTCAGCTCGTTCCACTTCAGGATGTAGCGGAAATCGCCGATACCGCTGGCGGCCAGCGTCTTGATCGGACCGGCCGAGATCGCGTTCACGCGGATGCCCATCGGGCCGCAATCGTTGGCAAGGTATTTGACGCTGGC
>CAZSTP010000226.1:0-4683 GCA_964609325.1 uncultured Novosphingobium sp. | reverse complement strand
GGCCTGCTCAAGATTTTTGAAGGTGGCGATTTCCAGAAGACCGCCAACGTCGCCTTGCGCCAGCGCATTTTCGATGGCGGAGCCACGGCCAACAACCTCAAAGCGGCCAAAGCCTCGCGCGAGGCTGCACTAGCCACCTATGAAGGCGCGATTCAAAACGCCTTCCGCGAAGTCGCCGATGCCCTTGCGCGGCGAGGCACGATCGATGATCGCCTCACCGCGCAAGTCTCGCTCGAAGCCAACGCCGCCACAGCCTACCGGCTGTCCACCGCGCGCTACAACGCAGGCATCGCCAATTACCTCGAACCGCTCGATGCCCAGCGCACCTACTATAACGCGCGCCAGTCGCTCGTCTCGGCCCGCCTGGTCAAAGCCGCCAACATGGTAGAACTCTACCGCGCGCTGGGCGGCGGGTTGCAGGAACAAACCCCGTAAACAGGGATTGTCTCCGTTTAATCGAGCTTCTTCGTATTCTCCGCAATCAGTTTGCGCGCCTCGGCAATGGCCTTGTCCTTGCCGGTCTTGCCATCCTGAATGTCGCCGGCCAGCTGCATCAGCTTGCCGCTGATCACGGTTCCGGTCGAGGCTTCTTCCCCGATCCCGATACCGCCCTTTTCGTTCGCGATGCTGTCCCATTGCGCGCGGACGGCGGCCCAGTAGTCCTTTGTCGCGGCCCAATAATCATCGGCGGCTTTCACATTGTAGCCATCGAACTTCGTATATGTGTTCAGCACATATTCCTGCACAACCGGGACGAGCTTGCCATCCTTCTGGCCCATCTTGGTGTTGTCCTGCCAGTGGATCCAGCCTTCCGGCGTTTGCTGGTGGCGGTTGATCGCAAGGTAGCGGTCATAGACCGGATTGCGCACCGCATCGCGCCGCGCCAGCGGACGCCATGTCCAGTTCGAGCGCCAGCGCCGCACACCGCCTTGCGTTTCAAACTGGCCCCATCCGCCATAGCGCGGGCTGTCGTCCACCTGCCACACGGTTTGTGACCAACGCCCGGTGCGCATCTTTTCGGGCACCTCTTCCCACTTCCAGCTGTGGCGATCGGCATAGACCAGCACGCGGGCCGGTTCATATTCCCAGTCCTGCCGCCAGTGCTTGATCACCATGTCCTTGCCGTCGTGCTCTGCCACGAGAATGTGCTGGAGCACGATCTTGCGCCCCGTATCCTCGATCACGCGGACCACCTCGTGCCCGCCGGAAATCTTCTGCTCCAGCGGGGTATAGGCCGGGTCCCAGCGCGTCGCCTCCTGCATGTCGAAGCGAACTTTGTAGTTTCCGGCCATGGCCAGAATATCGGCGCGGTCCTGTTCAAAGCTGGTGGCGGCTTGTGCGGCGGTGATCGGCGGATGGGCCAGCGCAGGCATTGCAGTGCCCGCAAGCGCAAGCAGGCTCGCGCCAAGAAGCGTGGTAAAACGGTTCATCGGTAAATCTCCCGGTGGTTGATCAGAAACGGTAGGAAAGCGAGACGCTGGCGTTGCGGCCCGGCTGGGTGAAGGCATCGGTGATGGTCGAGGTCGAGGCGAGGCCGCGCACATCGGACCACCACGCATATTTCTCGTCGAGCAGGTTGAAGACACCGGCCCGCAGCGTCATCCCGTCGAACACCCGCGCATTGGCAACGAGATCGAGGATCGTGAACGCGGTGGGGCGATAGCACGCAGGCGTGCACAACCCGGTCGTGCGCCCTTCCTCTTTGCGCGCGCTGTGCGTGGCAATAATCTGCCCGCCAAAGCGCCCTTGCGGATCGCGGAAGCCCAGACCCATCACCAGCTTGAGCGGATCGACTGTCGAAAGCGGCGTGCGCAGATCGCCCGGCGCGATCACATCGCCATGGGCGTAAGACAGCGCCAGATTGGCATGCAGCCCGCTTTTGGCGCGCGCCTCAAAGCGGGCTTCGGCACCATGCACGTTGACCCTGTCGAGATTGACGAACTGGAACACCGCCGGATTGGCAGGCGTGAACCCGCCGCCAACCACTTCCTGACTGATGAAATCACGATAACGCGAACTGAACGCGGTTATGTCGAGACTGACGCCCTTGCCCGACAAACGCACGCCGCCTTCAAAGCTCTCGCTGCGTTCCGGGCCAAGCGCGGGATTGGGGGCAGAGATATAGCCCTGTGCCGGGTTCTGGAAGAACTGGTTGATCTGCCCCGGCTCCGGCGCCTTGAAGCCATTGGCATAGTTGGCAAACAGGCGCACTGCGTCGGATAGCTTCCACACCGCGCCCAGTTTCGGGGAAACGCGCGATGCACTCTGTCCGGCCGCCGCAAATCCCGGCAGCAACGGGTCGGCCTGCGGCGAAAGCTTGTACCAGTCAAAACGCAACGCGGGGTAAAGCGTCAGCCCGCCGAGCGTGATCTGGTCACCCATGAAGGCCCCCGCCCGGATAAAGTCCGTCGTCGGGAAGGCTCTGGTCGGGAAGGTTTCGCCCACCGGAGGAACCGTGCCATCACGCAGACCTTGCTGGCGCGTGGTGTTAACGTCAGCGCCAAACACAAGCTCGTGTGCCAAAGCGCCGGTGGTGAAATTGGCCCGGGCATCGGCGGCAAATCCCAGCACCCTGTTTTCAAAGGTGTTGAGCCGTTCGCGATCGGCCAGCGGCGTGCGGTCCTCGTCGGTGAACTGGCGGTCGAGCGCATCCTGCCAGAACACCGCAGCGCGGGCGAAGCTGATCGGTCCATCGCCCTGCCATGACCAGTCGAGCGTGACGCGCTTGCGCTTGCCGGTATCGGTGCCTTCCAGAAGTTCTACCGTGGGGCTGAGGCCGGTCAGGCCTTGCGTGAACAGATAGGTATCAAGATACTCGCCGGTCAGGCGCAGCTTGTGCCCGCCTGCAGGTTCATAGACCAGACGCGCCAATACCGCGTTCGAGCGGCCATCTTGCGGATTGGGCGCGGTGCGGGTTGCACCAGAGCCACCGACAGTGCCCTGATTGTCCATCTCGTTCCAGTCGCGCCGGGTATAGGCCGCCATGGCAGACCAGTTTCCGCTGCGACCGGCGACAATTGCGGTCTCTTCAAACTCGTTGTCGGCGCTGGCAAAGGCGGCGCGGACAAGGCCGCCCACAGACTGGCCGCCTTCAAGGAAGTCCGCCGGATCGGACGTGGTAAAGCTGATCGCCCCTGCCAGACCGTCGCTGCCATAAAGCGCAGAGGAAGGGCCGCGCATGATTTCAACCGACTTGAGCAGGCCAAGGTCGACATAATCGCCACGGCCCGCACTTTGCGCGCCAAAGCTGAAGCCATCGGGCACGCGCACGCCATCAACCTGGATCAGCACGCGGTTGCCGCCGATGCCACGAATGTTGAAACCTTCGTTCCCCGCCCGTCCCGTGGCGGAGGCAGCCGCGTTGAAGCGTGCGGGCTGGCGCTGGACACTGATGCCGGGTTCGAAGCGCACCAGATCCTTGATGTCGGTTACCATCTCGTCGGCAATCTGCTCTGCCGTCTTGACCGAAACGGTAACCGGCAAATCTTCGATCTTGACCGGGGTCAGCGTAGCCGAAACTACGATCTGGTCTTTGCGCGAAAGCCACTCGGCCCAGAACTGCCCGTCATTGTCCTGCGCGGCGGCGGCAGGGGCAATGCACGCTGCGACCCCTGAAAGCAAAACGCCGGCCGCGTTGCGCAGACCTGCTGCGGGCAAGCCCGACTGCGATACCAATCTCATAAAGCCTCTTAAATGCAAATGATTCGCAAGTGCAATTAAGGGGCGTGGCGCAAGCTGTCAATCAGTCGCAACCAGCGCCTGGCTGCGACGTGTGTGAAGTTTTGTTTCCAGATCAGGAAATTACGCGATCAAATCGCGCGTTTGGCAGGGCGCTGGATCAGGGTGGGGCCAGCGCTTGCTTCCTCAGCTCAAGCGTCCCGCTCGCTCACCGCCAGCAGCGCCAGTTCGGTGCGGTTCTCGATATTCAGCTTTTGATATATGGCGTGCAGGTACACTTTCACCGTGCCTTCGCCGATACCCATTTTCGCGCCGATCTCGCGGTTGCGCATGCCGCGCGCCACCAATGCGGCAATATTGCGTTCGCGGATGCTCAGCTTGCCCAAAGGGCCTTGGGTATCGGGCCTTAGCGTCAGGTCGAGCGCACGTTGCAGAAAGTCCGGGGCAATCGCTTTTTCGCCGGAATGGACTTTATCCAGCACGTTCACCAATTCGTCTTCGGCACCATCTTTGGAAATGATCCCGTCCACGCCCGCCCGCATGACCGCCATCAACTGTTCATTGTTGATCTCGGCGGTCAACAGCACCACAGACCGCTTGTCGCCGCGATCGCGCAGCGCTTCCAGCGCCTGAACGCCATTCATGCCCGGCATATTGATATCCAGCAGCACGATCTCGGGATTGTGCGTCTTGATGGCGGCCAGCGTTTCCTCGCCGCTGGCGGTCGCTGCCACAACGGAAAATCGTGTGCCGCGCAGCACGGCTTCCACGCCTGCCCGGATAAAGCCATGGTCGTCAGCGACAAGAACGGGGATCATGCAAATTCTCCGGTGTGAATGGCAATATCAAGGCGCGCCCCGCTACCGGTGCTGGCAACCTGAAACCGGCCACCCAGCGCTGCTACGCGTTCGCTGATGGAGCGAGGGAGAACCGGACTGGGGTGGTCGGGAAAGCCCGTGCCGTCGTCGGCAATCGTGAGCTTCAGCAAGCCGTTCTCGTCCGATA
>CAZSTP010000225.1:0-4686 GCA_964609325.1 uncultured Novosphingobium sp. | reverse complement strand
CGCGCAGCCTCGGGTTGGCGAGGATCGCGATCACATCGGCCAGCAGCACCAGCGCGAGGTAAATCCCGCAGAAGATCATCGCGCAGGCTTGCAGCAGCGGCATATCGCGGCTGGTCACCGCGTTGACCATCAGGCTGGCAAGGCCGGGGAAATTGAAGATCGTCTCCACAATGATCGCCCCGCCGAGCAGATAGGACAATGACAGCGCCACGGCATTGACGATGGGGCCGATGGCATTGGGCATCACATGGACCAGCACCACCGGGCGGAAGGCCAGCCCCTTCAATCGCGCCATTTCGACATAGGGCTTGTCAAGCTGGTCGGCGACCGCCGCGCGCGTCATCCGCGCCATTTGCGCGACGACAACAACCGTCAGCGACAACACCGGCAGCGCACAGGAACGGAGCGTGTCCCACAGGCTCGCCTCGTCATGGACCAGCGCGATGGAGGGCAGCCAGAGCAGTTTGACCGAGAAGACCAGCACGCCGATTGTGGCCACCAGAAATTCAGGCACGGCCACTGCCGAGAGCGTCAGCACGTTGAGCGTGCGGTCAAGCCGCCCGCCCCGGCTGATGGCAGAGGCAATGCCGATGGCCAGCGCCAGCGGGACGGAAAACAGCGCGGTAAAGCCTGCCAGCATCAGCGAATTGGGCAGGCGTTCGGCAATGACATCGGCCACAGGCATATTGGCGACCAGCGACTGGCCGGGATCACCCTGCACCATACCGCCCAGCCATCCGAGATACCGTGTGAGCGCCGGCCGATCGAGGCCCATTTCGTGGCGCAGCGCGGCGACCTGTTCGGGCGTTGCGCTTTGCCCCAGCGTTTCTTGCGCCGCATCGCCGGGCAAGAGGCCGGAGATCGTAAAGATCACCGCCGACACCAGCAGCAGAGTAAGCAGCGAGGACGCGATGCGCTTTACCAGCAGCCGCAACAGGCCGGGGATAGCCGAACGAGGCGCTTGCGCCGCCGCCATCACGCGTTCCACCATACGTGTTCGGCAAATTGATAGCCCATCATGCCACCCAGCGGCACCGAGGTCAGCCCGCCCAGCCGTTTGTCGAACGCGTCAATCAGCGTGATGAAAACGGGGATCGCCACGCCGCATTTGGCATGCACCAAACTTTGCATTTCGCCATACATCTCGCGCCGCAGCCGTTCATCGGTTGCGCCGCGCGCCTCGATCAGCAGGCGGTCAAAGCGTTCGTTCTTCCAGCCGCTTTCATTCCAATCGGCATCCGATTTGTAGAACAGGCTGAACAGCAGATCGGCGGTGGGGCGCGGGTTGGTGTTGCCGAAGCCCAGCGGGTGCTTCATCCAATGGGTGGACCAATAGCCATCGGCAGGCACGCGGTTGACCGCCAGCTCCAGCCCGACCCTTGCGCCATATTCTTGCAGGATCGAGGCCATATCGACCGATCCTTCGGCAGCGGGCGAGGCATAGACCGGCAGGCGCACGCCCTTCAGGCCGCTGCGCGCAAGGTGCCATTTCGCGCGGTCGAGATCGAGCGTGGTCTGCGGGATGTCGGGGTTGAAATAGGGGTGGAACGGCGGGATCGGATGATCGTTGGCGATGGTGGCATAATTGCGGAACAGCGCGCGCTTGATCAGCGGACGGTCCACCAGATGCTTGATCGCCATCACGAAATCGGGATTGCTGGTGGGCAACCGGTCCTGTCGCATGATCAGATCGGAATAGAGGCCCGAAGGCGTTGCCAGCACGCTATGCTTGGTCGAGGCATCGACCCGCTTGGTAGAGCGCGGGTTGAGCGACATGATCAATTGCACATCGCCCGAGAGCAGCGCGTTCACACGGCTTACCTCGTCGGGGATCGCGATCAGTTCGATCCGGTCAAGCCAGGCTTTGCCCGGAACCCAGTACTCCTCGTTGCGCGTCACCAGTGTGCGCACGCCGGGTTTGAACTGTGCAAGGCGATAGGGGCCGGTGCCATTGCCCGAAGGCTTGGCCTCACCCGCACGGACGATCAGGAAGTGCGATTGCGAGAGGATCGCGGGCAAATCGGCGTTCGCGCCGGTCAGGCGAATGACCACACCATATTTGCCATCGGCGCGCACTTCGGCAAACTGCTTGGCAATCGTGGCCATCTTTGATCCCAGCGCGGGATCGGCATGGCGTTTAAGGGACCAGACGACATCCGCGCTGGTGAATTCAGCGCCATCGTGGAAACGCACGCCACGGCGCAGCGTGAAATTCCATGTGATCCGGTCAGCACTGGCGAAACTTTGCGCCAGCTTGGGGCGCGCGATCATATCCGCGCCGGTTGCGGTCAATCCGCTGTAGAGCATGAAGTGGCGCAGATAATCGGTGGAATGGCTGGCCTTTGCTGGGTCCAGCGTATCGGAGGTAGAGGCCGATTGCCCCGCCACGCGGATCGAACCGCCGCGCCGGGGTGCTGCATCAACGGAACCCGTCGGCAGCGTTAACCCGCCCGCAACGGCAAGTCCCGATCCGATAAGGGCACGGCGCGTGAAATCCATCAGTGCAGCCAATCCTGCACGCGATACCACGCGCCCACCATCGGCAGGAACCACGGCTTGCCCAGATGGCCGGGGATTGCGGGCCATGCCAGATCGGCAAAGGGATTGGCCGCAACATCGCCGCCCATGACGCGGGCCATGCGTTCACCCATTGCCGTTGCCATTTGTACGCCGTGGCCGCTGTATCCCATCGCATAAAACAAGCCGTCATGCTCGCCCGCGCGCGGCAAACGGTCCGCCGTCAGATCAATCGCCCCGCCCCAGCAGGCGGCCACGCCAACGCTCGCCAGTTCCGGGAACATCGCGC
Source organism: uncultured Novosphingobium sp. (assembly GCA_964609325.1). GTDB lineage: Bacteria > Pseudomonadota > Alphaproteobacteria > Sphingomonadales > Sphingomonadaceae > Novosphingobium. Next base: position 1,880 of record CAZSTP010000225.1, on the reverse strand, counting down.
GCAGTTTGGCTTCGAGGATGCGGCCGGATTTGGCATCGGACGCGGGGTTGGACAGCGCAAAGCGGGCGCGGCCGCCAAAGATCAGGCGGTTGTCTGCGGTCAGGCGGAAGTAATTGCCGATGATCCGGCTGGTCACATAATTGCGCCGCGTCGGGAAGAGATGATGCGCCAGATCTGCCGTCATAGGTTCGGTCGCGATCACGAAGCTGCCGACGGTGACAATGCGGCGGCGGAACCAGCCGAACGGCGCGTAGGGGCTGTTGCCGCCCGTCGCCACCAGCACTTGCCTTGCCGCAATCCGCCCGCGCGGAGTGGTAAGCTTCCAGCCTTTGCCTGCGCGCTCCATCGCCTCGACCGGGGCGTTTTCCCAGATGTGCGCGCCTGCCCGCACGGCAGCCTCGCCAAGGCCCACGCCAAACTTGCCGGGATGCAATTGCGCGCTGGTGGTCTGCACCAAGGCGCCGTGAAACCCTTGCGCATTGATCTCGCCCGAGAGCGCATCTGGCCCCACCAGCAGGACGTTGGGATCAACCTCTTTCAGCAGCAGCGCATGGGCGGCTTCGAGCTTGGCGAAGTGTTCGGGCTTGGCGGCAAGTTTGGCGCGGCCACAGCGGGTGTAATCGCAATCAATGCCCTCGCGCGCCGCAATGCGTCCGACGGTTTCCACCGCCTCGACATGGGCGAGATACCATCTGCGCGCCAAATCCACGCCATGCGCCGATGCCAGCGCGCCGAAATCGTGCGCGGTTCCGGCGTTGCATTGCCCGCCGTTGCGACCCGAAGCAGCCCCTGCAATGCGCCCTGCCTCAAGCAGGGCAACGCGTGCGCCGCCCCGCGCCAGTTCCAGCGCGGCAGACAGTCCGGTGAACCCGCCACCAATGATTGCAACGTCGCACTCGCCCTCAACCCGGCCTTGCTCACCGCCCGCAAAGGGCGGCGTGCTCGATTGCCAGTAGGAGAGCGACTGCGGCTGCACGATCAGAGGCCGACCACGGCCGGAAGCGCGCCGATGTGGGGGATTTCCACATCGCGGTAATTGGCGTTCGAAGGTTCATGCCCGCGCCCGACAAAGACCCGGCAGCCAAAGCCCAAATCGCTTGCAGTATTCTGGTCATAACGGAAGCTGGAGGACACGTGCATGCCCACTTCCGGCCCCATGCCAAGCACATCGAACATGTATTCAAACGCCTGCATGCGCGGCTTGTAGGCCTGTGCGCTTTCGGCGGTGCAAACCTTGTGGAAGGTTGCACCGAGCATGCCGACATTGGACATGATCTGGCTGTTCATCGCGTTGGAAAGGATGACCAGCGGGATCGTGTCGCAAATTTTGGACAAGCCGCCGGGCACATCGGGGTGCGGCCCCCAAGTTGGCACGGCCTCGTAAACCGCATCGGCATCGGCAGCGCGAAATTCCACGCCCCACTTTTTCGAACACCGCTCAAGCGAATTGGCGATCACATCGCGGTAGGGCTTCCAAGGCCCCAGTACTTCATCAAGGCGATAAGTGCCCCAATCCTTGCAGAACTTTGGCAGGGCTTCGGCAGGCAGACGGTCAGCATAAAACGCCGTCGCCATCTCGGTCATGCGAAAACGGGTCAGCGTGCCATAGCAATCGAAGCTGATGAACTTGGGGGTGAAGACCGCGGTGCTCATGGTGTGCCATTGATCCTGTGTCTGATGCCCAGGCCAAAGCCGGAGCGGAGTGCGTTTCATTGCTTGCATAGCACCATCTGCGGGACGAAACTTGCATCTGTTCGCGCCATCCCAAGCCACGGTACGGCACTTTTATACTGCCCCGGACAGCACGTCATGCCGCCCCTTCAATAGCCGCGCTGGCGATCGACCTCGCCCAGCGGTTCGTGCCCGGCAAGGATGCGCTC
>CAZSTP010000224.1:0-4687 GCA_964609325.1 uncultured Novosphingobium sp. | reverse complement strand
CTGCCCACCACCGGCGCGGTTTCGCCTGATGATCAGGTGGCAGCGGCACTGGGGAGTTTCCCCGGTGCCATCTTCCACTCCTATCGCCTGCCGCGTGCTGAAGGCGATGCGGCGATGATCCACGTCGGCCTGCCTGAAGGGAAGGGGATGCGCGATGTCTTTGTCTCCCCCCAAGGCGAAGTCGTTGGCGTGCTCGATCCCGAATGGCGTATCATGCAGGTGGTGCATGATATTCACGGGCAGTTGCTGCTCGGTCCGCGCGGCAGTTGGATCGTGGAACTGGCAGCCAGTTGGGCGATCGTGATGATCCTGACCGGTCTTTACATGTGGTGGCCACGGGGCAGAGGAGCCGCTGGCGTCGTCTGGCCGCGCTTCAATCTTGGCGCGCGCGCGGCTTGGCGCGATGCCCATGCTGTCACCGGCTTCTGGGTATCGGGCCTCGCGCTCGTCCTGCTGGTCAGCGGGCTGCCGTGGGCTGATGTCTGGGGTAGCGCGTTCAAGGCGGTCCGTGCCGAGATGGGCTGGCAAAAGGGCGCGCAGGATTGGACCATCGGTGGCAAGGCTCCGGTGGAGGACGAACACGCCGAGCACAACCATGCCGCGATGATGCAGGGCAGCAAGTCTGATGCACACGCCAATCACACCGGCCACGGCCCCGCAGGCGTCTTTCTCACCGAAGTCGTCGCCAAAGCGAAGGGCGAGCATCTCGCGTTCCCCGTCGTGGTAACGCCTCCCGGCGCGCCGGGGCGCTTCGGCAAAAAGGCGGTGCCTGCATGGACCGTCCGATCCGATGCGCAGAACCGGCCTTTGCGCGTCACCATCACCTACGACGCACGCACCGGCCGCGAAACATCGCGCGAAACATTCGCCGACAAGCATCCGATTGATCGCGTGGTCGGCTATGGCGTGGCATGGCACGAAGGGCAGCTCTTCGGCCTCGCCAACCAGTTGATCGGCGTGCTGACCGCGCTGATGCTGGTGGCGATGAGCGTTACGGGCTTCGTTCTGTGGCGGCGGCGCAAACCGGCGACCACGCTGGGTGCGCCTACCAAAATGCGCGAGGGCGGAGCGGGGAAGGGGATATGGATCGCGCTGATCCTGCTTGCCGCATTCCTGCCTTTGCTGGCGCTTTCGCTTGTAGCGATAGTCTTGCTGGAATGGCTCGTGCTGCGGCGCATTTCGGGGTTATGCGCTTGGTTGGGGCTTTGATTACAGCGGGGGCGCGTTTTGTGCGTCCCCGTACCAGCGCCAACAGATGACACGCGCGGCGCAATCTGCCAATGCTTGGCCTATGCGCACCACGTCTGATGAATCTACCGTCCGGCTCTATTACCTCGGCGATGGCGATGATGGCGGCAGCGCTGAAACGCTATGCTACGCCCCGCTTTCAAAGGCGCTGCAAATGGCCGCCGCCCAGCCCGAAGACGTGCAGGCAGGCCTCTTCATCGCAACCGATAATGATGTTGTCGCCTACCTTGATCTGATCGAGGGCTAAAAGACGACAAGCAAACCAGACCGTTCGTGTCGAGCGAAGTCGAGACACCGCGCGCAAGTGTCTCGACTTCGCTCAACACGAACGGATGCGGGGCAATATTGCGGCTAAACCGCTTCGCCTGCCGCCTTGCCGCTGGCCCATGCCCACTGGAAGTTATAGCCGCCCAGCCAGCCGGTCACGTCCACCGCCTCGCCAATCGCGAACAGCCCCGGCACTTTGCTCGCTTCCATCGTCTTTTGCGAAAGCGCGCGGGTGGAGATGCCGCCGGCCATCACTTCGGCCTTGGCGTAGCCCTCGGTGCCATTCGGCTCAAACGCCCAGCGCGCCAGCCGCTCTTGCGCAGACTTTAGCCCTGCATCGCGGCAATTGCCCAGTTCACCTTCCACCGCCAACCGCTCGGCCAGCGTTTCGGCCAAGCGTTCGGGCAAGCGCCGCGCCAGCGTGGATCGCAGCGTCGCCTTGGGCCGCGCGCGCTTTTCCTCCAACAGCCAGTCGCCCGAGCTATCGGGCAGAAAATTGACATGGATCGCGGTGCGGTGCTCCCAATAGGATGACACTTGCAACATCGCAGGCCCCGAAAGCCCGCGATGGGTAAACAGCGCCGCCTCGCGAAACGCCGCCTTGCCCGCCCGCGCAATCACTTCAGCCGAAACGCCCGAGAGCGAGCGGAACAGCGCCTCGTCCTCGCCCAATGTAAACGGCACCAGCGCGGGCCGCGTTTGCACCACCTGCAGCCCGAACTTGCGCGCCAGTTCCAGTGAGAAGCCGGTCGCGCCCATCTTCGGGATCGAAAGCCCACCTGTCGCCAGCACCAGCGAAGGCGTCAGATGCTCCACCCCGTCCAGTGTCACACGGTAGACGCCGTCAGTCAGGTCCACCGCCGAAACCGGCTTGCCAAATGCAAACGTGACGCCGCCCTCGCGGCATTCGAACATCAGCATATCGACAATCGCGCGGGCCGAACCGTCGCAGAACAATTGCCCCAGCGTCTTTTCGTGCCATGCGATGCCGTGCTTGCCCACCAAGGCGATAAACTCGGCAGGCGTGTACCGCGCCAGGGCTGACCGCGCGAAGTGCGCGTTCTCCGAAATATAGCGATCAGCGACGGTGTGAATGTTGGTGAAGTTGCAGCGCCCGCCGCCCGAAATCAGGATCTTCTTGCCCGGCTCATCCGCGTGGTCGATCAGCAGCACCCGCAATCCGCGCTGCCCCGCCGTCAGCGCCGCCATCAAGCCTGCTGCGCCCGCGCCCAGAATGATGGCGTCGAATTTGGAAGTGCTCACGCCAAAATCTTCAAAGCCAGCGCCTCGGCCACTTTGATCCCGTCAACCGCCGCTGAAAGGATGCCGCCCGCATAGCCAGCGCCTTCGCCTGCCGGATAAAGCCCTTGCGTGTTGAGGCTCTGGCAATCGGCTCCGCGCGTGATCTTTACCGGCGATGATGTGCGCGTTTCCACGCCCGTCATCACCACATCGGGATGGTCATAGCCCGGCACCATGCGCCCGAACACCGGCAGCGCCTCGCGGATCGATTCGATCACATAATCGGGCAGGCACTTCTTCAACTCGGTCAGATGCACACCCGGCTGATAGCTCGGGATCACCGCGCCGAATTCGGTTGAGGGCCGGTCAGCCAGAAAATCGCCCAGCTTTTGCCCGGGAGCCTGATAATTGCGCCCGCCAGCCTCAAACGCCAGACTTTCCCAATGCCGCTGGAATGCCATGCCCGCCATCGGTCCGCCCGGATAATCGCGATCGGGATCGATATCGACCACCAGCCCGGAGTTGGCGTTGAATTCGGCGCGCGAATACTGGCTCATGCCGTTGGTCACAACGCGGCCTTCCTCGCTCGTGGCGGCCACCACGCGCCCGCCCGGGCACATGCAGAACGAATAGACCGTGCGCCCGTTCTTGCACTTGTGCGAAACCGAATAGGCCGCTGGCCCCAGAATCTTGTTGCCAGCGCTTGGCCCGTAACGCGCGGTATCGATCCAGCCTTGTGGATGTTCGATGCGCACACCGATGGCAAAGGGCTTGGCCTCGATATGCACGCCCCGGTCAAACAGAACCTGAAACGTATCGCGCGCCGAATGGCCCACCGCCATGATTACATGGCGCGCGGGCAGGAACGATCCGTCCGACAAGTGCAAACCCTGCATCCGCCGTGATCCGTCTGCCGCTGTCTCGATCTCGAAATCTTCCACCCGGGTGCCAAAACGGTATTCGCCGCCCAGCGCCTCGATCGTCTCGCGCATCGAGATCACCATGGTGACCAGCCGGAACGTGCCGATGTGCGGGTGCGCTTCGGTCAGGATATCGTCCGGCGCACCCGCTTTGACGAATTCGACCAGCACCTTGCGCCCCAGATGGCGCGGGTCCTTGATCCGGCTATAGAGTTTGCCGTCAGAGAAAGTGCCCGCCCCGCCTTCGCCGAACTGCACGTTGGATTCAGGCTGCAGCACCGATTTGCGCCAAAGGCCCCAAGTGTCCTTGGTCCGTTCCCGTACCGCCTTGCCGCGCTCGATAATGATCGGCTTGAGGCCCATCTGCGCCAGGATCAGCGCCGCCAGCAGCCCGCAAGGTCCCGCACCGATCACCACCGGACGCTCCCCGTCATACCCTGCGGGTGCCATCACCGGGAATTTGTAGGACAGATCAGGCGTCGCCCGCACGTTCTGGTCGTCGGCAAAGCGCGCCAGCACCGCGGCTTCATCGTCCACCACGCAATCGACCACATAGGTCAGCAGGATCGCGTGTTTCTTGCGCGCGTCATTGCCGCGCCGGAAAATCTGGAAGCGTTTCAGGGCAGGGGGCGCAATCCCCAGTCGCGCACAAATCGCCTCCGAAAGCTCTTCGGGGGCGTGATTCAGCGGCAGTTTCAGTTCATTGATGCGAAGCATGGCGCTGCCCTAGCGAAAACGCACGGGCAGCGCCACTTGCACGTTAGACCCAGAGTTCTATTGAGCGAACGGCCCTGCAAAGGCTATCTCGCTCACCGGCTTGCGCGTGCTCACCACTTCGCGCTCCTGAAGCATCTCGGGCAATTGCTTCACATCGCCCTGCTTGCCGATCACAAACGCCATTTCCACGCGGTAACCCTCTGGCAAGCCGAGCACTTCGCCCGCTTTGACAAAGTCTACGCCGGTCATGCCATGCGTGTGATAGCCCATCGCGGTGGCCTGCAACGCGGCAT
>CAZSTP010000223.1:0-4687 GCA_964609325.1 uncultured Novosphingobium sp. | reverse complement strand
GTGGCGATGCCGCCGTGGACTTTGCTGATGATGCCATCGAACGCGGGGTTAGGGCCTTCCAGTTCCTTGAACTCGGCGCGGCTCATGCCCGAAGGCAGCATCATGGCGCAGATATAGACCAAGGCATCCATGGCCTTGGGATCAGCTTCTGCGGCGGTTGAGACCACCAGCCCCCCGCGCGAATGGCCAGCGAGGATGACGGGCGCGCCGCCCAGTTGCTGTTTCAAATCGCGGCAATGCTGCGCAGCAAACTCGCCCCAGCCATCGAGCGTGACAGCGGCCATTTCATCCGCCGCGCCGCCCATGCCGGGAAGCGTTGGTGCGACAACGGTGTGGCCGCGATCGCGCAGCAATTGTGCGACCGGATCAAAACACCAGCCGCCGTGCCACGACCCGTGAATGAGGACGAAACCTGCCATTAACGCACTTCCCCTGACCAGACGCGCAGGCCCGGCAATGTGCGGTCTTCGCCTTTCAGCGCCTCTGCCACCGCCGGACGCGCCATGACGCGATCCCGCCATTCGCACAGGCGGGGGGCGCGGCGCGCGATGTCCATTTCGGGGAACATGCGTTCGACCATGGCCCCGCAATGCGAATAGAAATTGATGTCGGCCAGCGTATAGGTATCGCCCGCCAGCCACTTCGTCTGGCCAAGCTGCGCTTCGATCTTGTCGACCGCATATTCGATCTTGGCCGTGGCGTTGGCCAGATCGGCCTCGGAAAAGCCGGAGCGGGCGGTGGCCCATTTCTTGCGCTGATCAGGCAGGGGTATGCTTTCGAGCAGCTTTTCGAAATCGCCGCTTTCTACATTGCGCGCGATCACGCCGACCATGCGGTGCCAGCCATGCATCGAAACATAATTCATCACATGTTCGTCGATAAACTTGTTCCAATAGCGCATCCGCGCCGCGCCCACGGCATCGCGCGGACGCAAGGGGCCGTCGGCGGGTTGGGCATCGGGAAACACGTCTTCGAGGTATTCGTTGATGACCGTGGTGTGCGTGATGATCACGCCGTCATGATCGAGCACCGGCACCTGGCCTTCGGGATTGATCGCGGTGAACCAGTCCGAATGCTGCTCGAACTTGTGCAGATCAACGTAGACGCTTTCATATTCGAGGCCCTTTTCCTTCAGGGGGACCATCGACTTCAGCGAATTTGCCAGCGGTTCGGCATGATAGTATTTCAAGGCCATAACGCTCTCCGGGGTTGCCGCCGTCAGGTGCGCGGCTTGATAAAGTCGGCCCAGGCTTCGGCTTCGGGCCGATTGACGCCATCGGGCGACCATTGACGCTCCATTAGTGCGCGTGCTTCGGCTTCAGCCATCCCGCGATGATCGCGGTTCAGGCGGTAGAAGAACGCCGAAACGCGCCAGTTCATGATGCAATGGACGTGGACAGGCCCTTGCGCGGTATCGACAGCATCGCGAAATGCCGCAAAGTGCGCTTCGGTCGGAGCATCGAACGGCACCGGAATGTGCGTATAAGCGATGCCATGCTGGCGCAGCTTATCACCCTCGCCTGTCAAAGCTTCGGGATGGGTTTCGAGCGCCAGATTGATGACATGGGCAACGCCAAGCGCAGCCAGCCGCGCTACGTCCTTGTCCTCGATCCGGCCCGAGGTGGTGGTGGCATCATCAAGACGCTGCCACGCACGGATATCGACCGGATCGGGGATCATCGGTTCAGGCCAGCCCGAGAACGCGCGCTGCGTTGTCTTTCATGATGCCGGGCAGCACTTCTTCCTTGAAGCCCACCTGCCGCGCGGCATCGAGCCACTTTTGCGGGTGGATGAGCGGGAAGTCCGAGCCGAACAGCATCTTATGCTTGAGCTGCGTGTTGGCATACTGGATGATCTGCGGCTGGAAATACTTTGGGCTCCAGCCCGATAGATCGATGAACACGTTGTCCTTGTGCAGCGCCATCGACAGGCTTTCATCAACCCATGGCCATGACGGGTGGGCCAGGATGATCTTCATGTCGGGGAAATCTACCGCGACATCATCCACCAGCATCGGCTGGCCATACTTCAACCGCACGCCGCCGCCGCCGCGCATCCCGGTGCCCATGCCGGAATGGCCGGTGTGGAAAATCGCGGGCAGCTTGTATTCGTTGATCACTTCATAGATCGGGTAGCCGATCTGGCTGGCCGGTTCGATGTTCTGCATGATGTGATGGAACTTGAAGCCCTTCACGTCATGGTTCTCGATCAGGTCGCGCGCCTCGCGTGCGCCCATCTTGCCCTTGTGCGGATCGACCGAGGCGAACGGGATGCAGATATCGTCGTTCTTGTTGGCGATTTCAGCGATCTCGTAGTTCGAGACGCGCTTGGCCCCGATGCCGCTTTCGCAATCCACGGTGAACATGCAGAAGGCGATCTGCTGTTCGCGATAGATTTCGATGATTTCCGGCATCTTGGGCCGTTCACGCGGGGCCTTGAAATAGGCACTGGCGGCATCGAAGAACTTGCCCATCACCGGATCTTCTGGATCGTGGCACGACACCTCGGCATGGACGTGGACGTCGATCGCCTTGATCTTGGAAAGGTCGATGGGCACTGGATAAACTCCGATTCAAGCAAAAGCCGTTCGTGTCGAGCGAAGTCGAGACCCGCGTGGGCGGTGTCTCGCCATCGGGCGACACCCACGGCTTGTGGGGCTTGTTGTTATACCCCCAAAATAAATAAAGCAGGGTGATAACCGTCTTGGTTTCAAGATAGGCTTCGAGACCGGCCTTGCCCTGTTCGCGGCCAAGACCGGATTCCTTATAACCGCCAAACGGCAATGCGGTATCGATCATGGCGTGGCAATTGCCCCATACGGTGCCGGATTTGATGCGGGCCGCCAGCTTGTGCATGGCCGCAACATCATGGGTCCAGATGCCAGCGCCAAGGCCGAAGCAGGTGTCGTTGGCCATCTTTGCCACTTCATCCAGATCGTCAAAGCGCTGTGCAACAACGACCGGGCCGAAGATTTCTTCGCGCACGACCGACATCTGCGGGTTCACGTTGGCAAGGATGGTGGGGTTCACATAGTAACCGCCATCGCTGCTGGGGGCATCGCCTCCCATTACCACGCTGGCGCCATCACGCTTGCCCGCATCGATATAGCCCATCACGCGGTCATGCTGTTCCTTGCTGACCAGCGGACCCATGTGGGCTTCTGGATCGAGCGAGGCGCGCGGTGCCCAGAATGGCGCGGTCTGCGTCATGCCTTCGAGCACCTGATCATAGACCGAACGGTGTGCATAAAGACGCGATCCGGCAACGCAGACCTGGCCTGCGTTGAAGAAGATAGCGCCGGCAACGCCGGGTGCGGTCTGTGCCACATCGACATCGGGCATGACCACGACCGGGCTCTTGCCGCCCAGTTCAAGCGTCACGCGCTTCATCGTGGCGGTGGCATTGCGGTTGATCAACTTGCCGATTTCGGTCGAACCGGTGAAGGCCACCTTATCAACGTCAGGGTGCTTGACCATGCGATCACCGGCAGTGTGGCCGTTGCCGGTGATGATGTTGACCACGCCAGCGGGGAAGCCTGCTTCAACCACTAGGTCAGCCAGCTTCAACGCGGTGAGCGAGGTTTGCTCGGCAGGCTTGAGCACCAGCGTGCAACCGGCGGCAAGCGCTGGCGCAATCTTGAGCGAGGCCATCAGCAGCGGGAAGTTCCACGGCACGATCTGGGCGCAAACACCAACCGGTTCTTTCACGGTATAGCTGAATACGGTGCCGTTGGGCATGGTATAGGGCTGCGTGGTTTCACCCGAAACCTTGCTGGCCCAGCCCGCCATGAAGCGGAGCTGGCTGATCGCGCCGGGAATATCGATCGCGCCAGCCATGCCCTTGGGCTTGCCGTTATCAATCGCTTCGAGTTCGGCGAACAGATCGGCGTTGGCTTCGAGCAGATCGGCAAAGCGGTTCATTGTGCGATCACGCACCATCGGCGGCAGATTGGACCAGCGGCCATCATCAAACGCGGCGCGGGCTGCGGCGACCGCGCGATCAACGTCCTTGTCGGATGCATCAACCACATGGCTGACGATCTTGCCGTTCGAAGGGTCTTCCACTTCGATCACAGCGCCGTGGCTGCTGTCGACCCATTCGTTGTTGATGAAAAGCTGTGGTTTGCGCGCGAGGAACGCCTTGGCGGCTTCCGAATATTCACGTTGGGTGCGCGAAATCGTGGTCATGTCGTTCATTGCCGACTCCTCTCCAGAGAAACTAGTAATGCTTCATAACAGTTTTTGTAAGCGGAGCATACAGGTTTTCGATTGCTGCGCGATGTCTGGAACCGGTTGATTCCAGACATCGCGCCGGTATCTCAGCCGCCCTTGGCTTCAAGCGCTTTGTCCTCGTTGGCGCGCTTGATCACATAATGACGGATAGTTTCGATCTGGTCCTTGGTCATGTATTTGCCCCAGCCGACCATGCCGTTATCCTTGAGGATGCCGTCATGCACGACCGATTGCCACGCTTCGGGATCAGCGTTCAGCGCGCTGTGGCGAAGGTCTGGCAACAGGCCGCCAATCGCCGCATCGCCGTGGCAGACGGTGCAGTATTGGCCATAGAGGTTGTTGCCCAAGGCGATCGTCTCGGGCGTGCCGACAAGCGCGGGCGGGTTGAGGCGCTTTTCTTCAAACGGCGGGGCATCGGGCAATTTGGCCTTGCCGCCGATCTTGAACACCAGCAG
>CAZSTP010000222.1:0-4696 GCA_964609325.1 uncultured Novosphingobium sp. | reverse complement strand
TGGATGCTTTTTATCAAGCACAGCCGCTCGTCGTGATCGCTGCGTTCTTCATCGGCTATGTCACGCTTACCGCGCTATCGGTGCCGGGGGCTGCGATCATGACGCTGGCGGCGGGCGCTCTGTTCGGTGTGGTTGTCGGCACCGTGCTCGTCTCTTTCGCTTCGAGCATCGGCGCAACCCTCGCGTTCCTAGCTTCGCGCCACGTGCTGCGCGATGGTGTGCAGGCGCGGTTCGGGGATCGTTTGAAGCCGGTGAACGAAGGCATTGCACGCGACGGGGCGTTCTACCTGTTCTCGCTGCGGCTGGTGCCCGTGTTCCCGTTCTTCGCGGTGAACCTGCTGATGGGACTGACGCCCATCCGCACAGGGACGTTTTACGGGGTGAGCCAGATCGGCATGCTGCTGGGCACGGTGGTTTACGTGAACGCCGGAACCCAGCTCGCCCGGATCGAGAGCCTGTCCGATATCGCCTCGCCCGGCCTGATCGGTTCGTTCGTGGCGTTGGCCGCGCTGCCATGGATAGCCCGCTGGATCATGGGGCTGATCCGCGCGCGCCGCGTCTATGCCCGCTGGAAGCGACCCGCCAAATTTGATCGCAACATGGTGGTGATCGGCGCAGGCGCAGCTGGGCTTGTCTCGTCCTATATTGCTGCCACCGTGAAGGCGCGCGTCACGCTGGTGGAAGCGGGCAAGATGGGCGGCGATTGCCTCAACTATGGTTGCGTTCCCTCCAAAGCGCTGATCAAAAGCGCCAAGGTGGCCCACGCCATGCGCCATGCCGATGATTACGGGCTGGAGCCCTCAACGCCGCAGTTCAGCTTCCGCAAGGTCATGGCGCGGGTGCATGACGTGATCGCGGCGATTGAACCGCATGACAGTGTCGAGCGCTACACCGGTCTCGGCGTTGATGTGGCAAAGGGCTATGCGAGGATTATCGATCCGTGGACCGTCGAGATCGCCCGCGATGATGGCAAGGTTGAGCGTCTGACGACCCGCGCCATCGTGATCGCGGCAGGCGCAGAGCCCGCCGTTCCCGCGCTACCCGGGCTGGAGGATAGCGGATACCTCACCAGCGATACGCTGTGGGAGCATTTTGCGGGATTGGATGAAATGCCGCGCCGGATCGTCGTGCTGGGCGGCGGGCCAATCGGTTGCGAATTGGCCCAAGCCTTTGCCCGACTTGGCGCACACGTTTCCCAAGTGGAACAGGGCGAGCGCATCCTCTCGCGTGAAGATGAGGATGTTTCCGAACTCGCCCGCGCGGCTCTCAACGCTTCCGGCGTAACCGTGCTTACCGGCCACGAAGCCTTGCGCATCGAACAGCGTGATGGCCATCGCAGCATTGTTCTGCATGGCGATGACGGGGAGTTCGACCTTCCCTACGACGCTCTGATCGTGGCCGTGGGCCGCAAACCGCGCCTGACCGGCTATGGGCTTGAGGACCTTGGCATAGAGACGGATCGCACCGTGGTGACCGATGAATACCTCGCCACAATCTACCCCAACATCTTTGCCGCAGGGGACGTGGCAGGCCCATACCAACTCACCCACGTGGCCGCGCATCAGGCGTGGTATGCCAGCGTCAACGCGCTGTTCGGGCAGATCCGCAAGTTCAAGGCCGATTACCGCGTGATCCCGTGGACGACTTTCATCGATCCCGAAGTGGCCCGCGTCGGCATCAATGAACGCGAAGCGCGCGAGCAGGGCATTGCCCATGAAGTGACGGTCTATCCCTTGCACGATCTGGACCGCGCCATCGCCGAAAGCGCGACGCAAGGCTTTGTCAAAGTGCTGACCGCACCGGGCAAGGACCGCGTGCTTGGCGTTACCATCGTGGGCGAACATGCCGGCGAATTGCTGGCCGAATATGTGCTGGCGATGAAGCACGGGCTGGGCCTCAACAAGATCCTCGGCACGATCCACACCTATCCGACGATGGCCGAAGCCAACAAATTTGCGGCTGGCGAATGGAAGAAGAAGCACGTACCGCAAACTTCGCTAAAGCTGGTTGAACGCTACCACACCTGGCGGCGCGGCTAATCGTCAACCCTTTGAATATCGAACATTCCGTCGGACTGGAGACTTCTTTTGCGCCTATCCCGCCTGCTTTTTTCTGCCAGCCTTGTGGCGGCCTTAACCAACGCCGCACCCGCCATGGCCCAGCAAGCAGGCATCCAGATCGCCTTGGTCGATGCGCAAAGCGGTGCGCCGCTGGCCGATGCGGACGTCAGGATCGAGAATGCCGCCATCGGTTATGCTCGTGTGCTGCGGTCTGATGCGCAAGGCTTTGTGCGCGTGGAAGGGCTGACGACGGCGGGAATCTACACAGTCACGCCGTTGCAGGGTGGGCGCTATGCCACCGATGGCGGGGCCTCCGTCACCTTGCGCGCCAATTTCACCAGCAGCGTGACGCTGCGCCTCTCTCCGGCTGAAGGTGGGGCGATCACGGTGACAGGCGTGCGCAGCGTTACCCGCCTTAACACCGTCAACGCTGAAGTCTCCGCTTCGCTGGGGCGGGAGGAACTGGCGGCCTTGCCGATTGAAGGGCGCGATGTGATCGGATCGCTGGTGCGCCTGCCCAATGTGGTGGCCTCCACCGGTTTTTTTCCCGAAGCGCCGTCGATTTCGATCAACGGATCGAACGGGCTTGATACCAATTATCTGCTCGACGGACTGGACAATAACGAGAATTTTCTGGGCGGGATCAAGTTTCCGGTGCCGCTGGGCTTCACCCGCGAAGTCACCGTTCTCGCCAATTCCTATTCGGTAGCCTTTGGCCGCACCGCAAATGGCGTAGTCAATTACACCTCGCCATCGGGCAGCAACGATTTCCACGGCGAAGTTTATACGCTGGTCCGGCCCGGACGCCCGCTTGATGCAGCATCGCCCTTCCCGCGCCGTGATCTGTCGGGCAATGCCGTGGGCGAGAGCTTCGAACGCTATCAGGCAGGCGGCAGCGTGAGTGGCGCTTTGGCGCGTGACAAGACGTTCTTCTACGCCAACCTGGAATACACCCGCGACCGCAACGTGCAGGTGGTGGATGCGCCCGCGCTGGGGATCGTTGGCCCGGTCACCGCGCACAATACGTTCCTGCTCGGCTCGGTGCGGATTGACCACCGCTTGACCGAGGATTGGACCGTGGCCCTTCGTGCTAGTGCAGGGCGCGTGACGATTGACCGTCCGGGCGGTGGCCTTGGCGGCGGCAATGTCACGTTCCCCTCGGCAGGCTCGGATCAGGACCGTTTCTCGACGCTCGTCGCTGCCACCGCCAGCTATTCGGGCGATGAATGGAGCTATGACGGCGCGTTGCAATTCAGCCGGTTCCGCTGGGACTATGGCCAGCCCAAGGGGGCCGCAGGGCCGCAAGTCACCATCCGCGATCCCGGCGGCTTGACCGTCGGCGTAGTCGGCCACCCGGGCTATGTGTTCAACGATCTGGAGGAAACCTGGCAGACCACGCACCGCCTCCAACGCAAGCTAGGTAGCCACAAGCTTACCCTTGGTGCTGATCTGATCCGCTCGGACTTCGCTCTGTTGGGGGGCGGTAATCCCGATGGCAATTTCACGGTGGACCTTACCGCCGCGCAAGCATCAGCGCTGGCATCGCGCGGGCTTTCCCTGAACGCGCAGGACGTGCTTGCGCTCAATCCCGCTGTGGCGAACTATACCGTTGAACTGCGCCCACAGGCCTTTGGCACCAGCCAGACGCAAGTCGCGTTCTACATCGAGGACGAATGGCAGCTTGGCCCGAAGTTGACCGCGACGCTGGGGCTGCGCTGGGATTATGACAGCCTGACCGGTATCGTCGGGAGGCGCGGCGGCAGCAAGGGCGGTGATTATGATAACTTCGCCCCGCGTTTTTCACTCAATTACCGGCCCGATGCGCGGTCCACGCTGCGGTTTGGCGCAGGGCTGTTTACCGGCAAGATTTCCTACGCGGTGATTTCTGACGCTCTGCAACGCAACACGACATCGGCGGGTTTGCGCGCGCAATTGGCCCAACTGCAATCGGGAGGGGCCATTGCGCAAGGGATCGACCTTGGCAGCGTGACGTTTGACGGCAATCTCGGCGTTTCACCGCCATGCGCGACGGTTTCAGCATGCCCCGCTCCGGCCCAAGTGCAGGCCTTGCGCGATACGGCAACGCTGGGCGAAGCGCGCATTCTCAACCCGAACGGCTACAAAAGCCCGTGGAGCCTGCAATTGAGCGGCGGCTACCAGTTTCAGGCGAGCGAGACGATCACGCTCTCGGCCGATGCGATTTACAGCCGCTCGCACAACCTGATGCGCCTGCGTGATCTTAACGCGCCCGCCGCCTTCACGCCCGATCTGGCCAACTTGACCGAGGCAAACATCGCCTTGTTGCGTGGCCAGCCAAGCAATGCCGCGCGCTTGGCACTGGCCCGCTCGTTGGGCCTTGTGCGCAGTGTGGCAGATGCCGATGCGACGCGCCCGGTTGCCTTGATACCCGGTGGTGCGCGACAGATCACGGTTTCGGAATCTGCCGGGCGATCAGAATACAAAGCGCTGATCTTGCAGGCAAACAAGGCGCGTGGCGCAGATGTTTACGCCTTCCGTCTGTCCTACACGCTCGCCAGCCTGAACAACGATACTGATGACATCAATTTCCGCGCCGCCAATACCAATGATTTCAGCACCGAATGGGGGCCGTCCGCCAATGACCGGCGGCACGTGAT
>CAZSTP010000221.1:2762-4712 GCA_964609325.1 uncultured Novosphingobium sp. | reverse complement strand
GCGCTGCCACCTCCCCATTTGTGCTGCGCAAAAATGGGGAGGATTTTGCCGAAATGGTGGCTGTTGCTCTTGCTCCTCCCTGTTTTTCCGTAGGACAAACGGGGAGGTGGCGGGCGCCGCCAGGCGGCTGACGGAGGGGTTCTTGCCGAGGGTGAGGCAGCAGCGCGATGTGGCCAAGGCGCGTGCCTTGCGTGGTGCGTTGACTTTGCCAGAGGTGATGCTGTGGCAGCGGTTGCGGGTGTGCGAATTGGCCAAGTTCCGGCGGCAGCATCCGGTGGGGCGCTATGTGCTCGATTTCTATTGTGCATCGGCCAAAGTGGCCATCGAGGTTGATGGCGTGGCACACGATATGGGCGACCGGCCAGCGCGGGATGATGCGCGTGATGCGTGGTTGAGCGGGCAAGGTGTGCGGGTGTTGCGCGTGCCTGCGGGGGAAGTTTTGCGCGATGTGGATGGGGTGGCTGAGGGGGTTTTGCGGGTTTGTTTGGGGCGGTGAAGAGCCCCTCCGTCACTGGCTTCGCCAGCGCCACCTCCCCATTTGCACTTCGTGAAAATGGGGAGGAGTAGGTTGCGCCAATTCATTCCTCCCCATTTTTGCGTAGCACAAATGGGGAGGTGGCAGCCGTAGGCTGACGGAGGGGTTTCTTATTCGCCTGTACGCGCCCACACCAACTTGCCACCCACATAAGTCTGATCGACTTGCGTTTGCAGGAGCTGTTCGGCGGGCACGGTAAGCGGGTCTTTGTCGAGCACGATCAGATCGGCGAATTTGCCGGGTTCGATGGTGCCTTTCTTGGTTTCGTCCCACGCCACGGCGGCGGCTTTGGCGGTGTAGAGGCGGATGGCTTGTTCGCGGGTGATGGCTTCGGACAGGGCGAACTGGTGGCCGGTCATGCCTTTGCGAGTGACGGCGGAATAGAGGCCGACCATCGGGCCGATGGGTAAGTTGTCGCTGCTCATCACCACGTTGACGCCAAGGTTGATCGGCGTGGCCATGGGGTTGATGTGATCGAGCCGTTCGCCATCGAGCACCGAGAGATAGCGGCCTTCGAGGTTATAGGTGAAGTTGGGCTGGGCGGTGGTCCACACGCCGTCAGCGGCCATGGTCTTCATCGTCTGTTCGGTGGGCAGCATGGTGAAATGCGAGATGAACCAGCGGTGGTCGGCCTTGGGCTTGGCGGCAAGCGCATTGTGATAGGCCTGTGCGACGGTATCGATAGCTTCATCGCCAATCGCGTGAATGCCCAGTTGCCAGCCTAGCGCGGCGGAGGTTTCCACCATTTCCTGAAGCGCGGCTTCGCTCATGAACGTGGTACCGCGAAAGCCGGGTTGGCCTTTGTAGTCTTTCGATGTGCGCGCGGTGGGGCCGGTGAAGCCGCCGTCATAGGCGCTTTCACCGATGGGGCCGAGCTTCAGGCGATCATCGCCATAGCCGGTGTGGTGCGGGAATTTGCGCAGGCGTTCGGCGCCGGGGTACATGATGTAGAGCGTGCCGCGCGGCAGGTTTTCGCCCTCGTCGGCATAGATCGCGGCGAGCTGTTTGAAGGTGTGGCCGCGCACGCCATTGCCGCCGCCGCCCGCGAGGCCGCCCTGCTCGACGGGCTCATCGTCGATGGTGGTCCACGCCTCCATATAGCTGGTGATGCCAAGGCGCAGCAGGTCTTTCAGCGCGCTGATATAGCTTGGGCGCATTTGTGCAGGGCTATCGGCGGGGACGAATTTCAGCACGATGTCCATGCGTTCACGGATCATGCCGTTAAGCTGGCCATCCGGGCCATGCTCGATCAAGCCGCCATCGGGATCGGGCGTTTTGTCATCGATCCCCGCAAGTTTGAGCGCGAGCGAATTGGCAACGACGCTATGCGCACCGGCGCGGACGAGGACGACGGGATTATCGGGCGCGATTCTATCGAGATCGGCGCGGGTGGGGTTGCGCTTTTCGGCGAGCAG
>CAZSTP010000221.1:0-2662 GCA_964609325.1 uncultured Novosphingobium sp. | reverse complement strand
CGGGCGCGATTCTATCGAGATCGGCGCGGGTGGGGTTGCGCTTTTCGGCGAGCAGCGCCTCGTCCCAGCCGGAACCGGCAACCCATTCGCCGGGGCCGAGTTCCTTGGCCTTGGCGACGACCATTGCGCCGAGTTCGGCAATCGATTTCGCCTTGTCGGGCTCAATCGAGCGGTGCGACAGGCCTTTCATGTGCAAGTGCGCATCGATGAAGCCGGGCATCAGGGTGCGGCCCTTGAGATCGACCGTTCGTGCCGCTTGCCAGTCTTTCGCGAGTTCGGGCCCGCCGACGGCTGCGATCTTGCCATCTTTGACCGCGACGGCTGACCGGATCGCGAAGTCCTTGTCGACAGTGAGGACTTTGCCGTTGATGAACAGCAGGTCTGCCTGGGCAGGGGCGGCGAGGGCTTGAAGCGGGAGCGCGGCGAGGGCCAGGGCAAGCAGGCGAGCGGTTTTCATGGCGGACCTTTCAGGTGGGGGCGGCGCAGGATGGCCCATGCCGCGGCGGCGATGGCGACAGTGATGGCGCTGGCGATGGCCTGCGGGCGCAAGTCCGGCACGAAGGCCATGGCGACCAGCACCACAGCGATGGCGGCGATGGTGGCATAGCTGAGGCCCGGGAACAGCCACATGCGCAAGACGAGGGTTTCAGGCGCGCTCGCCTCAACCTGTTTGCGCATGCGGACTTGGGCCAGACACACCATCAGATAAATGATCAGCATCAGCGCGCCCGAGGCGCTTACAAGGAAGCTGAACACGCCTTGGGGCGAGAGAATCGAGGCGGCCATCGCACCATAGCCGAACAGGCTGGCGATGAGCGTGGCGCGGGCAGGGACCTTGCGCTTGTTCAGCCGGATCAGGCTTTGCGGCGCATCACCATGGCGGGCAAGGCCGAACAGCGCGCGCGAGGTGACATAGAGGCCGGAGTTGAGGCACGAAAGCACCGCGACAAGGACGACCGCGTTCATGATCGTGGCGGCATAGGGAATGCCCATCAGGCCGAGCGAACTGGCGAACGGGGATTCTCCTGCGATGACCGTGTTCCAAGGCTGGACTGCAACGATCAGAATCAGCGAGACGACGTAGAACAGCAGGATGCGCAAGGCGACCGAGCCGGTCATCCGGGCGATGGTCTTGGCGGGCGCATGGGATTCAGCGGCGGCAACGGTGGCGATTTCCGCGCCGCAGAGCGCGAAGATCACCGAAGTGACGCCGCCGATCACCGCGCCCCAGCCTTTGGGGGCAAAGCCGCCGTGCGCGGTAAGGTTGGCAAACGTGTTGCCATCGGGCGAGGTGACGCCGAACGCCCACAATCCGGCGATAGCGATGAAGCCGAGGATCGCGGCGACTTTGGCGGTGGAGAGCCAGAACTCGAACTCGCCATAAGAGCGCGCGGAAAACAGGTTCACCACGGTCATCAAGGCGAGCAGGACCGAGCCGATCTGCCAGACTTCGAAAGGGAGCCAGAGTGCAAGGATCACTGCGCCTGCAATCGCCTCGATAGCGACGACAATCACCCAGAAGTACCAGTAGAGCCAGCCCGAGACGAAGCCCGCGAGCGGCCCCAGCGCCATGCGGATCAGTTCGGTGAACGAGCCTGCTCCGGGGTGCAGCATCGCCATTTCGCTGAGCATGCGCATGATCATCAGGATGACCAGCCCCGCAAGGCCATAGCTGACCACCACCGCCGGGCCGATCTGCACGATGGAAGTGGACGAGCCGACGAAAAGGCCTGCACCGATAATGCCCCCGATGGCGATCATCGCCACATGGCGCGCGTGAAGCGATTCCTCAAGCTTGTGTTCGGCCTGTTTCAGATGTTGGGCTTGTTCCAGAAATCCCCCGGTCATGTTGCTGTTTGTCCTTGGGGATGAATAGCAGGTGGCGGGCAATACGTCATTCGCGCGAAGCGGGACGTTTGGGGATTGCAGGTTGACGAAGAGACGGGCAATCTTGGCTGATAATACAACGGGGGTTGGAATGGGTGTGAAGGCGTTCTGGGAAGCGCAAGTGGTGCCGCGCATGATAAAGTGCGCCTGCGCTTCGCCGGGCATTATGGAATTGCGGGCAGGGGTTGTTCCGCGCGCTTATGGCCGGGTGTTCGAAATCGGCTGCGGGGGCGGGTTGAACCAGCAGTTTTATGATCCTGCAAGGGTGACCGGTTTTGCCGGGATCGATCCTTCGGGCAAATTGCTGGACTATGCCCGAAAGGCAGCCGCGCAAAAGGGCTGGGCCGCCGATATCCGCGAAGGTGTGGGTGAAAGTATTCCCTTCGGCGAGGAGAGCTTTGATACGGTTGTGTGCACTTATACGCTGTGTTCCGTGCAAGACCCGGATCAGGTTTTGCGGGAATTGCGGCGGATTTTGCGGCGCGGCGGGCAATTGCTGTTTCTGGAACACGGACTAAGCCCGGATGCGGGCGTTGCCAAATGGCAGAACCGGATCGAGCCCTTGTGGAAACCGCTGATGGGCGGGTGCCACCTGGCACGCACAGTGACCAAGCCGGTGATCGCAGCGGGTTTCCAGATCGAACATCCGGGCCAACAGTATATGCCGAAAATGCCGAAATGGGCGGCATGGATGGAATGGGGCACCGCGGTGAAAACGGTTTAGGGTGATCCCCTTCAGCAAAGGTTTTTTGGTTTCACGCAGAGACACAGAGAA
>CAZSTP010000220.1:3057-4741 GCA_964609325.1 uncultured Novosphingobium sp. | reverse complement strand
CGCTCACTGCCATCTTCGGCCAGCGCGCGCTTGGCAGCCACCACCGGCTGCGACGTGCGCGGCGCGCCGCTGCGCATGGAGAACGGCTTTTTTTCAGGGGTAGTGGTACGGGGGCTAAACCGCTTGGGGCGGTCGCCGCCGTTTCTCGGGGGAAAAGTCATGCGCGCCCCTTACGCGAGATTGCGCAATCCGTCACCCCTACCGCGGAACATTGGCGTCATCACCACTGGCGCGGCGCGATTTGCGCGTTAGTCTGTAAGATAACATTTCTCAGGAGCATTCGCGTTTATGAACGCAACCAACCCGGCAAGCCAGCGCGGTCTATGGCAATCTGTTCAGCCATACCTTGAGAAGGAATCGCTCGCCGCGTTCTTTCTCGGCATGTCGTCGGGCTTTCCCTATGCGATGATCGGCGCAACGCTGACCACGCGTTTGGCGCAGGACGGGATCGACAAGAAGACCGTCACCGCCTTTACCCTTGCCTTTCTGGTTTACAATCTGAAGGTCTTTTGGGCGTGGCTGGTCGATGGCGTGCGCTTGCCGCTGATCGGCGGCATGGGCCAGCGCGTTTCGTGGATGCTGCTATCGGGCGTGCTGGTGATGGCCGCTGTGGCCAACCTGGCGTTCGTTGATCCATCGGCAGATCTCGGCAGTACCGTGCTGGCAGCCGTTCTCGTCGGCGTGGCAGGGGCCACGTTCGATATCGTGATCGATGCCTATCGCATCGAAACGCTGAAACCCTACCAACTCGGCACAGGTTCGGGCATGTCGCAATATGGCTGGCGCATCGGTTCCGCCGGAGCCGGAGCCTTGGCTCTGGTCATGTCGGCCCGGTATGGCTGGAGCGCGGCTTATCTTGCCTGCGCCGCTTTCGCGCTGCCTGCGATGGCGATGGCGCTTATTCTGGGCGAACCCAAGCGCCACCGCGATCCTATCGCGCGCAAGGGCTTGGGCGACGTTCTGGGCGCAGTCATCGGCCCGTTCGGCGAGTTCTTCCGCCGCAACGGCGCTTGGCTCGTCCTGCTGTTCATCCTCGTCCACAAGGTGGGCGATACGCTGGCCAATCTCACCTTCCGTCTGCTGTTCGATGACCTTGGCTTCAGCAATGACGAAATCGCGATCTGGGACGTCGGTGTTGGCTTCTGGGCATACCTGATCGGTATCTTTATCGGCGGCATTGCCTACACGCGTATGGGATTGAAGCGCTCTGTCCTGCTGGCGCTGGTGCTGATGGCCGTATCCAATCTGTCCTTCGCCGCGCTGGCATCTGCGGGGCATTCGAATATCGGCATGGCCGGTGCGATCGGGTTCGAGAACATGGCATCGGGCTTTGGCGGCGTGGTCGTCGTCGCCTATTTCTCGGCGCTCTGCGATTTGCGCTACACCGCTGCGCAATATGCCCTGATCTCTGCAAGTGCGAGTGTGGTCGGGCGATTTGCCACCGGCACGACAGCGGGGGGCCTGATCGAATCCATGGGTTATGTGAACTTCTATGCACTCACCACGCTGCTGGCGCTGCCCGGCATCGCGCTGTTCTGGTGGATGAGCCGGAGCGGCTTGGTCGATGCTGGTATGGGCAGGGCTGGGGAAGAATAAATCTACCCTATCCCCGTTCGTGTCGAGCGCACGAGCAACCCAAATTCTCGGTGTGTAGCCAAACCACGCCACCCACCCGCATTTGCTT
>CAZSTP010000220.1:0-3047 GCA_964609325.1 uncultured Novosphingobium sp. | reverse complement strand
CAAAACATCCCCCCCCCCCCGGTGGGTGGGGCGCTCTGTCGTCCCTGTTGGGCGGGGTGCCTTTGTTCCGCTCGACACGAACGGGATTTGGATTATTCCGGTATTTCGTTGTTGAGCCGCAGCACTTCGCCCGCGAGGTAGAGCGAGCCGACAATCAGCACATCGCCCTCAGTCGGCAACGCAGCCAAAGCCTCGGGAACATTCGCGAAACTGCGCACCGGCAACCCCGTAAACGGCGCAAAGTCTTCGGGCTTGTGCGCATCATGCCCCGGTGCTGGCACGACCGAGATCGACAGCGCGCGGTCAGCCAAGGGCTTGAGGATCGCTGACGGGTCCTTGTTGGCCAGCATGCCCATGATCAGGTGCACCGGCGGCTGGCTTTCCAGATGGCGCGCGATGGCAAGGCCAGCGTCGGGGTTGTGCCCGCCATCCAGCCAAACCGTGCGCCCTTGCGCCAAAGCTGTGACCGGTCCCGCCCCAAGCCGCTGCAACCGTGCAGGCCAGCGCGCCTCGACGATGCCCTTTGTCATGGCCTCGACCGAAACATGAACGGCGTTCTGGTGCCGGATCATCGCCACCGCCAGCGCGGCATTTTCCGCCTGATGCTGTCCGGGCAAGGCAGGCAGGGGCAGCGTCAGCGTGCCATGTTCATCACTATAGCTGATCGCCGCGCCAATCGCCGCATCCCACCCATGCCCGCGCATCACGACCGGAGCACCGACCTTCGCGGCGGTTGCAAGGACCGATGCCCCTGCCCGTTCAGGATAGGCCATCGTCACCAGCGGCACGCCCGGCTTGGCAATACTCGCCTTCTCGAATGCGATGCGGGCGAGGGGATCTGTTGGCACGCCGTCTTCAGGCGCGAGCAGGAAGGCTTCGTGATCCATGCCCAGCGTGGCGATGCCGCAGACGGCGGCGGTCGGCATCACGTTGGTGGCATCCAGCCTGCCGCCAAGGCCGGTTTCGATCACGCAGACGTCTGCCGGAATACGGCTGAAGGCCATGAACGTGGCCACCGTCGTCACCTCGAAGAAGCTCGGCTCAAGGTCCTGCCCTGCATCCAGCGCCTCTTTCAGCAAGGCCGCCAGCAATTCGTCCCCGATCAACTCGCCCGCAATGCGGATGCGTTCGTTATAGCGCACGAGGTGGGGCTTGGTCGCGGAATGGACCGTCAGCCCTTGCGCCTCAAGGATAGTGCGCAGGTACGTGCAGGTTGATCCCTTGCCGTTGGTGCCCGCAACATGGAACACCGGTGGCATATGATCCTGCGGATTGCCCAGCCGCGCGCAGAGTTCGCGCACGGTATCGAGGCCCAGGCGGCCCGATGGGAGCGAGAGCACGCCCAACCGGTCAAGCTGGGCCTGCACGGCTGCGTTTTCGGAGATTGCGAAGTCGCGCATTGAGTGCCCACCCGTAGAAGATGCCCACCCCCGACCCCTCCCGCAAGCGGGAGGGGGGAAGTTAAGCCGCCTTTGCCGCGGTCAGATAGTCAATCACTTGTGCCAGCGTTGCTTTCAGATCGCGGCGATGCGTGACCATATCGACCATGCCGTGCGCGTGGAGGTATTCGGCGCGCTGGAAGCCTTCGGGCAGCTTTTCGCGGATCGTGTCCTGGATCACGCGCTGTCCGGCAAAGCCGATCAGTGCGCCGGGTTCGGCAATCTGCACATCGCCCAGCATCGCATAGCTGGCCGTGACGCCGCCGGTGGTCGGATCGGTCAGCACCACGATATAGGGCAGGCCAGCGGCGCGCAGGCGGGCAATCGCCACGGTCGATCGCGGCATCTGCATCAGGCTGAGAATGCCCTCTTGCATGCGCGCGCCGCCTGCTGCGGTGATCGCCACATAAGGGCACTTTTCACGCACCGCGCGTTCACACCCGGCGACAAAGGCATTGCCCACGGCCATGCCCATCGATCCGCCCATGAAGGCAAATTCCTGCACTCCGACAACGGCCTTCTGGCCTTCGATCCGGCCATAGGCATTGGTCAGCGCATCGGCATGCGGATTGGCGGCGCGGGCAGCCTTGATCCGGTCGACATACTTCTTGCTGTCGCGGAACTTCAGCGGGTCTTCTTTCACCTTGGGCGCGGGCAGCAGCTCATAGCCTGCATCGAGCAACTGGTCGAACCGCGCATCGGCACCGATGCGGCCATGATGGTCACAATGCGGGCAGACCGAAAGGTTGTCCTCATAGTCCTTCACGAACAGCATTTCGCTGCACGAAGGGCACTTGATCCAAAGGTTGTCCGGCGTGTCCCGCTTCGGCGTGAAGGGCAGGGCGTTGCGGACCTTGTTGAGCCAACTCATGCGAGTTCCTTGCGTGCTGAATGGACGGCAGCGGCGAGCGCGGCGGTGAGTTCCTTCACCGGCCCTGCGGCATCCGCCCCGTGCTTTGCCACCAGATCGACCAGCGCCGACCCGACCACGACGCCGTCGGCCACTTTGGCGATGGCCGCTGCCTGTTCGGGCGTGCGCACACCAAAGCCGACCGCGACAGGAATCCTCGCCGAAGCCTTGATCCGCGCAACGGCTTCATCAATGCTGGTCTGCGCTGCCTGCTGCATCCCGGTAATGCCTGCGACCGAGACGTAATAGAGAAAGCCCGAAGAGCCTTCAAGCACGGCGGGAAGCCGCGCGGTATCGGTGGTCGGCGTGGCAAGGCGGATCAGCGATACGCCCGCGCCGCGCAGGGCAGGGCCAAGCTCGGGGTCTTCTTCTGGCGGAATGTCGACGCAGATCACGCCATCAACGCCTGCCTTCACGCATTCCGCAGCGAACCAGTCACCCCCGCGAATGGTCATCGGGTTGGCATAGCCCATCAGCACCAATGGTGTTTCGGGATGGCGCGCGCGGAATTCGGTGGCGATGCGGAAGATATCCGCCGTCGTCGTACCCGCACCAAGGCTGCGCAAGTTCGCCAACTGGATCGCGGGGCCATCGGCCATCGGATCGGTGAACGGCATGCCCAGCTCGATCACATCCGCACCGCCTTCCACCAGTGCATCAAGCACGGCAGCGGTGGCATCAGGCGTCGGATCGCCGCC
>CAZSTP010000219.1:0-4810 GCA_964609325.1 uncultured Novosphingobium sp. | reverse complement strand
TCGCGGATGATCTTCCAGTTGAATTCGCAATCTGCCGAAACCGCAAACACGCGCACCCAGTTGTCCAGCTTGTAGCCCGCAAGGCGGTCGGTCAGCGGGGCCAGCCACTCCTTCAGCGGGGCCACATCATCGTCCATGCACCAGAACACGAACGGCCCCCACGTCTCGCAACGCAGCTCGGCCAGCTTCACTTTGCCGCAAGGGCTGCCGCCGGCAAAATCATCGGGGTCCTGCACATGCACCAGCGTGCCATCGGGCGCATATTGCCAGCCGTGATAGCCGCAAGTGATGCGCGGGGCAGAAGCCACGTCGCCCAACACCAGCCGGTTTCCGCGATGCGGGCACGTATTGTAGAACGCCTTCACCGATCCGTCTGCCTGACGGACCATGATGACCGATTCCTTTCCAAAGTTGTGGCGGACCAGATCGCCTTCTTCTTCCAGATCGGCCAGCACCCCGCCCAGATGCCAGACCTTGGGCCACAAGTGCTTGTTTTCCAGATCCATCCATTCGCGCGTGATGTAACGATCCGCCGTGATCGTATCGCCGCGCACGGCCACGTCGAACTCGGGGGAATAGCGGGAAATTGTGTCTTGGACGGTCATCTTGGCATCCTCTTGAATCGCTTTGTCAAACCGGCCAATCGCGGGTCTGGCTGAAGTCTGTTCCGCGCCGCCCCGGCCTGACCAGCGGGTTCCCGTCAAGAAAACCGTCAGCCGCCGGGTCGGTACGCGCCCAGTCCACTATTTCGCGGCGGCGGCTGATGCGCCACTGCCCATTCTTGCAGGTGTATTCGTCAACATAACGCCCCGCGACGACCAGATCCTTGGCCTCGCCATCTTCCGTCGTGCGGTGCCAGGCATAGAAATAGACCTCGCCCGAAGCCTCATCGCCCCGCACATCGATCTGTGCCTGCCCGATGATGTGCTGGCTGCCGCCCAGATCGGCCAGAAAACCTTGCGCAAAAGCCACGAATTCATCCGCCGTGCCCTGCATCAACCCGCAATCGACCCAGGCATCATCATGGAATGCGCTGCGGTGCAGTTCGGGATCAAGCCGGTCCTGCCCGCGCATGTACCGGCATAACGCATCATGAATATCGTGGCGGGCGCAAAGGTCACGGACTTCGGCTTCCATATCGAATGCCATCGCTTCAGCCCTCCGCAGCCAGATATTTATCGATCACCATCTGGAAGTGGCGGATGCGCGATTCCTGATAATTGCCAAGGTTTTGCACGCCGGTGGCACTGGCGCGGAAGCCTTGCTGCTGGGCGCGCAAGTTGTCCGTATCCTGATCATAGACATGGCCCATCGCCGCATCAAAGCCCGGCGCGGTGGCATAGCTATCACGCTCGGCCACGTGGAACGGCTCTGGCGGTTCGGGTGCCATGCCATTTTCGGGATTGGGCCGCAGAAACAGGATTTCAAACAAGGTGCGGTTCGGATCGCTGCCAATCGGGCGGAAACGATAGACCATCGGCAAGGACAAGCCGGGGAACAGCACCATGTTGGGGAACACATGATATTCGATGGTGTCGATCATCTCGCTGTCCGAAACAGCCGAAAGATCGCATTTGTAAAGCGCGCCCATCACCTTGCGCAAATGGCGGGCCATGACCGTGCGGGCCGTTTCGCCCTCCTGCACATCAAGGCTATCATCGCGTGAATCCGTGTCGCCAAGGATCATCGTGGCGAGCAGTTCCTTTTCGGAAAGCGGATTGGCAAGGTGCGGAGAATTGACGCCGCTGGCGGCATAGAACCGCGTCACCGTGTCGGAATGGCAATCATATTGCACGTTGGCATCGCCCACGCCTTTCAGCAATTGCGGGTGCGTTTCCAGCACGTGATACGATTCAAGGAACGCTTCCTGCGCGGTCTTCCAGTTGCACGGCAGGTCCTTCGAAACATGCACCGCGACATACCGGTTGGCGATGTCCCAATCCTTGAAGTGCTCTGGCAAGGGCTTGAGGTATTCCTCAAGGCTTGGGCCTTCGGCGCTCGGGTTGATGAAGATGAAACCGCCCCACTGCCCCACCCGCACTTGCGGCAGCGCGGTCTTGTCGGGATCAATGTGCGCAAAATCCCATGCGCACGGCACCGCCTTCAGCGATCCGTCATTGTTCCACGTCCAGCCGTGGTACGGGCAGCGCAAACTGTCGCCCGATCCGATGCCCTCGCCGCGCTTGAACTTGGTTGACCGGTGCAGGCACGAATTCACGAAGCCGCGAACCGACATGTCCTCTTGCCGCACCACCACATACGACAAGTGCGCCACTTCATAAGTGTAGAAATCGCCCGGCTCGGGGATGTGATCTTCGCGGCACACCCACTGCCAGGTCTTTTTCCAGATCTTCTCGATCTCGGCCTCGAAAATGTCCTGATCGAAATAGCGGTTCACCGAAACCGGCGCACTGCCCAGATAAGCCGGTTCTTCCATCGCCAGAACGGCAGGCGGCGTCAAAGCATCGCGGCCCACGATTTCCTGCATGCTCGGCGCACCGGGGCAGCGGATAGAGGCCAGTTCGCCGGCATCTGCGGGTTCAGGCAAACCGTGGGGATTGATGGCTTCCAACATGACACTCTCCGACGCCGCCAATTAAAACCGGCAGCTTGGCCTTTTTTATGAACTCAACCCCAGCTCGCCTCAACCTCTCCCTTGCGCTAGGTAGGCCAGACCAGTTCGATCCGGCGTAGCGCACCGACAATGCCGGGCACGGGCGAAAGGTCGCTGCCTGCGCCCACGCTGAATTCGGGAATGCGTTTCAGCCATTCCTCCAGCGTGATCGCCACCTCCTTGCGCGCCAGCTCCTGACCGGGGCACATGTGCGCCCCGCTGCCAAAGGTGGAATGCCGCGCCCGTTTGCGCGCCGGATCAATCGCCAGCGGATCGGGGTTGATCGCCGGATCAAGCCCGTGGACCTGTGTCGGGATCGCAATCATGTCGCCCGCCTTCAACTGAAGCCCGTGAAATTCGGTGTCATGACGCACCTCGCGCGCGATGGTGACCAGCCCGAAACGCCGGAACAGCTCGTTCACCACCGGCAGCGTATCTGCCCCCCGCGCGCGCAGATCGGCCCGCAACGCAGGGTTCACCGCCAGTTCGCGCAGGATAAAGCCCAGCACGTTGACCACCGTATCAAGCCCCGCCACCAGCACTTGCGTCGATAGCGAAAGCGCCTCGTCGCGGGTCAGGGTGCGGCCGCCCAGATCGGCGTTCAGCATCCCGCTCAGCATATCGCCGCCCGGCTTGGCGCGGCGCGCATCCACCAGCGGGGCCAGGTAATCAAAGAACGCCGCTTTGCCCTGCTCGAACGTCATGTCCATCCCGGGCCGTGTCATGCATTCGGCCCAATGGCGGATTTTCGGCGCTTCGGAAGCGTCGATATCCACCAGCGCCATGAACACGCGGATGGGAAACTGTTCGGCAAATTCCGCTGTAAAGTTGCAGTGTCCCCGCGCAGCAAACCCCTCGATCAGTTCAATCGCGGTGCCGCGGATGCTTTCGGAAAGGCCACGGATCGTGGCGGGATTCAGATGCGCGTTCAGCAACTGGCGATAGGGGCGGTGCTCGGGCGGATCGATGGTCGTGGGGATCAGGCCATGCTGCTCGCCAATCGATTTGGGCAGCACGATCACGCGCGATGAAAACCGCTCGTGATCGGATTGCACCTCCTGCAACGCCTCGCCGCCCAGCGCGATCCAGTGGCCTTCATTGCGCGGAGTCCACACCACCGCCGGATTGCGCGCGGTCAGGTCGCTCCACGCCTTGTGGAAACCGTGCTCCACAAGGCCGGGCGGCATATAGATGTCGATATCGACAACGCGATCTTCAGGCACGTGGGGCGGGCGCGCAGCGGTCATAACAGGTGATCCTCTCTCGATCTTTTGCAGGATCATGCGTCAGTCCGCCGCCGCTGGCGCTTGGCGTTTAGGATAGGGGCACCAATGCCCCCGAACCGTCACCCCATCGTTTCGCCATTGTCGATCACGATATTGGTGCCGGTAATGTGGCGGCCGTCATCGCAGGCCAGATAAAGCACCATGTTGGCAATGTCGCTGGGCTGGCCCATGCCGTGATTGTTTGCCTGATCCAGCCCCGCGTGATCGGCGGGCAATTCGGCCAGTGCCTGCGCGGTCATCGGCGTCACGATCCCGCCCGGCGCGATGGAATTGCAGCGGATGCGATAATTCTGTTCGCGGCAATGCACCGCGATTGAACGGGTCATGCCGATGATCCCCGCCTTGGCCGCAGCATAGGCCGGGATCACGCTGATCCCCTTGATCCCGCCAACCGATGCCATGTTGATGATCGAACCCGACCCGTCCCGGCTCATGTGCGGAAGTGCCGCCTTGCATCCCAGAAACGTGCCGCCTGCCATCACCTCGGTCTGAAGCTTGTACTCCTCGTAGGACAAGTCCTCGACCGTGCCGAACCGCACCAGCCCCGCATTGTTGACCAGCACATCCAGCCGCCCGAACCGCGCGATGGTTTCAGCCACCACTTCATGCCAGCGTGCCTCATCGCGCACATCATGATGCAGGAATACGCAGCCCGGAATCCCGGCGGCCACTTCCGCGCCCAGTTCCGCCTGCATGTCGGTAATCACCACCTTTGCGCCCTCGCGCGCCAGCACGCGCGCATCTTCCGCGCCCAGCCCGGATGCGCCGCCGGTAACCAGCGCAACTTTGCCATCCATTTTGCCCATGCCGGTGTTCCTTTTGCTGCCCAAAAAAGTGCCCCGGTCACCGTGAAGCAACCGGGGCCAGGGAGGATTTCAGATCAGAAGTTGAAGCCAGCCGATACGCCGAA
>CAZSTP010000218.1:0-4853 GCA_964609325.1 uncultured Novosphingobium sp. | reverse complement strand
TTCGTGCCGATGCTGTCGGTGTTCGTGCTGGCTGCGTCGCTGCTCGTGCTCGACAAGATGCTCAAGCTGTTCGATTTTGTGGCGACGCAGGGTGGTCCGGTAAGCGTCGTGTTCAAGATGCTGGCAAACCTTCTGCCCGAATATGCCAGCCTTGCGATCCCGCTGGGGCTGCTGCTGGGCATCCTGTTTGCGTTCCGCAAGCTGGCGATGAGCTCTGAACTGGATGTGATGCGCGCCGTGGGGCTGTCCTATACCCGGCTGCTGCGCGTGCCCTATATGTTTGCGATTGTGCTGGCCGCGCTGAACCTGCTGATCGTCAGCTATCTCCAGCCGCTATCGCGCTATTATTACGAGCAGCTCCAGTTTGAACTGCGCTCGGGGGCGTTGGGCGCATCGATCCGCGTCGGTGAGTTCAATTCGTTGCAAGACCGCACCGCGTTGCGGGTGGATGCCAGCCGCGATGAGGGGCGTGATCTGCGCGGCATCTTTGCGCGCATCCAGACCGGCAATGGTCAGGTGATGGTGATTTCCGCGCGCGAGGGCCGCTTCTTTGCCAACCGCGAACGCCGTGATACGGTGATCCTGCGGCTGACCGATGGCCAGATTGTGCAGGACGGGCCAAACATTGCCTCACCGCGTGTATTGAGCTTTGCCAGCCACGATCTGCCGATCGATCTGCCCAAGATCGAGCAGTTTCGCCAGCGCGGCGATGCCGACAAGGAATACTTCCTGCCCGAACTGCTCCGGATCGGCTGGAGCGAAACCAGCTCGCCCGAACTGCGCAACCAGACCCAGGCCAGTCTGAATTACCGGCTGGTCGAGGTTGTCATGATGTTTCTGCTGCCGCTGCTGGCCGTGGCTTTGGCGGTGCCGCCAAAACGTTCGACATCGGCGCTGGGCATTTTCCTCTCGATCATTCTGGTGGTGGCCTATCACAAGGTCAATCAATACGGGCAGGATGTGGCCGCGCTCGGGCGGGTTGATCCGGTGCTTGCCTTGTGGGGGCCATTTGCGGTGTTTGCCGCGATGATCGTGTGGATGTACTGGCGTATCGCCTATGTGCCGGGCGGCCAGCCGATTGGCGCGCTGGAAACAGGGTTTGCCAAAATCTC
Source organism: uncultured Novosphingobium sp. (assembly GCA_964609325.1). Lineage (GTDB taxonomy): Bacteria > Pseudomonadota > Alphaproteobacteria > Sphingomonadales > Sphingomonadaceae > Novosphingobium. The sequence continues at coordinate 3,741 of CAZSTP010000218.1, read as the reverse complement.
GCGGTCCTTGCGCAAGCTGTTTGCGCGCAAAGCGCTGCGCGATGAACCGGTGGCGGCTGCGGCTGCGGCTGCGGGCAGCGAGGCGCATCATGCAGTTTGAATTCTTCCCCTCGCGCACGCTGGCGATCTATATCGGCAAGATGTTTGCCGTGCGGATCGTGGCGGTTCTGCTGATGCTGGTGCTGATCCTGCAGATGCTGGATCTGTTGAGCGAAAGCGGCAAGGTGATGGCCGCTCCGGGCAACGGGCAGGCCGAGCTTCTGACATATGTTTCGCTGCGGGCGCCGCAGCTTATCAGCCGGTTCCTGCCCTATTCCGTGCTTTTGGCCACGATCATCACGCTGATGACGCTGAACCAGAACAGCGAAGTGATTGCGATGAAGGCCGGCGGGCTTTCGGCGCATCAGGTTCTGGCACCGCTGTTTCTGGTGGCAGCCGTGGCATCGGTGGTGACATTTGCGTTCAACGAACGCGTGGTCACGCGGTCCAGCGCGACGCTGAAGGCGTGGCAGAACGTGAAATACGGCCCGATCCCCAGGGAATCGGCGGTAAAGACGAATGTCTGGCTGCAAGACGGGCCGAACATCCTGTTTGCGCGCACCGTATCGGGCGATGGCAAGGCCATGCGGATGACGGGGGTGAGCTGGTATCGCCGTGATCCCACCGGCATGGTCACCGAAATCGTCACCGCGCAGACCGCCAGCTTTGCCAATCCGGGCTGGACATTCCACCAGCCGATGATGTTCGACGTGCAAAGCGCACGCAAAACGGCATCTGCCAGCGATCAGGTTCTCGCCAAATCGGTGGAGCCGGTGCAAGTGGTGATCGCCAAAGTGGATGCCGATGCGCAATCACTGACCGAGCTGAGCGGCTCGATCGCGGCCATCCGCGAGGCAGGTTTCCGCACGACCGAGCTTGAAGGCAAATGGTGGCACAAGATATCCGGCCCCTTGTCGGCCATGCTGATGCCCTTGCTGGGCGCGGTGGCGGCGTTCGGGCTGGCGCGATCAGGGCATCTGTTTGTGCGCGCCGCAATGGGGATGGGCCTGGGCTTTGCCTATTTCGTGTTTGATAACGCGGCGCTGGCGATGGGCAACTTCGGAGCCTACCCGCCGTTTCTGGCGGCGTGGGCCCCGTTCCTGCTGTTCTTCCTGATCGGCGAGACGGTGTTGATCCGTACCGAGGAATAACGGGTCAGCGGGATAGCATGGTGCTGCGCGCCAGACGGCCGAGCAGTGGCAAAAGGCCTGCGTAATTCGATTTCTCGTAGGTCGAGACACCGCCGAGGTGGGCGGTGATGCGGCGGTGCGCCTCATCCAGCGAATGATAGGGCATCGATGGCAACAAGTGGTGCAGCGCGTGATAGCGCAAGCCCACCGGTGCCCAGAGCGGTGCCAGCAGTGCAGGCGGCGGGACGTTGACCGAATCGAGGTATTGCCCCGTCACGGTCATCGCATCGCCTTCGTTTTCCCACAAATGCGCGACGAGCGTGCGGATCTGGTTGAGCAAAGCGGTGAGCGAAACCACGGCCAGACCGATCAGCAGCGGGCGCCACGAATGCGTCGCGCTCCACCCGAGCAGGAAGATCGCCCAGAGCGATGCGCCCGTCTCTTGCCAGAACACCATTCTGGCGAAATCACCTTCGGGCGGACGGCGGCGGAATTCTGGGTTGATCGACAGCGAGGAGGCACGCTCCCACACCAGTTTGCGCAAGGGGGGGATGATGACGCCCAGCGGCACCAGAACGGCAAAGCGGAGGATCAGCCCGACCGGCAGGAGCAGCGCGGTGACCGTAAACAGCGGCAGCGACCACGGCTTCATCAGCGCAAGCGGCAGGTATTCAGGGTCCTCCACGGTGCCATAGCGGGTGCGCGCGTGGTGCAGCGTGTGGACGCCTTCGTACATCAGCGAGGGGATCAGCATCGGAATGCCGACGAGCAGGTTCCAGGCAAAGCGGAAGCCGGGAAGCGCGGTCTTGTGGATGTGCGTCAATTCATGGATGAACAGCAGCGCGCGATAGAAGGCGAGCGCCGAAACAATGCCGGAAAGCACGGCGAGCGCGGGGGTTTCCAGCAAGATCGCCCCTGCCAGCGCGGCATAGCCGAGCGCGGCGGAAAGGAGCATGTCGGGCCAATAGATCGCGGGCCGCGCGGTGGCGATGTCGCGCGTGAGCTCAACCGCGGCGCGCAGCATCTCCTTGTCGTCTGGCGTGCCGGCAAGTCCCTTTGGCAGCGCGGGCTGCGCCGGGGCCGCAGTGCGGGGGGCGGTGAGAGTTTCAGACGCGATCATGCCTTGCAGTTCCAATTTTACCCTTGTGACCCGGCGATTGCCGGTCAATTGCGCCAAAGAACGCTCCCACCTGCGTCCTGTGGCTTGACATTGTGCCGGATTGAACCGCAGTTCGCCGACCATACCCCGCTTACCCGCAAACAAAGGCAAGAACGTGGCTCCCAGTGCAGTAATCATCACGCCTGTCTCCGGCAAGACTGACCGAAAGGCCTTTATCGATCTGGCCTATCGCCTGAACGCGTCCGATCCGTGCTGGGTTCCGCCGCTGCGGATGGAGGCCGAAGAGCTGATTACGCCGGGAAAGAACCCGTTTTTTGCCCATGCCGATGTCCAGTTGTTCCTCGCCCGGCGCGCTGGCGCGGTGGTGGGGCGCATTTCGGCGCACATCGATCATCTGGCCACCGGCATGGATGCATCGCAAGGCATGGGGCCGGGCACAGGCAACTGGGGCATGCTGGAGGCCGAGGACGAACCGGTGGCGCAAGCGCTGATCGGCCATGCCGAGCAATGGCTGCGCGACAAGGGCATGACCCGCGTGCTCGCTCCGCTCTCGATGTCGATCTGGGAAGAGCCGGGCCAGTTGATCAAGGGCTTCGATCAGGCGCCAACCGTGATGATGGGCCACCAGCCCGAGCGCTATCGCCACTATATCGAAGCGCTGGGATACCAGACCGCCAAGACGCTCAACACTTATGAACTGGACATCCTCAACGAATTTCCGCCGTTGATCCAGCGCATCGTGCAATCGGGCGAGAAGAACGCGAAGATCCGCATCCGCAATGTCGACAAGACCAAGTTCGATGCCGAAGCTGCGCTGATCCTCGATATCCTGAACGATGCATGGTCGGACAACTGGGGCTTTGTGCCGTTCAGCGATGCCGAGATCAAATATGCGGGCAAGAAGTTCAAGCCGATCGTGCGCGAAGATCTGATCATGATTGCCGAGTATGAGGGCGAGCCGGTGGCGTTCATGATGACGCTGCCTGACCTCAACGAAGTCACCAAGCCGATGGGCGGCAGCCTGTTTCCGTTCAACTGGGCCAAGCTGCTGCTGTGGCTGCGCAAGCCGAAGGTGCGCACGATGCGCGTGCCGTTGATGGGCGTGCGCAAGCGGCTGCAATCATCGCGCATGGCCAGCCAACTGGCGTTCATGATGATCGAATACATCCGCCGCAACGCGATCCGCGAATATGGTGCCACGCGCGGGGAGATCGGATGGATTCTTGAGGACAACCAGGGGATGAACGCCATTGCCGAGGCGATCAACAGCACGGTCAACAAGTCTTACGTAATCTACGACAAGCCGCTCTGATCTTGTCGGGCGGCGGCTTGCCGGTTTGATCGAAACCACCCCGGCCACGCACCGGATGGCGTGTGGCCGGAGGACCGATCTGCCAAAAAAGGTCCCCGCCGTTTCCGACGAGGACCTTTCGGGATCGTATCACCACCGTT
>CAZSTP010000217.1:0-4873 GCA_964609325.1 uncultured Novosphingobium sp. | reverse complement strand
TGGCATCGAGGCTGACGAAAAGGTCGAACACTTCGTCGAGCACTTCTTGCGTGCGTTCATCGGCGCGGTCGATCTTGTTGACGACGACGATGGGCTTGAGGCCCAAAGCCAGCGCCTTGCCGGTGACGAACTTGGTCTGCGGCATGGCGCCTTCAGAGCTATCGACCAGCAGGATCACGCCGTCGACCATCGAGAGGATGCGCTCAACCTCGCCACCAAAGTCGGCGTGGCCGGGGGTGTCGACGATGTTGATGCGGGTGCCTTCCCATTCGACCGAGGTGCACTTGGCCAGAATGGTGATCCCGCGTTCCTTTTCGAGATCGTTGGAATCCATCGCCCGCTCTTCAACGCGCTGGTTATCGCGGAAGGTGCCGGACTGGCGGAAAAGCTGGTCGACGAGGGTGGTTTTGCCGTGGTCGACGTGGGCGATGATCGCGATATTACGCTGTTGGGCGGACATGAATTGGCTTTCGGTTTGGATACGCTCAGAGCTCGGCACAAGCGAGGCCCGCTCCGATCTTCGGCGCGCGCTTATACTTTATTGTGCGTTGCGGCAAGCGTGGAGACATTAAAAGGCGTTGCCGGTGGAATGTGACTCTTTTGCAACAGTGGGGGATAATGCACGGGAAATCGCCATTTTCCGAACGCTGCGGATTGTTCCCCGCAGTTGGCGGGTTTAATGGAGCGATTAGGGAATTGGGATGTCCATCCGTCTGATGCGCCATAGCCGCAAAGGCAGGCGCGCTGTGTCAGCCGGAAAATGAAAAGGAAAACAAGGCAATGAAGTCAAACTTCGCTGGTCGCACCGGACGCGCTGCTCTTATGTTTGGTGCCTGCGGCCTCGCCATGACGATCGCCACCACCGCCCATGCGCAAAGCGCCGCCGCCGCCGAAGAACAGGCGCAGCCCGCGACCGACCGCGCGGTGCCCGAGGCGAGCTATGGCGAAATCATCGTTACCGCTTCGAAGCGCGAGCAGACGCTGCAAGACGTGCCGATCGCGGTTTCGGTGACGAGCGCAGAATCGATCGAGCGTGCGCAGATCCGCGATATCAAGGACTTGTCCTCGCTGGTGCCGTCGCTGCGCGTGAACCAGCTGCAAAGCTCGGCCAACACCAACTTCTACATTCGCGGCTTCGGCAACGGCGCGAACAATGCCGGGATCGAGCCTTCGGTCGGCCTGTTCGTGGATGGCGTGTACCGTTCGCGCTCGGCATCGATGATCGCCGACTTGCCCGACGTGCAGCGCGTGGAAGTGCTCAAAGGTCCGCAATCGACGCTGTTTGGCAAGAACGCCAGCGCGGGCGTGATCTCGCTCGTCACGCAGAAGCCGCAGTTCGAACTGGGCGGCAATGTCGAGGCGAGCTACGGCAACTTCAATGCGCTGGTGCTGAAGGGGGTGATTACCGGCCCGCTTTCGGAAACCATCGCGGCCAGCCTTGCAGGCGGATTGAACAAGCGTGACGGGTTTGTGGATGATCTGGGCGCGGGCATTCAGGAGAACGAGCGCAACCGCTGGTTCGCGCGCGGGCAAGTGCTGATCGAGCCCAACAGCCAGCTTTCGATCCGCCTGATCGGCGATTACGCCAAGATCGATGAAAACTGCTGCGCGGTGGTGAACATCCGCCAATCCGCCGCAACCGGCGCGATCAAGGCGATTGGTGCGGGGCGGACGGTTGTCAACGACCCTGCGGCCAAGTTCAACGATGTGATCTATAACAACTTCGCATCGACCAACGACATCACGAACTGGGGCTTTTCCGGCCAGATCGATTATGAACTGGGTCCGGTGAACCTGACCTCGATCACCGCCTATCGCCGCACCGATGCGATCACCAATCAGGATTCGGATTTCACCGCGGTGGATCTGCTGGGCCGCAACTTCCAGAACCTGCGCTTGAACACCTTTACGCAGGAATTGCGCGCCGCCACCAACTGGGATGGTCCGGTCAATCTGCTGCTGGGCGGGTTCTACTTCAACGAGTCTGTCAATCAGACGAACCAGGTTTCGTGGGGCGCAAACGCGCGCTCTTATGCCAACCTGCTGATCCAGGGTGCGACCGGCTGCGCTGTTGCCAGCCCGCGCTGCACCAGCGCCGCCGGGCTCGAAACCCAGCTTTCGCCGCTGGCGGGCCGCAATCTGGCGGGCACGTTCTTTGGTAACGGGCAGGGGCTGGATGAAGCCTATCGCCTGAAGAACGAGGCCTATTCGGTATTCGGGCAGGTCGATTTCGAAATCACCGATGGTGTGACGCTGACGGGCGGGTTGAACTACACGCATGACAGCAAGCGTTTCTCGACCAACACGACTTCGAACGATGTGTTTGCGGGGCTTGATTTCGTTGCGCTCGCCCGTGCTGGCGGGATCGCACAAGGGTTGATCGGGCAGGGGGTCAATCCCGCCGATCAGGCAGCCGTAGGGGCATTCGCCAGCACGCCAGCCACCGCGCCGATCTTCCAGGCGATTGTTGCAGGTGCCACGGCGGCTTCGACCAACCCTGCGCTGAACCCGTTGCTGGGGCTGACGCCGCTGCAATTCTTCCCGCCGTTCCAGAACGTGCCGAACGCTGTGGAATCGGGCCGGGTCAGCGATGGTGACCTCAGCTATATCGCGCGTCTGGCATGGGAAGTGACCGATACGGTCAACGTCTATGCCACGTACGCTACGGGCTATAAGGCTGCCTCGGTCAACCTTTCGCGCGATAGCCGCCCAAGCGGAGCGGACCTGATCTCGCTTCGGCAACGCAACCTTGCGGTTACCAACCTTGGGCAGGGCAGCCGCTTTGCAGCACCCGAAGATGCGACGCTGTACGAATTCGGCCTGAAGGGCAACTGGGGCGTCGCCTCGGCCAACTTTGCGGTGTTCAAGCAATCGATCCAGGGCTTCCAGTCCAACCTGTTCACCGGAACAGGCTTCTTCCTTGCCAACGCGGGCAAGCAATCGGTGTTCGGCATCGAATTTGACGGATCGGTTCGCCCGACCGACGACCTGACCTTGTCTGTTGCGATGACCTATCTCGATCCCAAGTTTGACAGCTTCCTGCTCTCGGCCTTCGGGGACCTGAGCGGGACCACGCCAGCGGGCGTTTCGCCGCTGTCGACCACGCTTGCACTGGATTACAACAAGCCGCTGGCCAATGGTGACCGGGTGATCGTACACCTTGATTACCACTACGAAGCGCCGTTCAATCTGGTTGAAGGCCTGCCCGGCCTTGTCGTCCGCAATCCCGATGGTTCGCGCGATGTCAGCCTTGCTCTGGCAGCAGCTCGCGAATTCCGTCAGGATATCAACGATATGAACGCATCGCTGACCTATGCGATGGAAAACGGCCTGTCATTGACGGTATGGGGACGCAACCTGCTGAACGACCGCACGCTGTTGCAGATCTTCGATAGCCCTGCGCAGACCGGTTCGCTGTCAGGCTATCCGAGCCAGCCGCGCACTTATGGTGTTTCTGCACGGTTCGTGTTCTGATCCAGCCGGATCACACATGATGACGAAGAAGGGGGCTTTGCGGCCCCCTTTTTTGTTTGGAAGCAATACTTGCTGGAAACACATTTGACTCGATAAAGCATCCATGTTGTTCTTCCCCGGCTTTGAACATTTGAGCTAGGGGGCAATTATGAATCAGGGTTTTTCAATTTCCGATCTTGCAAGTTTCGAAAAACTGATAGCGCCCAAGGTTTTGCGCGTAATCTATTGGCTGGGCCTTATAGGAATCGGGATTTTCTGCCTGATATCGATTGCTGGCGCTCTGGCTGTGATGCGGTACAGCTTTGCTACCGGGCTGGGGACGATTATTCTTTCGCTGATTGGCGGCGCATTTGGTGTTCTGTTATGGCGTGTGATGATTGAATTGTATTCCGTGTTTTTCGGAATCTTCGAACGGCTTGGCGATATTCGTGAAAGTCTGAAGAAGGATTGAGATACGGGGGCAATGCTTCATAGGTGCGCCCGCGATCCGTTTTGATTGTCGCATTGCATGACGGGGGCTTTGCGGCCCCCTTTTTTGTTTCAACAGCGATGGTGACGAGCGATGCTTGCAGGCGAGCGCAATTCGTGGTCATTTTCCTACGGCGCGGGACAGCGCAGGACGCAATAGGGGGAATGACGATGGAATGGATGCTGATGCCGTACAAGCGCTATGCTGATTTTTCGGGGCGGTCACGGCGCAAGGAATACTGGATGTTCATCCTGTTCAATTTCCTTCTGGCCATGCTTTGCGTGATGTTGATGCTGGCGGGCGGCATGTCGATGGATGAAAGCGGCCAATCCGAACCCGGACCGTTGTTCTGGGTGGGCGCTTTGGTTTTGGCGGCGTTTGTGTTGGGTAGCATTATTCCGTCTATTGCCGTGCAAGTGCGCCGTTTCCACGATCAGGACAAATCGGGCTGGATGGTTCTGCTCGGCTTCATTCCTTATGTGGGCGGATTGATCGTGTTCATCTTCATGTGCCTTGATGGAACGCGTGGCCCCAACCGCTTTGGCAACGATCCCAAAGATCCGACAAATGCGGATGTTTTTGCCTGAAATTCTGTTGGAGCGCGACAAGGTGTCGCGCTCCACAATTTGAAAGCGCCATCATGAACTGGATGACCTTGCCATACCGCCGCTATGCCGATTTTGGCGGGCGTTCGCGGCGCAAGGAATACTGGGGCTTTGCGCTGTTCTATTTCCTTGTGATGGTCCTGCTGAACATCGTTTTCGGGACCAATGATGTTGAACGCGGCAACGGGGCGTTCGTTTACGGCAGTCGGCTGGTTGGATCAGGAGGCTGGATCAGCGGTCTGTTCTGGCTGGTGAGCGTGGTGCCGGGGTTGGCTGTTTCGGTGCGCCGATTGCACGATCAGGACCGGTCGGGCTGGTTGCTGCT
>CAZSTP010000216.1:0-4882 GCA_964609325.1 uncultured Novosphingobium sp. | reverse complement strand
TCTGATCAAGCTTCGCCCCGGTAACGTCGAATTCCTTGCCCGCCGTGCGCGGGGGGAAGGCCTGCTGATTGGCGGCGCTTGGGGGCAGGCCGAGGGCGGCGCAGATTTTGCCACGCTTGATCCGGCAACCGGCATCGAAACCGGGCGAATCGCGGCGGCGAGTGCAAGCGATGTTGACGCTGCTGTGGCGGCGGCGCGCGGGGCCTTGGCCGGTTGGCGCGCGACGATGCCGGTGGAGCGCGCGCGCATCCTTTGGAAGATCGCCGATCTGATCGAGGCCCATATCGATGATCTGGCCGAACTGGAAACGCTCGATCAGGGCAAGCCGTTGTTTGTGGGGCGCTGGGCCGAGATACCGGGTGCGGTCAACCAGTTCCGCTTTTTTGCGGGCCAAGCGATGGCGATTGAAGGGCAGACGCTGGAAAGCTCGATCAATTATCAGCCTGCCGGACGCCAGATGCGGACCTGGACGGTGCGTGAGCCGGTGGGCGTGGTGGCGGCGATTGTGCCGTGGAATTCGCCGCTGGTCTTGACCGCGATGAAGCTGGCGCCGGCGATTGCGGCGGGGTGCACGGTGGTGTTGAAGCCTGCCGAGGATACCTCGCTATCGGCGCTGCGTCTGGCCGAATTGATGACCGAGGCGGGGTTGCCTGCGGGCGTGCTCAATGTGGTGACGGGGCTTGGCGGGCAGACCGGTGCCGTGCTGGCCGCGCACCCGCAGGTGGACAAGATCGCGTTTACCGGATCGACCGCGACGGGCCGTGCGGTGCTGGATGCGGCCAAAACCAATTTCAAGCGGGTGACGCTGGAGCTGGGCGGGAAATCGCCGTCTATCGTTTTCCCTGATGCCGATATGGGCATTACCGTGCCCGGCGTTGCCAACGCGATCTTCTTTAACGGCGGGCAAGTGTGCATCGCCGGATCGCGGCTTTATGTGCATCGTTCGGTCCACGATAAGGTGGTGGAAGGCGTCGCCGCTTATGCCAGGGGGCTGAAGCTGGGGCACGGGTTAGCCGCCGATACGCAGATGGGACCGGTGGTCTCTGCGCGCCATGCCGAACGGGTGGAAGGCTTTTTGAGCCGCGCCAAGGCAGACGGCGCAACGATGCTGACCGGCGGTGAGCGGTTTGGCGATGCGGGCACGTTCATTGCGCCGACGGTGGTGGTGGATGTGAAGCCCGACATGGAGATCGTGCGCGAGGAAGTGTTCGGGCCGGTGCTGGTGGTGCAGGCGTTTGATGATGCCGATGAGGTGGTCGCTGCGGCCAATTCCAGCGAATATGGCCTTGCCGCCAGCGTGTGGACCGAAAGCCTTTCCACCGCGCACCGCATGATATCCGATATTCGTGCAGGGACCGTGTGGGTCAATTCCCATGCGATGTATGATGCATCGCTGGCGATTGGCGGGGTCAGGCAATCGGGCTGGGGCCGCGATAGCGGGCGGCAGGCAATGGACAATTATCTGGAATGGAAGACCGTCTGCGCCTGCGTTTGACGGCCTTGGCGGGGCGTTATGTCTGACTGGCGGAGATTCCGGCCAAAAACGCAGAGCATAGAATTAAATCTGTAAAACAAGCGTCGGGAACCGGGTCCGCGTGGGCGAACCGGACTCAATATAAGCCGTTGTAATAAATTACATTTCGTGCGTCCATTTTCATTTCATGGGGGAAATCATGAAACGTCACACCCTTCGCAATACCCTTTCTACGGGAACACTGGCGGCATCGCTTGCGATCTTTGCCATGACCGGCACTGCCTATGCCCAGGAAACGCCACAGGCCGACGATGCTTCGGCCGGAATCGGCGATATCGTGGTGACCGCGCGCAAGCGTGAGGAAAGCCTGCTCAAGACGCCGGTGGCGATCAGCGCGATCACCAGCGAAGCGATCGAGAAGAAGGGTATCGTTTCGATGAACGATGCCGTTCTGAACACGCCGGGCCTTAACGTTTCGAACGCCAGCTCGGGCCGCAATGACCGTTCGTTCCAGCAGATCAGCCTTCGCGGCATGACGCCGTCGACCGCAAACTCGACGCTTACCGCAACCTTTATCGATGGCGTGCCGGTGGCATCGGCCACGGCCTTGAACGCCGTTTCCGATCCTGCGCGTCTGGAAATCCTGCGCGGTCCGCAAAGCGCCTATTTTGGCCGCAACACTTTTGCGGGCGCGATCAACGTCGTCACCAAGGTGCCCGGCAATGATTGGGGCGGCAACTTTGCCGGCTTTGTCGTCAATCGTGGCGGCTATGATATGACGGGCGCCATCCAGGGCCCGCTGATCGAAGACGTGTTGAGCTTCCGCCTTTCGGGTCAGGCGTTTGAACGGGGCGGCAGCTACGACAACGTGGCGGCACCGGGTCAGGCTCTGGGCGATCAATCGACCCGCAACGTCTCTTTGCTGCTGGCCTTTACGCCATCGAGCAACCTGAAGATCAAGGCGTTCGGCATGCTGTCGCGCGACAAGGACGGTGCTCCGGCGCAGGCGATGGTTTCGGCCTATGAAGTGCGTTCGAACAACGGCGTGGCGCAACTTCCGGCGTTTCTGCCTGCGGCTGCGGGCAACGTGATTATCCCGAGCGCTTCGAATTGCACGCTGCAAGGCCTTACCGCAGGGCGTTCGGCCACCGAAGCGCGCGTTGCGCGGCCATGGCTGTGCGGTGCGATCCCGGCATACAATCCTTCTTTTGCCCCGGCGCAGAACACCCAGATCACGCCAAAGCTTGGCCAGATTCTGGCCGATGGCCGCTTCCGCGTGGCCAATCCGAACAAGAGCGTTGATGGCTATGGTCTGGTGCGTGAATACAAGCACGCCCACCTGAATATCGATTGGGATATCGGCGATACCGGCATCACGCTGTCATCGCTGACCGGCTATAACGACGAATATTATTCGCAGCTGGCCGATCTGGACAATTACGACACCTCGCAATTGCGCAACCCTGCCAACCCGACCGGTGCGAACCCCGCACTGCTCAATTACTGGGATTTCCCGTTTGGCGTTGAACGCCGTACGCGTGACTTTTCGCAGGAAGTGCGCGCCAACTACGAGAGCGACACGCTGCGTCTGATGCTGGGTTCAAGCTATCTGTGGACGCGTTCGGATTCCGATCTGCTGAACGTGCAGACCGAGCTGGTTCTGAACGGTGCGCGCAACGCTGTCACGCTTTCACCGCCGCAGCAATCGCGCAACTTCTCGGTCTTTGGTGCGTTGAATTACAATGTTACCGATGCGCTGAAGATCAACCTGGAAGGCCGTTGGCAGCGTGACACGATTTCGGCATTTTCCGGCGGTGCCGGGTTGACGATTTCGCCAACCAACCAGTTTGGCCTGCCCGCCGGAACATATGCGCCGACGACCGAGTTCTTCAAAAAGAGCTTCAGCAACTTCCTGCCCCGCGTGATCGTCAACTATGATGTGACGCCGGACATGATGGTGTATGCTTCGTGGTCGAAGGCTGTGAACGTGAGCCTTGCCTCGTTCAACACCGGCTTCCTCAACGGTTCGACTGCGGTTGTTGCAGCGGCAGAATCGATTGGTCTGGGCGTTCAGGTCAATCCTGAAAAGCTGACCAATTACGAAGTCGGTTTGAAGGGCAAGTTCCTTGACGGCAAGCTGTTCCTCTCGCTTGCAGGGTACATTGCCACATGGACCGACCAGCAGAACACGCGTTCGATCTTTATCCAGGATCTTCCCGTGGCGCAGGGCGGCACCGGCGCACCGCAGATCGTCTCGGGCCTTGCCAATAGCGGCAAGACCAAGCTCTACGGTATCGAACTCGACATGACCCTGCGTCCGGTCGAGGGTGTGACGCTGGATATCGCAACGTCTATGAATGACACCGAAATACAGACGTTTACCGATCCCAACGTTTCGCTGTTGACCGGTTTGTTCGGCGATGACTTCAAGGGCAACCAGCTGCCGCTGGCCTCGAAGTATTCGTTCAACGCCGGCCTCCAGTTTGACGGACAGATTGGCAGCGCCGAGGAGAACACCTGGTTCATCCGTGGTGACTTCGCCTACAAGTCACGCCAGTTTGTCGACGCATCGAACATTGCGTGGATCAAGGGGCGTGGTGTGGTGAACGGCCGCATCGGTGTGAAGTTCGGCAATTACGGGCTCGAAGTTTTCGCGCTCAACCTGCTGAACAACAAGGCTTATACAACGGCGGCTGCAAACCGCTTGCTGACCCCAACGGGCGTCGCCAGCACGACAGCCTTCGGTTACGTCTATGCCGGTCTGCCCGAACTGCGCCTTGTGGGCCTGCGCGGCACGGTGAAGTTCTGATCGCTTGATTGATGTGATCCTGCGCTGAAAGGTTCGGGATAACACGAGCAACACAAAAGGCCCGTCGGTGATCCCGGCGGGCCTTTTTTCAAAGAGGATAGGCAAGTGGCTGTGCAGACTTGGGTGATTACAGGGGCCAATCGCGGCATCGGGCTGGAGCTGGTGCGGCAATTGCTGGCGGCGGGGCAAAGCGTGATCGCCACCGCGCGCGATCCGGGCAAGGCGACAGAACTGGCGGAATTGGCCGCACCGGGGCTGGTGATTGAACAGCTTGAGCTGGAAAATCGCGCCTCGATTGATGCCTTTGCCGCGCGGTTGGAAGGCAAGGCGATTGATGTCCTGTTCAACAACGCCGGACTTTATGGCGGGAGCTGGGATGATTCATCAGGCCGTCAGGGGCGCGATGCGATGGACTATGATCTGTGGGAGCAGATCATGCGGGTGAACGTGATGGCGCCGTTCCGGCTGACCAATGCGCTGTTGCCTAACCTTGCGGCGGGCGCGCGCAAGCTGGTGGTGATGATGTCGTCCGATCTGGGATCGATCACCAACAATGCGCAGGGCCAATCGCACGCCTATCGTTCGAGCAAGGCGGCGCT
>CAZSTP010000215.1:0-4897 GCA_964609325.1 uncultured Novosphingobium sp. | reverse complement strand
TGACCCCATCATTACGAATGATGTGCTCTACCGACTGAGCTAAAGCGGCGTGCCTTGTGGGCAGGGGTGGGCCTTTACCTATGGGTGGGGGGCTAGGCAACCGTTTTTTGATGGGTTGCGGTCAGCTTCGGGTTTCGTGGCTCCATTCGGTTACCGCTTCGACCATGGCGGTGGCGATCTGCATTATGTCGGCCTCGTTGGTGATAAGCGGCGGCGTGGTGTAGAGGATGTCGCGGAAGGGGCGCAGCCACACGCCACGGGCGATGCAAGCGGCAGAGAGGCGGTCGGCAGGGGCCGGGCCATCCAGCTGGATCACGCCGATGGCGCCACGCACCCGCACATCGGCCACACCGGGCAGATCACGCGCCGGGGCGAGCAAGCGCTCCAGTTGCGCACCGATGGCGCGCGATTGGGCAAGCCGTGGTTCCTGCTCGAACAGATCGAGCGAGGCGTTGGCGGCCGCGCAGCCCATCGCGTTGCCCATATAAGTCGGCCCGTGCATCAGGGCGTGGAGCGGATCGTCCGAGAGGAAGCCTTCGTAGATCCGCGTGCTGGCGATGGTGGCGGCCAGTGGCAGCGTGCCGCCGGTCAGCGCTTTGGACAGGGTGACGATATCGGGCTGGACACCGGCAATCTGGCACGCGAACATCGCATCGCCCAGCCGCGCAAGGCCGACAAAAATCTCGTCGAAAATCAATAGCAAATCATGCGCATCGGCCAGACGGCGCAAGGCTTGCAGCGTGAACGCATCGTGGAACACCATCCCGCCCGCGCCCTGCACCAGCGGCTCTACGATGATCCCGGCCAGTTCACCGCGATGCCGGTCGAGCAGTTCGCCCAGCGCCGCCTCTTGCGCCGGATTGCGCGGTAGATCGACCACCAGTTGTTCTAGCAGCGCGCCTTTGAACAGGCTGTGCATGCCCTCATCAGGGTCACACACGCTCATCGTCGCGAAAGTGTCGCCGTGGTAGCCGCCGCGAAAGCACAGGAATTTGACGCGGCGCTGGCCCCGGTTGAGCCAGAACTGCGCCGCCATCTTCATCGCCACTTCCACCGCGACCGATCCGGAATCGCTGTAGAACACGTGGTTGAGATCGCCCGGCAGCATCGCCGCCAGCCGCTCTGCCAGAATATAGGCCTGTTCGTGCGCCAATCCGCCCAGCATGACATGGGGCAGCGTTTCCAACTGGCGCTGCACGGCCTCCTCGATGTGCGGATGGCGATAGCCGTGGACGGTGGCCCACCAGCTCGAAATACCGTCCACCAGTTCGCGCCCGTCGGCCAGCGTCAGCCGCACGCCCTTGGCCGAGGTCACCGGCAATGGCGGACGCACCGTCTGCATCTGGGTATAGGGCAGCCAGACGTGCTGGCGTCCGCGGGTGTACCAATCGGGTTGCTGTGTCATCGCAGCGCCAGATGCCCTTATCCGGGGCAAGGTTCAAGCGCCCTGACGCCTGCCCCGCTGCGCCCCGCGAAACGCCCAGCGCCCTGCATCCCCCCACGGCCCGCCCAGATAGTGGTGCAGCGCCAAGCCAGCAAAGCTGAAGCTGCGCATCACAAACGCCTCCTGAAGGCCTATCTGAAGCGCTATGGCATCCTTGCGCAGGACTTTGTTCTGCACCGTCACGTGCAGGCGCGGCACATGGCCGTCTTGCAGCGTCAGCAGCCCGTGGAAGTGATCGGCGATCTCGTCACGCAGTGCCAACATGGCGGGGCTATCGATGCGCAATGCGGTGCCGCTGCCCAGGTCCATCACGCCCGTCAGCCGCGCTTCAACCGGCGCGTTTTGCCCGGCCAAGCGCGCGAGCAACGCTTTCGCCTCGTCCAGAACATAATGCGGCAAGGCGTGGAACAAGGTGACATGCGCGCTGAGCTGATTGCGCTCTGGCGGGAAGTGCGCTTTGCGCAGGCCATCGGCCCAGGCCTGCATTGCAGCGGGCAGTTCAGCCGTAACGATCAACGGTGCATGGGCGGATGGGGGTGATGGCACCCTCCCAGCTTTCGCAGATCAGGGTGCAAAGGCAAGAGTTTGAAGGAATTGGGGGAACACTCGGCAAAGCCGCGGCAAACTGTTTGCACAGTTCATCCGGCATAGCCGGAGTGTTCCCGGGGATCCCGGGCGAAGCTTAAGAAGCGCCGCCCCGTGCCTCCGAAAACATGCTTAGGGAAAATACGTTAACGATCAAAGTGATTTTAACCGAAATGGAGCTAATTCTACGAAATCACATGTCTCCACGCGCCTTGCGCAGCGCGAACCATTTGGCAACATTGGCATTATGCTGTTGCAGCGTATCTGCAAAAATATGTCCACCAGTGCCATCTGCCACCATAAACAAGGCATCGGTTTCTACCGGATCGAGCACCGCGGCAATCGAATCACGCCCGGGATTGGTAATCGGTCCCTTGGGCAGCCCGACCATGGTGTAAGTATTATAGCCGTTGACCGCCTGGATTTCAGACTGGCGGATGCGCCGTCCCAGCGGTTTGCCCCGCGTGATCGGGTAAATGATCGTCGGATCAGCCTGAAGCAACATGCCCTGCCGCATGCGGTTGGAATAAAGGCCGGCCACCATCCGCCGCTCATCGGGTTTGCCGGTTTCCTTTTCGACAATCGAGGCAAGGATCAGCGCTTCTTGCGGGGTCTTGGCCACCGTGCGCGCCGTGCGCTTGGCCCAAAGCTCGGCCAGAGTCTTGTCCATCGCGGCTTGCATGCGTTTGAGCACGGCAGCGCGCTTTTCACCCTTTTGCCAGTCATAGCTATCAGGCAGGACGCTGCCCTCTTCGGGCACGTCAACCGCGCCGGTCAGATCTTTGTTGGCCATCAACCGGTCCACCACCATCACCGATGGCATGCCTTCGGGAATGGTGATCAGGCGGCGGATGACTTTATCACCCTTGAGGATCTCAAGGATCGTCGCCTCGCTCGCCGCTTTGGGGAGGAGGAATGAGCCCGCCTTGATCTCGGTCCCGCCGCCCAGCAGCTTGGCGCGCAGTTTGAAAAGCGTGGCGGATTTTACCGCGCCGCTTGCCTCAAGTTCGTCGGCAAGAACGCTGAGACCAGCGCCCTCGCCCACGTCGAACTCGACCTGTTCGGCCAAGGGGCCGCTGGCGTACCAGCCCCCCACCGACCAGGCGACAAGAACAACCAGAAGCAGCGCGCCAGCCAGTAGCGGAAAGCCTTTGCGACGCCGCGCCATGGCTGTCAGTCCTCTCAGTCTTCCACTTGCTTCATGATGATGCTGGCATTGGTGCCGCCAAAGCCGAACGAATTGTTCAGCACAGCGCGAACCTGACGCTTGCGGGCAACCAGCGGCACAAGATCGACCCCTTCGGTGCCCTCATCCGGATTCTCAAGGTTCAGCGTCGGCGGCACGATCTGGTCACGCAGCGCGAGGATGCAGAAGATCGCTTCCACGGCGCCTGCACCACCCAGCAAATGGCCGATAGCCGATTTGGTGCTGCTCATCGATGCGCCCGACAGGTCATCACCCAGCACGCGCTTGACCGCTGCCAGTTCGATCGTATCCGCCATGGTCGAGGTGCCGTGGGCGTTGACATAATCGATGTCGCCCGCACCAAGCCCGGCCTTCTTCAGCGCCATGCGCATGGCGAGTTCGGCGCCCTTGCCTTCGGGATGGGGTGCAGTGACGTGATAGGCATCGCCCGAAAGGCCATAGCCGACCACTTCGGCATAGATTTTCGCGCCGCGAGCCTTGGCGTGTTCGTACTCTTCCAGCACGACAACGCCCGCGCCCTCACCCATGACAAAACCATCGCGGTCCTTGTCATAAGGGCGGCTCGCTTGCTCGGGGCGGTCATTATAGCTGCAATTCAGGGCGCGTGCCTGTGCAAAACCGGCAACGCCGATCGGGCAGATCGTGCCTTCTGCGCCGCCCGCCAGCATGATGTCGGCATCGTCATCGCGAATCATCCGCGCGGCATCGCCAATCGAGTGCGCGCCGGTGGAGCATGCCGTGACGACCGCGTGGTTCGGCCCCATCAGGCCGTACTTGATCGAAACTTGCCCCGAGATCAGATTGATCAGACGGCCATGGACGAAGTGCGGCGAAACGCGCGCCGGACCTTTCGAGGCCAGCACGAGTGATTCGCTCTCGATCCCCGGCAGCCCGCCGATGCCCGAACCGATTGAACAGCCCGCGCGCAGGCGCATCTCTTCGGGCATGTCTTCAAGCCCTGCGTCTTCAATCGCTTGCCCGGCTGCATCAATGCCATAGATGATGAACGGATCGACCTGGCGCTGTACCTTGTGGTCCACGCGCTTGTTGGGATCGAAGCCATATTCATGGTCCGCCGGCTTCACCTCGCAGGCGATGCGGCACTTCTGATCGCTGGTATCAAAACGCGTGATGGGGCCTGCGCCGGATTTACCGGCAATCAGGTTCTTCCAAACGGTTTCCACGTCCGCACCCAGCGGGGTAACGAGGCCAAGTCCGGTTACGACGACACGACGCATTGAAATCTCCGGGAAATATGCAAACAGGCCCAGCCCCAAAAAAGAGGCTGAGCCTGCCGAAGTCCTCCCCATCCCTGCCCGTTACAGGCCAGGCGGCCTCGCGATACAAACGCCTTGCGATGAAGCAATGCGCCCGACCGGAGACCCGGGTGGCTCTGGGCGATCAGCCCTTGTTTTCGTCGATGTACTTGATCGCGTCCTGCACGGTCGAGATTTTCTCGGCCGCATCGTCAGGGATCTCGACGCCAAATTCTTCTTCGAAGGCCATGACCAGCTCGACGATGTCGAGTGAGTCAGCACCCAGATCGTCGATGAAGCTTGCTTCTTCGGTCACTTTGTCGGCCTCGACGCCGAGGTGCTCGACAACGATCTTCTTAACGCGGTCGGCGGTATCGCTCATGAAATGCCCCTTCGAAGGAAAGC
>CAZSTP010000214.1:0-4946 GCA_964609325.1 uncultured Novosphingobium sp. | reverse complement strand
GACGAGGTGATGGAGAACAAGCCGAGCGAGGTCATGGCCGAGCTTGACGAATTCCTGTCAGATTACCTCTTCCCCCCGCGCGAAGACGGCACCGATCCGCGCATCTGCCCCAAGTGCGCCGCGGGCCGCCTGTCGCTGCGTGGCGGGCGCTATGGCGCGTTTGTGGCGTGTTCGAACTATCCCGAATGCAAATTCACCCGCAAATTCGCGCAACCCGGCGGTAGCGATGGGGATGGCGGCGATGATGACAGCGTGCTGGGGCAAGACCCGGTCACCGGCCTCGATGTCACCCGCAAATCCGGGCGTTTCGGCCCTTACGTCCAGTTGGGCGATGGCAAGGAAGCCAAGCGCGCCTCGATCCCCAAGGATATCGGCGAACTCGATTTCGAATGGGCGCTGAAGCTGCTCGGCCTGCCCCGCGAAGTGGGTAAGCATCCCGAGAGTGGCAATCCGATCATCGCCAGCATTGGCCGCTATGGCCCCTACCTTGCCCATGATGGCAAGTATGCCCGGCTCAAGGCCACTGCTGAAGTGTTCGAAACCGGCATGAACGCCGCTGTCATGCTGCTCGCCGCCGCTGCTGCGGGTGGCGGGCGCGGCGCACGTGTCGCTGCCGAACCGCTCAACACTTTCGGTCCGCACCCCACCTCGGGCGGCGAGATCAAGCTGATGGCGGGCCGTTATGGTCCATACGTAACCGATGGCACCACCAACGCAACCTTGCCGAAAGACAAGAAGCCCGAAGACCTGACGCTCGAAGAAGCCATCGTCCTGATCGACGAGCGCGCCGCCAAGGGACCACCAAAGGGCAAGAAGGTCGTCAAAAAGAAGGCTGCACCCAAGAAAGCCGCAGCGGAAAAGGCTCCGGCCAAAAAGCCCGCTGCCAAAAAGGCTCCCGCCAAAAAAACAGCGGCGAAAAAGCCAAAAGCGGCTGCTGAATGATCATAACGTAACGCACTGCGCAAACCGGAACGGCCACCGCAGTGCGTTACAAGTGCGATCAGCGGGTCAGAAACGCCACCAAAGCGTCCGCCGCTGCCACGTGTCCGGCCTTGTTGGGGTGCACCGGAATGCCATCGTCGGCAGGCGCGCTCATCCCGTTGCTCCAGGGGGCCTTCGCACAAGGTGCATGGTTCTTTGAAAGCTTCGAGAACTTCAGAACTTCGGCCCCTTCCTCGCGGGCCACACGCGCGGTCATCTCCGCCAGACGTTTCGCTACGCCCTGGCTGTAAGCCAATCTTTCCGCCGAAAGGGGAACCGTTGCACATCCCGTCTTGGCTGGCAAAACGGTGATATAGTCAACGAACACGATCCGCGCTTTGGGTGCACGTGCCTGCACACCGCGCACAATCTCGCGCATGCGCCGTTCGTCAGCCTGCCATTCGGCCTCGTCGGGCGCACGCCACTTCGGACAACGCGGATCGGGCTTTTCGGCTTTCTCACAAAAGGCGGCGAAGATGTTGGTCACAAACCCGATATCATTGCCGCCAATCGTCACCGTTACCAACCGCGTATCAGCATCAACACTATCGATCTGGGGCGGCACCTCGCTCCAAGCGCCGAGTACATGCGCGGTCGTGGCCCCGCTGCACGTCGCATCGACCAGCTTCAGCTTCAGCCGCTGCGCCACAAGGTTGGGATAATTGAGCGTTCCGCGCCCGCAACGTGCCGGCGTGTCCGGCGTATTTGGCCCGACACCCGGCCCGGCAGCAAACGAACTGCCCATTGCCACGTAACGCGCACCCTCGGGCAGGGCAGCAGGCTTGCTCAAGACAGGCGATGCGATGAATGCCAAAACCAGACCACCAGCAAAGCCCGCCAATTTCATTTCACCCACTCCAGCCCGATCTCTTCATAAATCTCGCGGGCATCGGCCCAGCGTTCGTCCACCTTCACATGCAGGAACAAATGGACTTTCGTTTCCAGCAATCCGGCCAGTTCCTTGCGCGAAGCCTCGCCAATCGCCTTGATCTTGGCACCGCCTTTGCCCAGCACAATCGGGCGCTGGCTTTCGCGTCCGATTACGATCTGCTGGTGGATCTCCACCGATCCATCCTTGCGGTGGATATACTTTTCCGGGCGCACCGTGCTGTCATAGGGCAATTCATCGTGAAGCTGCCGGTACAATTGTTCGCGCGTGATCTCCGCCGCCATTAACCGCTCGCTGGCGTCTGACACTTGATCTGCCGGATAATGCCATGCCGTCTCGGGCATCAGATCGGCCAAGCGCTGCTTCAGTTCGGGCACCCCGTCACCGGTCAGCGCCGAAATGAAGAACACCTCGTCAAAGCCGACATCGGCAACCAGCGCCTCCGCCATGATCAGCAGCGGCTCCTTGGCGGTCGAATCCACCTTGTTCAGCACCAGAATCTTGCGCTCGGGCCGGTCTTTCAGGCTGGCGATAATGGGGTCGAGGTAATCGCGCTTTTTCTTGCGGCCATCAACCACCAGCAGAATCGCATCGGCCTCTTGCGCGCCGTCCCATGCCGCGCTCACCATCGCCCGGTCGAGCCGCCGCTTGGGCTCGAACAAGCCCGGCGTATCGGCCAGAATGATCTGCGTTTCGCCTGCCAGCGCAATGCCCATCAGCCGCGCGCGCGTCGTCTGCGCCTTGGCTGATACAATCGCCACTTTCTGCCCCACCAGTGAATTGACGAGGGTCGATTTACCGGCGTTAGGCGCGCCCAGCACGGCCACAAGGCCACATTTTTCGGTCATTTATGAAATCTCTATCGGTTATGTCGGGTGACTATAGGCCAAAAGGCCGTCAGGCATAAGCCTGCATGAATTCGCGCGCGGCTGCCGTTTCGGCTTCCTGCTTGCTTGATCCGCGCGCAGTGCTTTGGCCTACGCCTTTGACTTCCACCGCAACGGTAAAAGTCGCCGAATGATCCGGCCCGTCGCGCGATACAAGCGTGTAGACCGGAGGTTTGCGCCGGTTGCCTGCCGCCCATTCCTGCAACGCGGCCTTGGGATGCTTGCGCTGGCCGGTACCCGAAGCCATCGGCTTGTCCCACACCTTGCGCACGAAATCGCGCGCGGCATCGAACCCGCGTTCGACAAACAGCGCGCCGATCAGCGCCTCCATCACGTCGCCCAGAATGTTGTCGCTCTGCACGCCGCCATCATCGCGCGCCTGCTTGCCCAGCCGGATGTGCTGCGGCACCGCAATCGCGCGCGCCACATCGGCACAAGTCTCGCGGCTGACCAGCGCGTTCAGGCGCTGCGAGAGCTTGCCCTCTGCGGCATCGCTTTTCTCATGCAGCCAATCGGCGATCACCAGCCCCAGCACCCGGTCACCCAGAAATTCCAGCCGCTGGTAATCGCGCGCCTCTCCCATCGAGCCATGCGTCAGCGCATCGGCCCACAAATCGGCGCGGGCAGGGGCCTTGCCGGTCAGCTCTGCAATATAGGCGGCAGCCTCTGGCGTCAGCACGCTCAGAACGTGCCCCCGATGCGGTTCCAGCGCGCGGCGGTGAACCACGTCCATGGCAGGAACCAGTTGGCGCTGCCATCGGTGGACCACATCATGATCGCCGCCTTGCCCACAAGGTTCTTCTGGGGAACCAGGCCTATGCCCGAGCCTTCCATGGCCGGGAAACGACTATCCATGGAGTTATCGCGGTTGTCGCCCATCATGAACAACTGGCCTTCGGGCACGACCACGGGCACCGTATCGTCTTGCGGGCGATAGCCAAGGTCAAGCACGGTGTAGCTCTTCCCCTCGGGCAAAGTCTCGCGATACTGCGGATAGTGGCACGCCACCGTGCCGTCTTTCTCGGTCACTTCAAATTCGGGCGAAAGACAATCAGTGTTCGGGCTGACCGCGATCACAAAATCTTCCACGCGTTCCTTGGGCACAATTTTCCCGTTCAAACGCAGGGTTCCATCAACCATTTGCACCGTGTCGCCGGGAAGACCGATCACACGCTTGATGTAATCCACCTTGTTGCCGGGAGGCGCTTTGAAAATGGCAATATCGCCACGCTTGGGCTGGGTCGCAAACAGACGCCCCGGAATCAGCGGCAAGCCGAAGGGCAGGGAATAGCTGCTCAACCCGTAGGACCATTTGGAAGCCAACAGATAATCCCCGTTCTGGAGCCGGGGCAGCATCGATTCCGATGGGATGTTGAAGGGCGCAAACAAAAAGCTGCGGAGAATAACGACCACCATCACCAGCTTGAGCAGGAAGACCGGAAAACTGTCTTCCTTTTGCTCCTTCTTCGCAGGCGGCAAGGGGGCCAAGGGCTGCGGTGAAGTGTCTGGCGAGGCTTCGGTCGTGTCGTTCATTATCGCGGTCATGTTGCCAGCAAGCCTGTTCGTCAAGTGTGTTGTTTGGATAATACAGCCAAGGAAATACGATTTTAAACCTTGATTGCCTATGAACAGCGCCTTGGCGATGGTCCTTAGAGCGGGCATAACGCCATTAACCATTCGCGCATGAAAGAGTATGATGATGACCACAGAGCAAGCCGAACCCTTGTGGACCGCGCTCGAAGGCCTGCCCCGGCCGACTTTGAAAGAACTGTTTGCCGATACCGCCCGGCTTGCCACGTACGCGACCGATCTTGACTTACCCGGTGGCCCGATCCGCTTCGATTGGTCCAAAACCCATCTCTCCGCGCAAGTCGAAGCGCAGCTGACAGCAATCGCCGCTGCCATGGACTTCGCAGGTCGCCGCCACGCGCTGATCGAAGGCGAGAAGATCAACAACACCGAGGGCCGGGCGGCGGAACACACCGCCCAGCGCGGCATCGGCAAAGATTCCAGCGTTGAGGAAGCCGCAGAATTCCACGCGCGTATGCAAATGCTGGTCGAAGCGATCCACGAAGGCGCTTTGGGTGATGTGAAAAGCCTGATCCACATCGGCATCGGCGGTTCTGCGCTCGGCCCTGCGCTGGCGATTGATGCGCTCACCCGCAATGGTGCCAAAGTCGCGGTCCATG
>CAZSTP010000213.1:0-4969 GCA_964609325.1 uncultured Novosphingobium sp. | reverse complement strand
ACGGGTCGGGCAGCGTGACCTGCCCCTCTCAGCCAACACTGGCTCCCCGGGGTGTGGAGTGTGCATAGCCGAGGTATGGGGCGAGGTCCATAGCGATGCGGACCAATGGCACCTTGGTCCGCATCGCCAAAAGGCAGGGTTCAGGCCGGTTGGGGTTCTGGCTGGAACAGCTCTTCCTTGGGGCAGCTATCAACCACGACTGCCGAAAGGGCCGCCAATCGCACGCGTCCCGGATTGATGGCATTCATCTGGTCAGCGGTGAACGGTGCAAAGCGATCGTCCACGATGTCGTTCCGATAGCAGAATTCAAAGACCTTGTACTTGTGCCACGTCGCATAGGCGTGGCCCGCCTTGTATTCGTTCCTTGTGACGATTTCTTTGGTTGTGGTGTACGTCTGCTGCTTTTGCACGCTGGACGAAAATGTCGTCGAGAGCTTTGCGGTGATCGAGCCGGACGTCACCAGGCCGTTGTAACTGGCGGTGGCTTCGACACTGGCCGCTATTTCGCTGGCATAGCTTTGTAGGCTGGAGGTTTCGAAAGTAACGGTTTCTCGCGCTTCGAAGGTGTGATCGGCGCCTTCGATATTGGGCGGCGAGATCAGATGCCATTCGCTCCACTCTGAGACGTCCGCTTCCCAGAACTGGACATTGCCGCGAGCACCCTTGATCCGGACGCCATCGGGATTGGCCCAGACGCGCCCATCGGCAGCGGCAATGGCGAGATAGGCGTCATTGATATAGGCTATCGATCGGAGGCTGCCGCCGAACTGCTGGAGCTTCTCCCACGGATTAACCGCGAAGAGCGCCCTGTTGACCTCTTTGGGCCCCGAAATGAAGGTGCAATCCGCAATCACACCGAACGGCACTTTTTTCAGTGAGGGTGGATAATTGGGGTCCCACAGGAGCGATGTATCGGAATCAGTTGGCATGATCTTTTCCCTTGGTTGCGGAGGAGCGTGTCCCCGGGGGAAAGAGTACTGTCCATTCGAGCGCGAAGTCTTGGAGGTGTGCCACGAAATTGCTTGTTCTAGTGCCGCATTTTAGGGCCATCTCATTGGTTTTGAGCGATATAATTACAACGGTTATTGAGGTATCATGTTGGCTTCTACGTCGACCCGCCTGGTCCGGTCACGCCTTATAACGGCAACCGCGCCAAGGGCGCTGTTGCACCGGCAACCGCATGGCCCTAAGCCTTGGCGATATGAAAGTACGGCAGTGTGATATCGCAATCCTTGGCGGGGGCCTTGCCGGTGGACTGGTTGCGCTGGCCTTGCGGCGCGCGCGGCCGGATATGGCGTTGCTTGTGGTGGAACAGGGCGACATGCCGGGCGCGAACCACCTCTGGTCGTTTTTCGGAACAGATGTGGGCAAGGCCGGGCGCGAATTGCTGGATGGTCTGGTGGTGGCGGCCTGGCCGGACTATCGGGTGGCCTTCCCGGCTTTCGAGCGCAGTCTGAATACCAGCTACTATGCGATCACGTCTGCCCGGTTTGACGCTGTATTGCGGGCCGAGCTGGGCGAGGACGCCATGATCTCCGGCGTTCGTGCGCTGGCATGCAGTGCCCGCAACGTAACGCTATCGAACGGGATGCGGATCGAGGCCCATGCGGTGATTGACGCGCGCGGCATTCCCCGCCCGGAACATCTGACCGGTGGCTGGCAGAAATTTGTGGGTCAGCGCTTGAAGCTCGCCGCACCGCACGGCCTGGGCGCGCCGCTGGTGAAAGATGTGACGGTTGCGCAACATGACGATTATCGCTTTGTCCATTGCCTGCCGTTCGGGCCGGATGAAGTCTTTATCGCCGACACCTATTACGCGGGCGACGCGCAGCTTGATATCGTAACGTTACGCGCGCGGATTGCCGAATATGCCGCGATGCGCGGTTGGGACATTGCCGAAATCCTGTCCGAAGAGCACGGCGTGTTACCGGTGATTGCCGGGGGAGATTTTGACGCGTTCTGGCGTTCGACCGGTGGAACAGTCGCGCGGGCAGGTGAACGCGCCGGATTGTTTCAGGCTGTAACACGCTGTTACCTGCCCGATGCGGTGCGCTATGCTTTGGCGCTTGCCCGGCAAACCGACCTGTCAGGCGCGGGTCTTGCTGCCTTTTCGGAAAGCTGGGCGCGCAGGCACTGGCAGCGCGCGAGAGTTCCGCGCGCACTTTCGGCCATGTTGTTTGCAGGCGCTAAACCTGCGCAGCGTCACAACGTTTTGGAACGGTTCTATACTCTTGACCACCGCCTGATTGAGCGGTTTACCGCTGGCCGCATGACAGCCTTTGACAAGGCTCGCGTTCTGGTCGGCACCCCGTCTATTCCCATCGGCACCGCGCTTGGCGTGCTGACTGGCCTCGGCAGTAAGCCGCAACCCCTCTCGTTTGCAGGAAACCGCGCATGAAGCGTGCATGTGTAATTGGCGCCGGATTTGGCGGCCTCGCCCTCGCCATCAGACTTCAATCAGGCGGGGTACAGACCACACTGATCGAAGCGCGTGATCGCCCGGGCGGCCGGGCTTACGTGTGGGAGAAAGACGGCTTCACGTTTGACGCAGGGCCAACCGTCATCACCGATCCATCGTGCCTGCATGAATTGTGGGCGCTCAAAGGGCATCGGATGGAAGACGATGTGGAACTGATGCCGGTCATGCCGTTCTACCGGCTGAACTGGCCCGATGGCACGAATTTTGACTATTCGAACGACGATATCAGCCTCAAGTCCGAAATCGCCAAGCTCAACCCTGCTGACGTTGCGGGCTATGACGATTTTCTGGAATACTCCGCCGGTGTGCTGGAGGAAGGCTATGTAAAGCTGGGCGCGGTGCCGTTTCTCGACTTTAAAAGCATGGTCAAAGCGTTCCCTGCCATTGCCCGTTATCAGGCTTGGCGGTCGGTCTATTCGGTCGTCTCAAGCTTCGTGAAGAACGAGAAGCTGCGCGAGGCGTTCAGCTTCCACAGCCTGCTGGTGGGCGGCAACCCGATGACGACCAGTTCGATGTACGCGCTGATCCACAAGCTGGAGAAGAATGGCGGCGTGTGGTGGGCCAAGGGCGGCACCAACCAGCTGGTCAACGGCATGATCACGCACTTCCAGCGGATCGGCGGCGAAGTGCGGCTGGGCGATCCGGTAACGCACATATCGACGCTGGGCACACAGGTGACCGGGATCGAGACGAAAAGCGGCTGGTCCGGGAAGTTTGATGCGGTGGCATCGAACGCGGATATCATGCATTCGTACCGCGATCTGATGCCGGACAACCAGCACGCCAAGCGCCGCGCCAAGTCTCTGGCAAAGAAGAAATATTCGCCGAGCCTGTTTGTCGTCCACTTCGGGGTGGAAGGCACCTGGCCGGGTATTCCGCACCACATGATCCTGTTCGGGCCGCGCTATAAGGGGCTGCTCGACGATATCTATACCCATGGCGTGCTGCCCGAGGACTTCTCGATCTATCTCCATCACCCGACGGTGACCGATCCTTCGGTGGCGCCCGAAGGCATGAGCACGTTCTATGCATTGGTGCCCGTGGCCAACATGGGCAAGCTGCCGGTGGACTGGGACGAAGTGGGCCCGATCCTGGAAAAGCGCATTCTGGACGAAGTGGGCCGCCGCCTGATCCCGGACATCCACAGCCGTATCGTAACGAAGTTCAGCTATGCGCCAAGCGACTTCAAGGCCGACTTGAGCGCTCATATGGGCAGCGCATTCAGCCTTGAGCCCTTGTTGACGCAAAGCGCATGGTTCCGCGCGCACAATCGCGATGATGCCATTTCGAACTTCTACCTTGTGGGCGCAGGCACCCATCCGGGAGCCGGTATTCCCGGCGTTGTCGGTTCCGCCAAGGCAACAGCGGGGTTGATGCTGGAAGACCTTTCGTGAAACGGATCGCCGTCTATTGCGGATCAGCGACGCCCGCCGATGATCGTTACGTGACGCTTGCCCGCGAAATCGGGCAGGAACTGGCGAAGCGCGGGATCGGCGTGGTTTATGGCGGCGGGCGGCTGGGCCTGATGGGCGCGGTTGCCTATGGCGCGCTGGATGCTGGCGGCGAAGTGATCGGGGTGATCCCCGAAGGCCTCGTCAACAGCGAGGTTGCGAACAACGACTGCACGCAACTGCAAGTCGTTTCGGGCATGCACGAGCGCAAGAAGCGGTTTACCGATCTGTCTGACGGGTTCCTGACCATCCCCGGCGGTGTCGGCACGATGGACGAATTGTGGGAAGCGGTGAGCTGGGCACAATTGGGCTATCACGCCAAGCCGGTGGGGCTGCTTAACGCTTTCGGGTTTTTCGACCACTTGCTGGCCTTCAACCGGCACATGATCGAGGTGGGTTTTATCCGCGAAGCCCATGCAGGGATTATTCTGGCCGAGCCGGAGCTTGACCCGTTGCTGGCGCGAATGGCGGCGCACCAGCCCCATGTGCCCATTTTTGCAATGAAGGCTGACGACCTTTGAGCTATGGCGCGGGGCATGACCACGGATCACCGCGCCGCTCTTGTTAGTAACGCCCGAACGGCGATCCTCAAAGGCTCGAAAAGCTTTGCGATTGCAAGCCACCTGTTCGACCGCCAAACGCGCGAGCGGGTGTGGCTGCTCTATGCATGGTGCCGGCGTTGCGACGATATTGTGGACGCGCAAGACCACGGCGGCGCATTGGGCGACCAGAGCGGTGCGGCAGAGCGTTTGCGGATTGTGCGTGAGCGGACCGCACTAGCCTTTGCCGGACAGGAAACGGGCGATCCGGCGTTTGATGCGCTCGGGCTTGTGGCGCGCGAGACGGGCCTTACGCCCGATATGGCCGAGGCCGTGATCGAGGGCTTCGCGCTGGATGCCGCCGACTGGCAGCCGCAGAGCGAAGGCGATCTGATGCGCTATTGCTGGCACGTGGCGGGCGCTGTGGGCGTGATGATGGCGGTGGTGATGGGTGTGCCGCCTGAAGAGGCCGATACGCTTGATCGGGCCTGTGATCTGGG
>CAZSTP010000212.1:0-4973 GCA_964609325.1 uncultured Novosphingobium sp. | reverse complement strand
ATGGTGGACGCACTTGGGCTCGAACCAAGGACCCGCTGATTAAGAGTCAGCTGCTCTGCCAACTGAGCTATGCGTCCACTGCCATCCGGCATTCCCGTTCGGGAGCAGCCCCCTTAGCGTTTTTTGGGACTCTGCCAAGCCCCAATTTTGCTTTTTTGCAAACACGTGCCGCTTTGCAGCAAAACAGGCTCAGGAAAGGCTTCGGGGGGCGATGCGGTTCCAGCGTTCCACGGCCATGATCGTGCCGATACAGATCATATTGGTCATCATCGACGATCCGCCATGGCTCATCCACGGCAAGGGAATACCGACCACGGGCGCAAGGCCCATGACCATCATCAGATTGATGCACATGTAGAAGAAGATCGTCATCGTCATGCCGGCGGCCAGCAGGCGCGGGAAACGCTCGGGCGAATCCAGCGCGACTTTAAGGCCCCAACGGTAAATCAGGCCGAATACGGCAAAGACGAAGAGCCCGCCGATCATGCCCCATTCCTCGATCATCGTCGAAAAGACGAAATCGGTGTGCGATTCGGGCAGATAGTTCAGGTGGCTTTGCGA
Organism: uncultured Novosphingobium sp.; assembly: GCA_964609325.1. GTDB lineage: Bacteria > Pseudomonadota > Alphaproteobacteria > Sphingomonadales > Sphingomonadaceae > Novosphingobium. The sequence continues at coordinate 4,412 of CAZSTP010000212.1, read as the reverse complement.
GCCATCGCCAAAGCCTTTGCCGAAAAAGCCGCCCGAGCCGATGGCGATTTTCGACTGGGTGATGTGATAGCCCGTGCCCAGAGGATCGCTTTCGGGATCAAGGAACACCAGCACGCGGTTGCGCTGGTAGCCGTGGAGCAGCGTGAAAAACGCGAGCGGCGCGGCGATAATCGCCGCTGCTCCTGCGCCCAGAAACCACCGCAGCGGCAAGCCGGCAAGGAACATGACAACCACTGCGCCAAACGTGATCGACAGGCCTGTGCCCAGATCAGGTTGCAGCATGACCAGACCCGCCGGAATGCCGAGCAACACTCCTGCTGTGCCCAGTGCCCGCCAGTTCTGGGTTTCGCCCACCGGCAGCACCGAATAATACCACGACAGTACCAGCACGATGCCGGGTTTCATCAGCTCTGACGGCTGCAAGGTCATGAAGCCGAGGTTGAGCCAGCGCTGGCTGCCTTTGCCGATCCCGCCGATCAGCTCGACCAGGATCAGCAGCAGGCAGAGCACGACATAACCCGGGATAGCCATTTTCCGGAACAAATCTTGTGGCAGGCGGGCGATCACCATGGCCATGACCAGAAATACCGAAAAGCGCACGAGATGCGAAAGGGACCAGGTTTCAAACCGTCCGCCAGCGGCAGAATAGAGCACGGCTGCGCCAAAGCCGACCAGCGCGATGAGCGGAAGCAGGACGCCCCATGGCTGCCGCGCGATAGCTGCGGGGACATAAGCGCGCGGCATCATGGTTGCCCCTGCGTGGCTGCCTGCGGCGTTGCGGGTGCTTGCGCCGGTGTGGCCGCAGGTTGCGTTGGGGGCGAGACAGGTTCGGGCGGCGGTGCGGCGGCGTCTGTCTGGACATTGGCCGGGGCGCTATCGGGCTTGCGCGCTTGCTCCACCTGTTCGGTCAATGCCTCGTCATCGGGAACCGGCTTGGGCGCGCTGGCACCAAATTGGGCCGCGAAACTGTTATAACGCCGGGCCATGCGCTGCTGGACGTTGCCGCCCCATTGCTTTTCAAACTCATCCAGCACGGCCATCGCTTTGTCCGGTGCAAAGATATAGGTCATCACATCGCGGGCGATGGGATAAGCAGCGCCCGAGCCGCCGCCGTGTTCGATGACAACTGCGCAAGCGTACTTGGGCTTGTCGAACGGGGCAAAGGCGATGAAGTGGCCGTGATCGCGGTACTTCCATGCGCCGCTTTTGCCATTGGCAACATTGAGGCCAACGACTTGGGCGGTGCCGGTCTTGCCCGCCATCAGCACATTCTCAACCGGCAGTCTGGCGCGTCCTGCGGTGCCCCGTCCGTTGACCACTTCGCTCATCGCGGCGTGAATGTAATCGAGATGGTCCTGCCGAAAACCCATCGATTTGACCGGCGGCGCGTTGCGATCAAGCACCAGACGCGGCATCACTTCGCGGCCCGATGCAATGCGCGATGCCATCACCGCCTGTTGCAGCGGGTTGACCAGCATATAGCCCTGACCGATCGTGGCGTTTACCGTATCGTAAAGCGCCCATTCCTTTTGATACTTGCGCATCTTCCATGCCGGATCGGGCACAGTGCCATAAGATTGTCCGGCATAGGGCATCGGGAATTCCTGCCCCAGACCCAGCCTGCGCGCCATGGTGGCGATCACATCCATGCCCAGCTGCTGGGCGAAGTGATAGAAATAGACGTCGCACGACTGGTAAATGCCCTTGGCCATATCGACCGTGCCGTGGCCACGCCGGTTCCAGCAGTGGAACACGCGGTTGCCCACGCGCAAACCGCCGCTGCAATTCACGCTGGCGGCAGGATCAAGTCCGGCTTCAAGAAAGGCCATAGCTACCATGGGCTTCACGGTGGAGCCGGGCGGATAGAGCCCGCGCAGCACTTTGTTGCGCAAGGGTACGTGATCGTCTTCGGACAGCATCTTCCATTCGATGCGGCCAATGCCATCGGAAAAGCTGTTCGGATCAAAACTGGGCATCGAGGCCATGGCCAGCAAGTCGCCGGTTTCGCAATCCATTACCACGACCGAGCCGGATTCAAGCCCGATGCGACGTGCGGCATAGTCTTGCAGGCCGGCATTGATGGTAAGCTGGATGGGCTTGCCCGGGACATCTTCGCGTGTGCCAAGATCGCGCACGATCCGTCCTGATGCGGTGGCTTCGACCCGGCGCGCACCGGGCACACCGCGCAGGCGGGTTTCGAAGTGCTTTTCCAGCCCGTCCTTGCCGATCTTGAATCCTGGCGTGATCAGCAGCGGATTGCGCTCTTTCTCGTAATCCTCGGCTGATGCGGCACCAACATAGCCCAGCAGATGGCCCACCGACGCACCTGCCGGATAGAACCGCGAATAGCCGCGCTGGGGGATGACGCCGGGAAGTTCGGGCAGGCGTACGGAAACGGCGGCGAACTTGTCCCAGTCAAGGCTTGAGGCAACTTCGACGGGTTGGAACCCGCGTGCCTTGTCCAGCTTGTCGCGAATGTCGCGCACGCGGTCAGGTTGCAGGTTTAGCAGGCCGGTCAGTGTCGCCATGGTGCGATCAGGGTCGCTTACGCGGTCGGGAATAAGATCGACACGGAAATCGGCGCGATTGGCCGCCAGTGCTTTGCCGAAACGGTCCAGCACCCAACCACGCCTTGGCGGGATCAAGGTGAGGTTGACGCGATTGCTTTCTGAATCCGCCTGGTATTTTTCGTTCTGCGCGACTGCCAGATAGCCGAGCCGCGTGGCCAGCAATACGCCGACGCCGGCTTGCATGGCGCCCATCACAAATGTGCGCCGTTCAAACCGGTTGGTCAGGATTGCCGAGGTCATCGGCAGGCGTGAATTCAGTTTCATAGCCGTTTGAGCGGCAATAACCGCACGCGATCAAGCAGGGCGATGATCCCTGCTGCTATGGGGAAAGTCAGCACCGATATCAGCACTTGGGGAACAATGACCAAGGGCAGGGGATAGCTTGTAGCCATGCCTGCCAAAGCGGCGCCGGCTGCAAGATAGGCAGTCGTCAGCACGCTGGCGGCAAGCCAGTCCTGCGCAAAGCTGCGCCACAGGAATCGTTCGTCAATCAGTTCCATCGCCAGCATCGATAGCGACCATAACAGGATGCCGGAACCGAATATCTGGCCGGAATAAAGGTCATCAATAAAGCCGAGCGGCAGGCCTGCCCAGACAGGCAGGAGGCCCGGGCGCATCATGCGCCAGCCGAGCAACATCAGATAAGACAGCGGCGGCATGACGGGCGCAGAGGCGATGATCGGCGAAAAGCTGGCCATCGATGCAAGGATGATAGTGAGCCATGGCAGACCAATCGCAAGCGCGGGCAAAGGTTCGCGGTTGATCCGCTTGCGGACAGCATCCGTACCGGCACCGATATCGTTCCAGTTCACGGTGTTTCCGCGACGGCGCTTTCACCGTCCTTGGCAATTTGTTCAAGCTGGGCGGCAGCTTGCGGTTGGTAGCCCTCTTCGACGATGACATATTCGTTATTGGCCGGATCGGCGGCAAGGTAGCCGGTTGCGCCATCGCGGTGCGGGTCTGTGGCGATGGCAACAGGGATGCCCGGCGGGTAAAGTCCGCCGGAGCCGGAAGTAACGAAAACATCGCCCTTCTTGACTGGATTGACGCCCATGTTGATCAGGCGGATATCGATGCGTCCGTTCGACGCGCCCTGCACGAAGGCGGCAAGGCCATCGCTGGCGCGGCGCACCGGCACCACGTTTTCCGGATCTGTGATCAACAGCACACGCGCGGTATCAGGGCCGACCTCGACCACGCGTCCGATCAGGCCGGAAGCGGCGCGGACCGGAAAGCCTGGCTTCACCCCTTCGTTCGAGCCTGCATCGATGACGGCAAAGCGCCGCGTGCTCGATGCAGTGGAGCCGATCAGGTGGACTGTGGCGACAGGTTTGCGTTCCGGATCGACGATTTCGAGCAGCGCTTTCAACCGGCGGTTTTCATCCAGGATGGCCTGCATCGAGACCGCGTTGGCACGTGCGGCATCCACCTCGCGCCGCAAATCGGCGTTTTGCTGCCCTGCGTTGAAATAGGCGCCGATGGCTCCGAACACGGACTGGCTGGTGGCACGGCCCTTTGCGCTGGCTTTGCCCATGGGCCTTGCCACTTCGGCAGCAGAACTGCGGGCAAAGGAAAAAGAGTCCGGATTGATCAGAGATACGGCAAGCACGATGATTCCGGCCACGACGCCGAGCAAGGCGATAACGTAGCCGGTGAAAATCCCGTATTGCGCCCTGCGCGAATAGCCCGGGCGCCGGTCCTGCGACCGCGCCATCCGTTCACCCCTTCAAGCTGGCCTCGTTCTGAAGCCGCATTGCAACCCGTTATAAACAATCAGGCGGTGGTTAGCACACCGCGATAAATCGGATCTTCCATCGCACGGCCCGTGCCCAGCGCCACGCA
>CAZSTP010000211.1:0-5013 GCA_964609325.1 uncultured Novosphingobium sp. | reverse complement strand
TCGGTCAGCGGCGGGATCGGACCGCGCCGCGCATCGGCGATGGATTGCGCGTCATAGTCCTGCGGAAAGGCGATGTCGGGCAGGGGGCTGGCGGACAACACGATGCAATGGTTGTGTTCGCAAAAGCCGCCATTGCCGAACAGGAACCCCGTGCCCCCGCCGTGGCGCAACTTGCGCACCATCGCGGCAATGGCGTGCGACATGTAATTGGCGACCGGTCCGCCCCCGAAGGTCAGGCCGCCATGCACCGTCACCGGCCGGTCAGCCGGCCAGCCCAGCACGCGCCGCGCCATTTTGGGCACGCATGGGAAACAGGAATAAAGCTCCACATGATCAAGGTCTGCAACGCCGATGTGATTGCGCACCAGCGTTTCCTCGATGGCGGTCTGCATCCCTGCAGGCGTGGTCCAGCCTGCCCTGTCCATTGCCTCATGCGGTTCATGCGCTGCTGTGCCAGCGCCGATGTGCACGATGCGGTCTTCGGCAATGCCTGCCTGTCTTGCCACGGCAAGGCTCGTCACGATCACTGCCGCGCCCTGATTGACCGAAGCATTGGCAATCATCAGTTTGGTATAGGGAAAGGCAATCGGACGGTTGTCGACAGACGGTGCGATGATCTCGTCCGGTTGCTTGCTCTGGCGCAGCCACGCGCCCTCGGACTGGGCGGCAACAGCGGACATCCGTGACCAGATTGCGCCCGTTTCAGCCTGACCTTCGGCCAGTGACTGTCCCAATTCCGCGCGGGATGCATTTTCGTAAAGTGGATAGATCTCGGAAGGTTGCAGCAACCCATAGCGCCGCCGCAGCGCCGGTGCAGATTTTGCCGCGTTGGGGAACAACGGTTTGCCACTGCGCAACGCCGTGCGCATCGCCTCGGCGCCCACAATCGCGCAAACCGCCACTTCGCCTGCACCAATGGCATTGGCGGCATCGTTCAACAGGCGGACCGGCGTATCGCCAGATGGCACATCGGCTTGCCGAATATCGCCAAGTGCCATGCCGGTTGCCCCCGCCAGCGCTGCAGGCACGTCAATTTCGCTGAACGACAATTGCGGCACCACGAAAATGCGCGCGCATCTCTCCATCCAACCGCCGCCTGCATCGGCATTGGCAGCGGCCAGCGCGCCCAGCATCAATTGCACACTGTCCTGCCCGGCCTGATCGCCAAGCGGCCGGTCATTAACCTCGCCAACGCCAACAATAACCGGAATGCGCGATGGATCGCGTGACATACAATATTCCTTAAGCGCTTCGGGTTTCGAAGGTCAGGCGTCAGCCAGTGTCGCGGCCAGCTCTGCGGCGGGTTGCATTTGCCGTCCGCGCACAAGCCGTCCCGGCAAAACGCCGGTCGGCTGGTCATCGCGGGTGATGATCTGGCCCGAAACCAGCATAGCGCGATACCCGCTGGCCGTCTGGTCAAGCCGCCGCCCGCCACCGGGAAGGTCATCGACGATCTGCGCACCATGCAGCGTCAACCGGGCAAGGTCGATCACGTTGATGTCTGCCTTGTATCCCGGCGCAATCCGTCCGCGATCGTCAAGACCGGCCAGTGCCGCCGGCTGCGTGGTCATGCGGCGCACGGCATCGCCGATCGTCAGCTTGCGGCCCTTGCGGTCACGCACCCAATGCGACAGCACGAACGAGGGGTAGCTGGAATCGCAGATCAGTCCGTAATGCGCGCCGCCATCGCCCAGGCCCATGACGCAATCGGGATCATCGAAAAACGCGAACATGTGGTCAAGGCTGTCACCCGGCCAGTTGCCGAACGCGACATACAGCATGCCCTTGCCATCGTTTTCAAGCAGCAGGTCATAGGCCACCTCGTCAGGTGCGCGGCCTTCGCGCGCGGCCCGTTCGGCAATGCTCGATCCCGGTTCCGGTTCGTAGCACGGCGGATCGGTCAATTGGAACATCACGTCATATTGCCGCGTCAGCGCCGTCAGCGGCAGCAGTGCTTCGTCAGGATTGTCACCCAGAATGCGCGCCTTTACGTCAGGCTTGCGCAATTCCACCACGCGCTGCGCCAACGGCAGATGTGCCAGCGCCTTGTAAGCAGGGGTGTTGACGAAAGGATTGCTTGTCAGATCGAAACTGGCCAGCATCCCGACCGGACGCGGAAAATATTGCGGATGGATCTTGGCGCCGCCTCTGGCATTGTGCTCCTGCGACAACCGCAGCAGTTCACGCCAGAAATGCGGATTGTTTTTCCGTCCGGGCACCACGGTGAAGGTGATGGGCAGGCCCACCGCATCACTGACGCCCTTCATCAGCCCGAATTCCTGTTCCGGTGTCAGACCGGTCATGCCCAGTTCCGGGATCATCTGGATCAGCGTGCCGCCAGCATCCTTGACCGCCTGCGCCGCAGCCACGATTTCGGGCTCGCCGCTATCGAAGCTGGGGATGTATTCACCATCGTTGCGCCGGTCCACCGCCGTGCGGGACGTGGCAAAGCCCAGCGCGCCTGCTTCAACTGCCTCGCGGATGAGGCTGCCCATCTGTGCAAGGTCATCGCCGGTCGGCTCTTCCCGGTCGGCGCCGCGCGCACCCATGGCATAGACGCGAATGGGCGAATGGGGCGCAAATACCGCAATGTCGATGTCACGCGGCTTGGCCGCCAGCACGTCCATGAATTCGGGGAAGGTCTGCCAGTCCCAGGTCAGACCTTCCTTCATCACCACGCCGGGGATGTCTTCAACGCCTTCCATCGTGGCGCACAGCAGATCACGGTCTTCGGGGCGGCATGGTGCAAAGCCGACCCCGCAATTGCCCAGAATCACCGTGGTAACCCCGTGCGAGGATGACGGGTTCATCCGCTGCGACCACACCGCTTGTCCATCGTAATGGGTGTGCAGATCAATGAAGCCGGGCGTGACCAGCAAACCGGCTGCGTCAATCACTTCGCTGCTGGTGCCATCAACTTTGCCAACCGCCTTGATGATGCCACCGGCAATGGCAACATCGGCCAGCACCGGTTCGGCGCCAGTGCCATCGACCACAAGACCGCCGCGAATGAGGATATCATAGTGTGCCGTCATCGCATTCATCCTCTCGCCCCCGGTGCTTGTGTCCGGATCACGGTAATTCGGGCCCCGCCTTGCGACGAGGCCCCGCATTCATGCTTGTGCAGACTTTGCTTCGGCGCGTTCCAATGATTGCATGATGCCATCAATGATCGGCGGGTATGCATCAATGCCTTTTGCTCGGCCATTGGCAATGGCGCATGCCTTGGCAACGTCAACCGGACCATCATGGCCGGGCAGGACGTAAAGGCGCCCTTCGGCCACCGCATCGAATGTCTGGCGGGCCATATCGTCAGCACCCATGGCATAGCCGCTGGCCACGTGATTGCGCATCATCTGTTCCATTGCGCGCACCGTGCGGTTCTTGAACCTGCCACCTTCGCCCAGTGCCAATCCGGCAGGGCTGGCCTTTTCGGGTGACATGATATCGGTTTCGATGATCGTCGGCATGGCAATGGTCACGCCAATATTGCCAATGCCTTCGGCTGCCAGATCAAGATGGAGCGCCTCGGTCAACGCCAGCGCGGCATGTTTGCTGGACGAATAGGACGTGTAGCCCGGATAGACGGTGATGGCTGCTGCCGATGCGATTGTCACAACGTGGCACGGATCGCCCTGCGCAATCATGCGCGGCACAAATGCACGTATGCCGTGGGCGATGCTTTTCACGTTAAGGTCAATGATCCAGTCCAGCTGCGCTTCGGGCGTTTCCCAAGCCAGACTGCCGACAAACGCACCAGCGTTGTTGATCAGCACATTGACCTTGCCGAACCGCGCAACCGTTGCTGCGGCCAGTGCCTCAACCTCGGCGCTTTTGGTGACGTCGGTTTGCACCGCCAGCACATCACCCCCCATCGCGGCAAGCGCGGCGCGGGCTTGTTCCAGAGCCGCCTCCCGGATGTCGGAGATGGCCACCGCCATGCCGCGCCGCACTGCCTCTTGGGCAAGCGCAAAGCCGATCCCGCCTGCTGCGCCAGTGATGGCAACGACTGATCCTGCAAACTTCATCTCATTCAACCCCTGCCATGGCGGGTACAAAGTTGAACCCGCTGTAACCATCCTGGACTATGCGATCCACCCGTTCGACATAGCGGTCAAGCCCGCCAATAAACATCAGGAAAACCCGTGGTTTGCCCGGAACATTAGCGCCAATGTACCAGCTGTTGGCCTTGGTATAGAGCGTCTTTTCCGCCATGCTTGCAACCTCGTGCGCCCATGCGACTTGGGCTTCCTGATCGGCGTCTATCCGGACAAGTCCGTTCTTTTCCATGTGCGTAATGCAATCAACAATCCAGTCGACGTGATGTTCGATGGTTTGCAGCATGTTGGCCAGGACCGAAGGGCTGGATGGACCGTTGACGGTGAACAGGTTGGGGAAACCCGATACCATCAGGCCAAGGTAGCTTTGCGGCCCTTGTGCCCACGCATCCTTCAGGCTGACGCCGCCAACCCCGGTCAGCCCCAGCGCAAACAGCGGGCCTGTTACCGCGTCAAAGCCGGTGGCAAAAACGATCAGGTCGAACGGATATTCACCAGCAGTCGTCTGAATGCCGGCAGGGGTGATCCGTTCAATCGGCGTTTCGCGCAGATCAACCAGATCCACATTATCACGATTGAAGGTCGCGTAATATCCGGTGTCGAGGCACAGGCGCTTGGTGCCAAACGGGAAAGTTGTGGGCAGCAGCTTTTCGGCAAGCGCCGGGTCGTTTACCGCGGCGCGGATCTTGTCATGGACAAAGGCGGCTGCGGCGGCGTTGGAATCAGGATTGCTGCTGGTGTCATTGAACACCGATTGCAGGGCAAACGTGCCGAAATTCCACGCTTCTTCAAACTTGGCGCGGCGCTCTTGTGCAGAAACCGACATGGCAGAAACGCCGGTGTTGATGCGCGGCGGCACGCCACCCTTGGTATGGCGGTTGCGCTTGTGATGCGCAGCGTAATCGGCGCGCACTTGCGCTTCATAGGCCGGATCAATCGGGCCGTTATGCGCAGG
>CAZSTP010000210.1:0-5037 GCA_964609325.1 uncultured Novosphingobium sp. | reverse complement strand
TCGGTCCGACCTTGGCGCGCGAGTATCGCTGAGCGCCACGGGGTTACGGTTTCCTGCAAGACGCTTCGTCAGTTGATGATCGAGGCCGGTCTATGGAAAAATCGCGATGCTCGCCCTCCACTGCCACATCAGCCGCGTTATCGGCGGGACTGCCGACAAACTGATCCAGAAGGCCGCACCACGTCCTTCTAATACTTGTGCAACAGCAGTTCTATTGCTTTAACCAATCGTGCGCTTGTGGCTTTACGGGGAGAGCGAAGCGCGGTTGGTAATCAGCCGAAGAAGGTCGATCAGCGCGTGCCGCTCGGGTTGTGCGATGCCCTGAAGCAATTCGTCGATCAGTGCATTTTCAATTGAGCACGCTTCCTCGAAACGCCCGAGGCCCTCTTCGGAGAGACACAAGCCAGTCTGATTGCGCCCCTTGAGAGGCGTTCGGACTACAAGCCCGACTTCCTCCATGCGTGCGCAGGTTGCCATTGAGGAGGCGCGATTTATTCGCAGCTCGCGACCAAGAGCGCTCTGCGTAATGTTTGGCTGCTGCTCGATGATCGCCATGGCAGTTACCCAGCTTGGCTTCAGCCCAATGGGGCTGAGGCGGGAACTGTAGAGTTCGTAAACTGCTGCTCCGGCGAAGGTAAGCCACACCCCTGGGCTGTTACGAAACCTTAAAATTGCGTCGGCATCCGGGACGCGTGGAGTGCGCTGCGTATTTTCGATCTTCATGGCGATTGCTCTAGCAGCAATTTGAGCGTATGTCATACATACGCAAGATTGAAGGGTGCGATGATATGTTCCTGAGAAATTCCTGGTATGTGTTTGGCTGGGCGAAGGATCTGATTCCAGGCGGGAAACCAATGGGGCGTGTTGTGATCGAGCAACCCATCGCTGTTTGGCGCGACGCGCAAGGAATGCTGCACGCGGCTGAGGATCGCTGTCCGCATCGCCACGCGCCACTATCGATGGGCCGCATCAAAGGCAATACGATCCAATGCATGTACCATGGCATGACTTTCCGCACGGATGGTCGCTGCGTTCACATGCCGCTTATGGACCAGGCGCCGGACGTTACCATTCGCATCTATCCGGTGGTCGAAAAGGACAGCTGGATTTGGGTTTGGACCGGTGATTGCGCGCTTGCGGATGAAAGCTTCATTCCAGCGGCATTTGGCATCGACGATGTCGAGCGGCCCATGAAGTCTAACAGCATCGAGTACGATGCGCATTACCAACTGGTACACGATAATCTTTGTGACCTGTCACACGTAGATTTTGTGCACGATACAACACTGCGCCAGGCATCAGGTGCCCACTGGTCGGAGACCGCCCCGCGCATCCAATCGAACAGGCGGGCCATTCGGTTTCAGCGGTGGTTTGAAGGAGCCGATCTTCCAGGACAGTCAGGCGAGAAGGTCGACACTTGGATCACTTATGACTTTGCGCTTCCGGGCATCTTCATTCTTAAGGGCGCTCGCTATCCTCTAGGCACGGCGCAACTGTGCCAGCAAACAGAACCAGTAGGGCTTGAGCCTCTGATGCGAAACATCGAGCAGCAGGCCGTCACTCCGATAAGCAAAACGCGCACTGCGTATCATTATGCCACCGGTCTAATTGGAGATACGCGCGAGATGACCCGGCAGCTTGCCGAGCGTATGGATGTGGTTATGGCGGCTTTTGAGGAAGATCGTCAGATGATTGAGGCACAGCAAAGGATATGGGATCTGACGGATCCTGCCACGCCAAAAGTATTCGTCCCGCAAGACAAAGGACCACATCTGATGCGCAGGCTTATCGAGCGTTCGATGCGGGACGAGCATGACACGGTCAAGGCACCTGAAATTCAAGCCTCCGCCGTCTAAAGCGTAGTCACTCTTGGCGTTTCACGGACCAACGCAGATTTCGCGACGGGAACGCTTTGCGGATCATTGATCGAGTCAAGCCTTATTTGCGGCGGCTTAGATTCTTGAAGAGCGTTTCACGCTTGCGCACATAGCTTTCCAAACGTATGTATGACATACGTACGCTAAGGCGGGTGGGTAGCGTATGAGTTTGATCTTCATCCTGCCTTCAATACGAAACTTATGACTCAGGGAGAATAAACATGACCGTCAAAGCGGCAACCGTCCTCATGGCCTGCACGGCGCTCTTCAATCCATCGCTCGTATTCGCTCAGGATTCTGATGGCTCACCGAACCAGCTGGCCAGCGATAGCGCCGACGGCAACGACATAATCGTAACCGCTCGGCGCACCAGTGAACGTCTGCAAGACGTGCCGGTTGCAATTACGGCACTCAGCGGCAATGCCCTTGCTGCGCGCAGCATTGATACGCTGGACCAGATTGCCCGTTTTACACCAAGCATTCGTTTCGACGGCGCGGCCGCACTGTCGGGTGGAAATTACAACGCAACTGTTTTCATTCGTGGTGTTGGCCAAAACGACTTCGCTATCTTTTCGGATCCTGGTGTCGGGTTCTATGTCGACGATGTTTACTATGCCCGCTCGATCGGCGGCGTGATGGATGCTGTAGACATCTCGTCGGTCCAAGTGCTTCGCGGTCCGCAAGGCACTTTGTTTGGCAAGAACACCATCGGCGGGGCCATGGTTATCACGACAACACGGCCTGAAATGGACGTCTTCGAAGGCAAGGTCGAGGCGATCACCGGCAGCTTCAATCGCATCGACGTCAAAGGTGCGGTCAATATTCCTCTTGCTGAGGGCAAGGCAGCGCTGCGCCTTTCCGGCGCCACGCTAAACCGCGACGGTTACGTCAAGCGCCTGTTCGACGGTGGTACGCAGGGCAACCGAAACGCCCAGATGGTCAGGGGCTCGCTTCGACTTTTGCCGACTGAGGCTCTTACGATTGACATCGGTGCAGATTACACCCGTGCGCGAGAGAATTCCGCACCATCCGATTTGCTTGCTGTCGGCAATGTGCCGGGTATCTCGGGGATACCCTTTCTGTCGAACTTTAACCGCTTTGTCGCGCCTGTGCGCGGGATCGTCGCGCCGAACGGCGCACTAACGCTCAATCCAAGCTACATCACTGACAGCCCATTTGAAACTTGGGCCAGCGGGCCAAACCGCAACGATCTAGACCTGTGGGGCGTTCAGGGCACAATTGCGCTCGAAGTGGGCGCGGTTACGCTGAAGTCGATTACCGCCTATCGCGACATGAAAGCCTACTTCACGCGTGATGGTGACAATACTCCACACACCTTCCGTCAGACTACCAACGATGACGCGCAATGGCAGTTCAGCCAGGAATTCCAGGCCAGTGGGAAGCTGATGGACGACCGGTTGAGCTTCGTGCTCGGAGCTTTCTATTTCAAGGAAAAAGGTTCGGACATTGCTACCGCTGATCTCGCAATCGGCCTGTGGCCTCCGCTTGCTGCCACACCACCGTTTTCTCCCGCAGCTTTCATCGAGAATTACACCGACAACCGCAGTCTTGCCGTCTACGGGCAGGCCGATTTCGAAATCTTTCCGTCGGTGTCGGTCACACTTGGCGCGCGTTACACCTCCGACCGAAAGATATTCACTGCAATCGACATCCGCCAGCGAGACAACGTGAAGTATGTCGACATCACCCGGCAGGCCGATTTCAAGAAGTTCACACCGCGCTTCGGTATAAGCTGGAAGGCCAGTGACAATCTGCTCGTCTACGGTTCATTCTCGCGCGGCTTCAAACAAGGCGGTTTCAACGGACGCCCACTCGTGAGCCAAGACGAAGTGACGCAATATGCGCCGGAAACGCTCGATACATATGAAGGCGGCATAAAGGCGACTTGGCTTGACGGCACACTGACGACCAACCTTGCTGGATATCATTCTATCTACAAAAACATCCAGCTCACAGTGAACCAAACGCCGATCAACTTCGTTGCGAACGCTGCTTCGGGAAAGATTGACGGCTTCGAACTTGAGACTGTGATGCGGCCGACCCGCTGGTTCTCGTTCAATGCTTCTGTTGGTTATACTGATGCCCGTTACACTGGCGTCGGACAGGGCCTTGGCCCAACACAGGTTCTGCCTATCACCCTGACGAGCAAGTTTGTGAAGACGCCGGAGTGGACGGTCGCAGTGGGTGGCGAGATGAGTCACGCCTTTGCCGACGGATCGGAAGCTCGCGTGCGAGTGGATTATTCGACTTACAGCACAATCTTCAACGATGTAGCCAATACGCCGATTATCGCGCAAAAGGCTTATGGGCTGCTCAATGCACGGGTCAGCTATGTCTTCATGGGCGAAGCACTTACCTTGTCAGCATTTGGTACGAACCTGACTGACAAGGTATACTTGGTTTCCGGTAATGCATCAGGTGCCTTCGGTCTCGCCGAAGCCAGCTATGGTCGCCCCCGGGAGTGGGGCATCTCTGCAGCTTACAAGTTCTGAGGAGGCCGTCTTCCGAATCATCGCCTGATCGCTCCCGGCGGTCCTCACCGCTGGGAGCAATGCGATGCGACGGGTTCGGGAAATAGGTCCATCTGCGCGCCTTGTCAGGCAACAAAGCCTCTCGTCAACGGCTAAACCCGGCAAACCGGGTCAGATAGATCGCCCCGAAGCCGTCGAGGACGTCGCGGATATGCGGGGTCGTTTCGCCGTAAACATACAGCTTCTGGATCTGCACCAGTGCCAGAAACCGCTCGGCATGTGGCGAGAAGGTTTGTTGAACGTGCGGCAAAAGGCCCGCGGTCCGATAGCGCTCGATGATGTGGACTTCGGTTTTCGGCGCATTGACCACATATTCGTACGTCAGCGTTTCCGGCTCTTTGGCAGTCTCTGCAACAATCGTTGTTACAAGCTGTTCAAATGCGGGGAAGTCTTCCGGTTTGATGGCGCAGTGATAAATTGAGTAGATTTCGCCTTGCACAGATAATTCCCTTGGTTCCGTCGGATAATTGTCAGGCGCGTTCGATCAACAGGGCAAGCCCCTGCCCGACACCGATGCACAGAAACGCAAGGCCATAGCGCCCGCCAGTCCGTTGCAATTGCTCAACGGCGGTCATCGTAATCCGTGCCCCGGACATGCCGAGCGGGTG
>CAZSTP010000209.1:0-5065 GCA_964609325.1 uncultured Novosphingobium sp. | reverse complement strand
AGTGGGAAGGCCAGTTGTTCATGGCCGACGATATCGAGCGGCTGGAAAAAGTGCTGGGCTATCGCCCCGAAATCACCGAGCGTTCGATCCGCTTCCGCACATTGGGTTGCTTCCCGTTGACGGGCGCTGTTGAAAGCACCGCCAAGACGCTGCCCGAAGTTATCCAGGAAACACTCCTTACCACCACCAGCGAGCGGCAGGGCCGCGTGATCGACAAGGATGCTGGCGGCGCAGGCATGGAAGTGAAGAAGCAGCAGGGGTATTTTTGACCCGCCACGGAATGCGCAGCGTTCCGAAGGGTCAACCCCGGACTTGATCCGGGGTCAGGCTGCCTTCGGAGCAACAGAAAAGCCCAGCCCCGTGTCAAGCACGGGGCGACGAGGATAAAAACGATGGCCAACACCGAAGCCCTCACCGATCCCATCTACGTTACCGAAGCCCTCATCGCCGAGGACATCAACGCTTATCTCGATCAGCATCAGCACAAGACGATGCTGCGTTTCATCACGTGCGGGTCGGTGGACGATGGCAAATCGACGCTGATCGGGCGCTTGCTCTATGATTCGAAGATGATCTTCGAAGACCAGCTTACCGCGCTGGAAAACGATTCGAAGAAAGTCGGCACGCAGGGCCAAGAAATCGATTTCGCGCTGCTCGTTGATGGCCTCGCCGCCGAACGCGAACAGGGCATCACGATTGACGTTGCCTATCGCTTCTTCAACACCGAAAAGCGCAAGTTCATCGTGGCCGATTGCCCCGGACACGAACAATATACGCGCAACATGGTGACCGGCGCTTCAACCGCCGACCTTGCCGTGATCCTGATCGATGCGCGCAAGGGCGTGCTGGTGCAAACGCGCCGCCATTCCTATCTGTGCCACCTGATCGGCATCAAGAACATCGTGCTGGCAGTGAACAAGATGGATCTGGTCAATTACGATCCGGTCATCTTCGATGCGATCGTCAAGGATTACACCGAATTTGCCCGCTCCATCGGGATCGAGGCCTTTACCGCCATGCCGATTTCGGGCTTCAAGGGTGACAACATCACCACGAAGTCTGAAAACACGCCTTGGTACTCGGGCCCGACGCTGGTCGAGCATCTGGAAACGGTGGAAGTGCTGTCATCAGCCGATGTTCAAAAGCCGTTCCGCATGCCGGTGCAGTGGGTCAACCGCCCCAACCTTGATTTCCGTGGCTTTTCGGGCCTGATCGCAACGGGTTCGGTCAAGCCGGGCGATGCCATCCGCGTGCTGCCATCGGGCAAGACCAGCACGGTCACCCGCGTCGTCACGCTCGATCAGGATCTGGATCAGGCGGTTGCCGGACAATCGGTAACGGTGTGCTTTGCCGACGAGGTCGATTGTTCACGCGGCGACGTGATCGCGCTGGCCGACAATCCGCCACAGGCCGCCGACCAGTTTGAAGCCACCATGGTGTGGCTGAACGACGAAGCGATGATTCCGGGCCGCGCCTATTGGCTCAAGCTTGCCACGCAAACCGTATCGGCCACGGTGCAGGCACCCAAATATGTCGTCAACGTCAACACGATGGAACAACTCGCCGCCAAGACGCTGGAATTGAACGCGATCGGCGTGGCCGAACTGGCGACCGACAAGGCCATCGTGTTCGAACCATATGCGCAAAGCCGCACGCTGGGCGGGTTCGTGCTGGTCGACAAGATCACCAATGCCACGGTTGCGGCAGGCATGCTGAACTTCAGCCTGCGCCGCGCGCAGAACGTGCATTGGCAGGCATTGGACATCAGCCGCGAGGCTCATGCCGCATCGAAGAACCAGAAGCCCGCCGTGCTGTGGTTCACCGGCCTTTCGGGTTCGGGCAAATCGACCATCGCCAATTTGGTGGAAAAGAAGCTGCACGCTTTGGGCAAGCATACCTTCCTGCTGGACGGGGACAATGTGCGCCACGGGCTGAACAAGGATCTGGGCTTTACCGAGGCGGACCGCATCGAAAACATCCGCCGCGTGGGCGAAGTGGCCCGGTTGATGACCGATGCCGGCCTGATCGTGCTGACCGCTTTCATCAGCCCGTTCCGTGCCGAGCGCGATATGGTACGCGGCCTTCAGGCCGAGGGCGAATTCCACGAGGTGTTCATCGACACCCCGCTGGAAGAAGCCGAACGCCGCGACGTGAAGGGCCTTTATAAAAAGGCACGTTCGGGCCAGCTCAAGAACTTCACCGGGATCGATAGCCCCTATGAAGCACCGGAGACTCCTGAAATCCGGGTAGACACGACCAGCGAAAGTCCCGAAGACGCGGCAGAGCGCATCGTCAATCTGTTGCTGGGTTCGTAACCTGCAAACTGCCGGTAAGGCCGGAGTGGCCGCGCAATAGGAGAGTACCCGGATGATCCTGTTTCGCGGCCACGAAGACCATAGCCGCTCCATCGTCAAAGCGATTAGCTGGCGAACGCTGGGCAGCATTGATACGTTCCTGCTTGGCTGGCTGTTCACCGGCAGCCCGGCCAAGGCAGGCGCGATTGCAGGAACCGAGGTGATCACCAAGATCGGCCTCTATTACTTCCACGAACGCGTGTGGAGCTCGATCCACTGGGGCACAAAACGGGCGCCCGACGGGGCCGAAGCGGCGTCTCAACCGGACGGGGCCGGCACGGTTTAGAGCGGTTTTGGACAAAGCCGGAAACGGAAAATGGTTCGCGCGGAGAGGCGGAGAGTTCAAATACTTCGCTCGCCTCCAGCCCATAGCGCGGGGCCGGACACTCACCCCTTCTGCGTCTTCGCGCGAACCGCACCTCTTCCTTCGTCACCCCGGGATTGACGGTACAGCTTGACCCGGGGGCCCGCTTCTTCTTCTCGTGCAGAGACCGCCAAGAGCGCAGAGATGTGGAGAATGTTCAAAGCCTCCCATCAATCCGCGATCCCCTGCGCCTCCACCTGCGTCGCCCCGTGCGTGACACGGGGCCTGGCCTTTGTTCTTTGGCTGCCGCTGCGATACGCAGACGATGCACAAGGGTGGCTGGATTTACATCATGGCGAACCGCTATCGCGGCGGGATGTATGTCGAGCGCCATGAAGAAATCGAACGGGCGATTGCCCGTGAAAGGCTGGTCAAGAAATGGCGACGCGAATGGAAGTTCGCGCTGGTCGAGGCGGACAATCCGGAGTGGGACGATCTGTGGAAGCAGTGGTTCGGATCAGGCGCGCAAGAAGGTTAGCCAAGCCCCGTGTCAAGCACGGGGCGACGATGGAGTGATCCGTAAAAGCCCGGTCCTTCTTCGGGTTCAACCGCAGCAGCAGTTCGGCCTCGTTGTCCACAAACCCGGTGCCCACCCGGCCCACGGGCGAAGGGTAAATCAGTCTCTCGCGCCCGGCTTGCGGCCAGTTTCTTTCGTTGTCATCCATCGGGAAGGGTAGGCGCGGTGGCGGTTTTGGGCAAGTGTTGAAGGGCCCACCCCGCTGCGACTGGTTTGAGCCGATCCAGAGCAAGTCCCGTTCGTGTCTCGACTTCGCTCGACACGAACGGCGATTTGAATCAGACTTGCGTCATCTGGCTCTAACGCTACGACGCAGCACTTGTTCCCCCCTCCCGCTTGCGGGAGGGGTCGGGGGTGGGCTTTCAAGACCGGTCAAATAACCTCGAACAGCCCCGCCGCGCCCATGCCGCCGCCGACGCACATCGTCACGACCACATGCTTTGCACCCCGGCGCTTGCCTTCGATCAGCGCGTGGATCACGCCGCGCGCGCCGGTCATGCCATAAGGATGCCCGATGGAAATCGCGCCGCCGTTGACGTTCAGCAAGTCATTCGGAATGCCCAGCTTGTCGCGGCAGTACAGCACCTGCACCGCGAAGGCCTCGTTCAGTTCCCACAGCCCGATGTCGGCCATGGTCAGGCCAAAGCGGGAAAGCAGCTTGGGGATCGCAAAGACCGGGCCGATGCCCATTTCGTCAGGCTCGGTTCCGGCCACAGCCATGCCCACATAGCGGCCCAGCGGAGCCAGCCCGTGCTTGGCGGCAAGCGCGGCTTCCATCACCACCACGGCGGCCGAACCATCGGAAAGCTGGCTGGCGTTGCCCGCCGTCACAAGGCCGCCTTCGATCACGGGCTTCAAGGCGCTCAGGCTTTCCAGCGTGGTCGATGGGCGGTTGCCCTCGTCCTTGGCCAGGTGGACGTCCTGGAAGGTAACCTCGCCGGTCTCCTTGTTCTGTACGCCCATCCTGGCATCTACTGCCACGATCTCGTCATCGAACTTGCCCGCCGCTTGCGCCGCTGCCGTGCGCATCTGCGATTGGAGCGCGTATTCGTCACAAGCCTCGCGGGTAATGCCATAGCGTTTGCCCACCACTTCGGCGGTTTGCAGCATCGGCATGTAGATCGCCTTGTGCATCGCCATCAGGCCGGGGTCGAACGCTGCACGCATGTCCTTGGTCTGCACCAGACTGATCGATTCCTGACCGCCCGCGGCCACCACGTCCATGCGGTCGATCACCACTTGCTTGGATGCGGTGGCAATCGTCATCAGGCCCGATGAACACTGGCGGTCCATGCTCATGCCCGATGTGGTGACCGGCAGGCCCGCCTTCAGCGCCACCAGACGCGCGATATTGCCCGCCTGCTCACCCTGTTGCAGCGCGCTGCCCCACAGTACGTCGTCCACTTGCGCAGGATCGATCCCGGCGCGGGCGACGGCGGCCTGCAGCGACAGCGCGCCCAGCGATGCCCCCGGCGTCGCATTGAACGCGCCCTTGTAGGCACGGCCAATCGGGGTACGGGCGGCTGATACGATTACGGCGTCACGCATTGTCATAACTCCTTGCAACAGATTGGATCAGGCGTTGAATTTCTCGCCAGCAGCCGCTTTGCGCGCCAGCAGGGGGGCCACGGGCAACCCGTGCTTTGTCAGGCCGGCGGCCACGGTATCAAGCCCGATATGGTCGGCCCAGAACATCGGCCCGCCGGTCCACGCCGGCCAGCCATAGCCGTTGAGCCACACCGTATCGATGTCGCTCGCCCGCTGCGAAATGCCCTCATCAAGGATCATCGCGCCTTCGTTGATCATCGGATAGAGCAGGCGCTCGCGGAT
>CAZSTP010000208.1:0-5143 GCA_964609325.1 uncultured Novosphingobium sp. | reverse complement strand
CAAGGCCCTTGGCGATCACTTGCGCCTGGATTTCGGCAGCACCTTCGAAGATGTTGAGGATGCGCGCATCGCACAGCACACGGCTGATTTCATATTCCAGCGCATAGCCATTGCCGCCGTGGATCTGCAACGCGGCATCGGCGTTTGACCATGCCGCCCGCGCGCCCAGCAGCTTGGCCATGCCGGCTTCGATATCGCAGCGTTTGCCCGAATCCTTGGTGCGCGCCGCGTCGTATGTCAGCTCGCGCGCCATCACCATATCGACAAGGCTCATCGCCAGTTTATCGGCCACGCGCGGGAAGCCGACGATAGCCCGCCCGAACTGCTTGCGGTTCAGCGCATAGTCCAGCCCCAGCTCAATCGCGCGGCGGGCAACGCCGACCGCGCGCGCGGCGGTCTGGATGCGTGCGCCCTCGAAGGTGCGCATAAGCTGCTTGAAGCCCTGCCCTTCCTCGCCGCCCAGCAGCGCCTCAGCCGGGGCCACCATGCCATAAAACGACAGCGCATATTCGCGCATCCCGCGATAGCCGAGCACCTCGATCTCGCTGCCCGCCATGCCCTCTGCCGGGAAGGGATTGCCTTGCGTCCCACGCGGCTTGGGCACCAGCAGCATCGACAGGCCCGCATAGCCCTTGGCATCGGGCAGGGTGCGCACCAGCATGGTCATCATGTCGGACCGGCTGGCATGCGTGATCCACGTCTTGGCCCCGGTGATGACCCATTGGCCGCTGGCATCGCGCACCGCGCGCGTGGTCAGGCTGCCAAGGTCTGATCCCACATCCGGTTCGGTGAACACCGCTGTCGGCAACACTTCGCCGCTGGCGATTTTGGGCAACCACTGCGCTTTCTGCTCTGCCGTGCCGCCCAGCACGATCAATTCGCCCGCGATCTCGGACCGCGTTCCCAGCGAGCCTGCGCCGATCCAGCCGCGCGACAATTCCTCGGTCACCAGACACATCACCAGCTTGCCAAGGCCCAGCCCGCCAAACTCTTCAGGGATGCACACGCCGAACGTGCCAAGGTCCGCCATGCGGCGCACCACATCATCGGGAATCAGGTCATTGGCCAAGTGCCACTTGTGCGCCACCGGCAGGATTTCAGCATCGGTAAATTTGCGGAACTCGTCGCGGATGGCATCAAGCTCTGCATCGCGGAAGCTTTCGGTCGGCCATTGGCCGTCCACCAGCGCCGCTGCCACCGCCGCGCGCACCGGCGCGTGGTCAATCTCAAGCAAGTCTTGCGCGGCTTGCGCCAGCACAGCGGCTGCACCTGTCAGCCCGAGGTCGGCAGGGCGGAACAGTTCGTTCTGCCCCATCGGCAAACCGCCCACCAATTGTGCAATCGTCTCGGCAAAGGCGAGCTGCGCCACATTGCGATCCAGCGCACTGCCGCCGCCATTGGCCTCCAACCACGCATCTATCGCCTCAAGCGCGGCCACGCTGGTCGCAACCCAGGCAAAGCCATGCGCGGCGCGCTGCTCGGCATCAACCGGATGGCTGGCCAGGCGTTGGCGCAGGGCCTCAAGCGCGGCGGCGCGGTAATCGCGGGCAGCGTTGAGCGCGGTGCCGGTCATCATGCCTTCTCGAAGATCGCGGCGATGCCCTGCCCGCCGCCGATGCACATTGTCTCGATGCCATAGCGCGCATCGCGGCGCTGCATTTCGCGCAGCAGGTTGGCCAGAATGCGCCCGCCGGTTGCGCCAATCGGATGGCCCAGCGAAATGCCCGAACCATTGACGTTGAGGATATCGTGGCGGCTGTCATCCTCGCTCCAGCCCCAGCCTTTCAGCACCGCCAGAACTTGCGGCGCAAACGCCTCGTTCAATTCGATCACGCCAAGGTCTGACCATGATAGGCCATTGCGCGCAAACAGGCGCTCCACCGCCGGGACCGGGCCAATGCCCATGCGGCTGGGATCACACCCTGCCGCCGCCCACGAATGCACCCACGCCAGCGGCTCCAGCCCCAGTTCCTCCAGCTTGTCCTCGGCCACCACAAGACACGCCGCCGCCGCATCATTCTGCTGGCTGGCGTTGCCCGCGGTCACCACGCCGCCCTCCAGCGGACGCAGCGCGCCCAGCGATTCCATCGTGGCATCGGCGCGATAGCCTTCGTCATGCGCGAAGATCACCGGATCGCCCTTGCGCTGCGGGATCGCCACCGGCACCAGCTCATCATCGAACAGCCCCGCCTGCCAAGCCGCTGCGGCGCGCTGGTGTGAGCGCACGGCATAAGTATCACACTGTTCGCGCGTGATGCCCCAATCCTTGGCGCAGTTCTCCGCCGTCTCGATCATGCCCGAGATCACCCCGAAGCGCGCAATCGGCTGCGACATCAAGCGCCCGCGCGCCAGCCGGTCATGCAATTCAAGCCCGCCTGCCTTCACGCCCTTGCGGATCTGCGTGGTGTAATGCTCCACATTCGACATCGATTCCACGCCGCCTGCCAGCACCACGTCCGAAGCGCCGGTCTGGATCATCATTGCGGCGTTGATCACCGCTTGCAGGCCCGATCCGCAGCGCCGGTCCAACTGGTACCCCGGCACTTCAATCGGATAGCCTGCCGCGAGCCACGACCAGCGGCCAATTGCGGGCGCTTCGCCATTGCCATAGCCTTGCGAGAACACGACATCGTCCACCCGCAGCGGATCGAGCCCGGTGCGCTCCATCAGCGCCTTGATGATTACCGCGCCCAGATCGCCCGCGCTCATCGACGATAGCGCACCGCCAAATTTGCCCACGGCAGTACGGATGGGCGAAACGATGGCGGCGCGCCGTAGTTTGGTCTGTGACATGACTTTTCCCTCGTATTTTCAGACGCCTGCATTGAATTCGCGCAACATGTGCTTGGCGATTTGCAACTGAAGAATCTGCGTGGTGCCTTCATAGATGCGGTAAATCCGCGCATCGCGGAAGAAGCGTTCGGCATCGTATTCCGCCAGATAGCCTGCCCCGCCATAGACCTGCACCACGCGATCAACCACGCGGCCGCACATTTCCGATGCAAAGACTTTGAACGCCGCCGCCTTGCCCAGCACGCTTGCCCCTGCATCCACCCTGCGCGCCACGTCTTCGAGCATGCATTCGGCGGCGTAAATCTCGATCTCGCAGTCGGCCAGCATCTGCTGGATCAACTGGAAGTTCGCAATCGGCTCACCAAAGGCCTTGCGCTCGGTCGCATAGCGGATGGCGGAATCGAGCGCGCGGCGGGCATAGCCGGTGGCCGCCGCGCCCACCGAAATGCGCCCGTTATCAAGGCTTTTCATCGCGGTCACAAAGCCCCGGCCCAGCTCTGCGCCCAGCAAGGCATCATCGGGCAGGTGCACGTCTTCCATGATGATGTCGGCAATCGCGCTGCCAGATTGGCCCATCTTCTTGTCTGTCTTGCCCACCGATACGCCGGGCGTATCCATCGCCATGATAAAGGCAGAAACGTGCGCGTTCTTGGGCAGGTTCTCTTTGGACGTGCGCGCCATGATCAGCGCCACTTTGGCATGGGGCGCATTGGTGATGTAGCGCTTTGTGCCGTTGAGCACCCAGCCGCTGCCGGTCTTGACCGCCGTGGTCTGCATGCCCGCAGAATCCGATCCCGATCCCGGCTCGGTCAAACCGAATGCGGCAATTTCACCCGCACAGACGCGCGGCAGCCAGTGCGCCTGTTGCGCCGCCGTGCCGCCGTTCTTCAGCGCGGAACTGAACATGCCGATGTTGATCGAGATGATCGAACGGAAGGCCGGCATGGCATAGGCGAGCGCCTTTACCGTGCGCGCATATTGGCTGGTGTTCATGCCCGCCCCGCCAAATTCCTCGGCATTGGTCAGCCCGAACAGGCCCATGTCGCGCATTTCCTGCACGATTTCCGCAGGGATCGCATCGTTTGCGATCACGTCTTGCTCGGCGGGGATCAGCCGCTCGCGCACATAGCGTTGCAGCTGCTTCATGAACTGCTCGAACACCTCGGGGTCCATGCCGGGATTGGTGCCGGGATTGCTAATGGCCAAGACAAAGATCCTTGCTGCAAAAGGCTGCAGAACCGGGTCCTGCAAAGCGTTTCAACCCTATTCACAGCCCCGGCTATTTTCAATTGTGCGAATACAAATTCAAATATATGAAAAGCGGCATATCCATGACAACCCGCGTCCGCTCCCTTGCCCTCGGCTTTGCCATTCTGCGCCTGCTCGCCACATCAGGCGCGCAAAGTTTGAGCGATATTGCACGCGCCATGCGGCTTAACCCGTCAAGCTGCCTCAATCTGCTGCGCACGCTGGTTGATGAAGGCGCGGTGGATTTCGAAGGCAAACGCAAGACCTATCGCCTTGCGGCAGACTGGCTTGCCACCGACCTGTTCGGCTCGGGCAAAACCCAGACCGTGATCGACCGGATCAAACCGCTGATGGCCGGAGCCGCCAAACAGACCGATGCGACCATCGGCCTGTGGCAGGTCATTCCCGGCCAACGCGTGCGGCTGATCGCCCATGCCGAATGCGATGCCATGCTGCGCATCCAATTGGCCGAAGGGCAGCGCCAGCCTTTGGGCAGCGGCGCGGTGGGGCGGGCGCTGGCTGCCGCCCAAGGCATCGATGATGGCGAAATCGCCCGCCGCTTTGCCGAAGTGAAGTGGCAAAAAGCCGTGCGCTTGCGCGACTATATCGATGATGTGTGCCTGGCGCGGACTTGTGGTTATGCCGTGGACGACGGCACGGCCTTTGCCGGCGTTTGCACCATTGCGGTGGCCTTGCCCGATCTGCCCCCCGGCTTTTGCGTGTCGGCCTCGCTCTTTTCCGGATCGCGCAGCGCCAGGGACATGGCGAAGATTGGCGCTGCGCTGCAAGATATCAAACACGCGATTGCCGGACCCTGACGTTACTCTGGCACCAGACCTTCTTTCTGGTTGGCTTTCTTCCAGAAATCACCGCCCATCACGGCATCGATTTCAAGCTCGGCCACTTCGGAAACGCGCACGAACAGCATGTACAGACCGATCACGTGGATCAGTTCCACGATCTGGCGCGGGGAATAGAACGCGGCAACCGCATTGAACACGAAATCATCGACGCGCACCGTCTTCACCACTTGCCGGGTAAAGGCCAGCAGCGCCTTTTCGCGATCATCGAACACCGGATCGCCAAAACGGTCATCGGCAAT
>CAZSTP010000207.1:0-5173 GCA_964609325.1 uncultured Novosphingobium sp. | reverse complement strand
CGCGTTCCCGCCATTTCGCGCAAGACCGAATCGTGGAAGATGACATAGGGCGGCAATCCCGCCTCGCGCGCCATATCGCGGCGCAAAGACCGCAGCGCATCGAACAGAGGATCGCCCACAGGATTGAACGCAGCGCCCGGAGAGGCAGCGCGGCGGCGGCTTGTGCGCTCCTTCTTGGGGACGACCACCAGCGGCACTTCCGCCTCACCCTTCAGGATCGCGCGCGCATCACCGCCAAGCGCCAGCCCGCCATGTTCAGTCGCCACCAGTGCGCCCCGCGCCTGCAACGCTCGCGCCAGCGGGCGCAGCAGCGGTGCCTCGTCCGCGGTGACAATGCCGAACACCGAAAGCTGATCATGCCCGCGCTGCGTGATGCGCTCATCCGCCACACCGGTCAGTACTTTTTCAAGATAGCCAAAGCCGAACAATTGCCCCGTGCGATAGACCGCCGAGAGCAGCTTGCGCGCCACATGCGTGCCATCGGTGATGCCCGGCGCTTCAAGGCAATTGTCGCAATTGCCGCACTTTTCCGGCGGATCTTCGCCAAAGTGGCGCAACAGCACGGCGCGGCGGCAATGCGGTGTTTCCACCAGCATCGCGAGCGCATCGATCCGGACGCGCTCGCCCGCGCGGCGGTGCTCTTCCACCTCGGCAACACGCTGGCGGGCGCGCACAAAGTCTTCGGCGCCCCACAGCATCACTGCCACCGCCGGATCGCCATCGCGCCCTGCACGGCCGGTTTCCTGATAATAGGCCTCAATCGATTTGGGGCAGGCCGCATGCGCCACAAAACGCACGTCGGGCTTATCGATGCCCATGCCGAACGCCACCGTGGCGACCATCACCATGTCTTCGGACGCGACGAATGCCGCCTGATTGCCGGCGCGCACCTGCGGATCAAGCCCGGCATGATAGGGCAGAACCTGGCGGCTTCCGGTGCTCAATTGCCCGGCCAGCTTTTCCACTTGCGCGCGGGTGGGGGCATAGACGATGCCGGGGCCGGGATGCTCTTCCATCAATTGCTTGATCTGGCGCAAGGGGTTGTCACGCGGACGGATGGCATAGCGGATGTTGGGCCGGTCAAACCCCGAAACGATCAGGCCATCGGCGGGAATGCCCAGCTGTTCAAGGATATCAGCGCGGGTGTGGCGGTCTGCCGTGGCCGTCAGCGCCAGCCGCGCGACATCCGGAAACGCGTCCATCATCGGACGCAACAACCGGTAATCAGGGCGGAAATCGTGGCCCCATTCGGAAACGCAATGCGCCTCGTCAATCGCGAAGAGCGAGATGCGCCCGCGCGAAAGCAGATCGCGGAAATGCTGCTGGCTGGCGCGTTCGGGCGCGACGTAGAGCAGATCAAGCTCGCCACGGGCGAAGCGCGCAATCGTCTCCTCGCGGTTGGTATCAACGCTGGTGAGCGTGGCGGCGCGGATGCCGTTGGCGGTGGCGGCGCGCAATTGATCGTGCATCAGCGCGATCAGCGGCGAGACGACAACGCAGGTCCCCTCCATCATCACCGCAGGCAATTGATAGGTCAGCGATTTGCCCGCACCGGTGGGCATCACCGCCAGCGTCGATTGCCTCGCCAACACGCGATCCACGACAAGGTTCTGCACCCCGCGAAACGCCGGAAAACCAAACACCGCGTGCAGCGCATCATGGGCATCGGCATAGACCGGCGGCGGCGGCGGTGCGGCTGGCCGTGGTGGCGCAACCTCGTCGTCGTCAGGAAAGCCCGAATAGATGCCTTCGGCAAAGGCATCGTCGGGTGGAAAATCGAGGTCGTAGGGGTCGTCGCCAGAAGTCACATCCGGCTCTATGCCAGATCACAGGCTGCAAGCAAAACCCGGATCACCCCAAAATAATGTGAAGACGGCTAATGCGCGAAGTTAAAATGCGCCATTGCCCGGCATCCTTACGGTACGTCTCGTGATAATGGCCCATGCCGTGCAGCACCACATCCGTGCCGGTCGCGTCCCAGATCTGGTCTTCCATCGCAATCACGCCGCATGCCTCGGTTTCCGAAACCAGTTCGATCTCATGGCAATGACCGTGATGGACCGTGCGCAACGGCGCGACAGCAGCCTCGACAAAAGCGGCGATGGCATCCCCGCCGGAATGAATCCAAGCAGCGGCATCATCGGCCGGTTCCATGCTGAGCGAACAGCTTGCATCAAATATTGCATCATCGGCGAATACCGCGCGCAGCCCGATGAAGTCCTTGGTATCCATGCAGCGGAAATAGCGCGCTTTGAGCTGCTTGATCTCCTCAATCGCGATCAGGCGGTCGACAGGATCGATCTGGGCCACTTTGGCATCCTCTTGTTATGGTTTTGCCACATCCTAAACCACCCCCGGTCCCCAGCCGCCTGTCACTTGTGCGAGACGCGCGCAAAAGTGAGTTACCGCTTAACCATATTGGCGTTCCGGCATCGCGCGCGGGTTAAGATTAATCGGCCATTGGGCACATTGCCGCACCATTGCTGACAATGCGGGAACCTTTCTCGCGGGGAATGGGAGTAAAGCAATGGGCTTTGAAATGCGGTCTGCTTTTGTGAAACGCGAAGAATGCAAAGCGGCTTGGGAAAGCGAAGTGGAATTTGCCGAAATGGCGCGCGTGCTCAAATCGCTCGCCGCCGAACTCGGGCAAGATACCGAAGCCGCGATTGATGAACTGGCACACCACGGCCTTGGCGCCGCGCTGGGCGTATTGGCCGGGCAAGCGGGCTGCGATGTGGAAGCGGATTACCTGCGACGGCGCGCGCAATCGCGGATCGCCGCAAGCGGACTGCAATAAGGATTCCTGCCCGCGCGGGAATGGCGACGCTGGGGTGGTAGGCCTGCGACGTCCGGTGTGGTGGCTTGTGGAGGGCCACCACGCCATCTCAGTCGAGGTTCGGGCGCAGCCAGCGTTCCATCACCGGCAATTCCATGCCGCGACGGCCCGCGTAGTCTTCCAACTGATCGCGCCCGATGGTGGCAACACCGAAGTACTGGCTTTCGGGATGCGCAAAGTAGAACCCTGATACCGCCGACGTTGGCAGCATGGCCTGCGATTCGGTCAAAGTGATGCCTGCCGTATTCGTCGCATCCAGCAGATCGAACAGGATCGGCTTTAGCGTGTGATCCGGGCACGCGGGATAACCCGGCGCAGGGCGGATGCCGCGATACTGTTCGCGGATCAGCGCCTCGTTGGTCAATTGCTCACCCGGCGCATAGGCCCACAGCGTGGTACGGACATATTGGTGCAGGCGCTCGGCAAAGGCTTCGGCAAAGCGGTCTGCCAGGGCTTTCAGCAGGATGTCGGAATAATCATCATTGTCGGCCTTGAAGCGGGCAAGGTGTTCATCAATGCCATGAATACCCACGGCAAATCCGCCCAACCAATCGCCCTCCGGATCGATGAAATCGGCAAGGCAGAAGTTCGCACGATCACGGCTTTTGATGACCTGTTGGCGCAGGAATGGCAGGCGAACCGACAGTTCATCATCATTCGGGTGCAGCACCACGTCATCGCCATGGCGCGCGCAAGGCCAGAACTGGACGACGCCCTTGGCGGTCAGCCACTTTTCGCTGACGATCTTTTCCAGCATCGCACGGGCATCGGCATAGAGGCTGCGCGCGGATTCGCCGATGATCTCGTCATCAAGGATCTGCGGCCAATTCCCGGCCAATTCCCATGCGCGGAAGAACGGGGTCCAATCGAAGCAATCGACCAGATCATCCAGATCCCAATCTTCGAACACATGGCGCCCCTGCTGTTCGGGCGGCGGGGCCTTTTCGGAAAAGTCGGGCGCATAGGCATTCAGCCGCGCGTCTTCGAGGCTGAGCAACTTGCTCGTCCCCTTGCCCGCGCGCGCATCGCGCACATGCTGGTATTCGGCGGCGGTGGCCTTGATAAACGGTTCGGCCTGCGTATCGGACAGCAATTGCGAGGCAACGCCCACCGCGCGGCTGGCATCCAGCACATGCACAACCGCGCCCTCATAGGCCTGATCGATGCGCAGTGCGGTGTGAACCTTGCTCGTGGTCGCCCCGCCGATCAGCAGCGGGATGGTCATGCCCGCCCGCTGCATTTCTTCGGCAACAGTCACCATTTCGTCCAACGACGGGGTAATCAGGCCGGACAGGCCGATCATGTCGACGCCTTCCTTCTGCGCGGTATCAAGGATGGTTGACCACGGCACCATCACGCCAAGGTCAATCACTTCATAGCCGTTGCATTGCAGCACCACGCCGACGATGTTCTTGCCGATATCGTGAACGTCACCCTTGACCGTGGCCATGATGATCTTGCCCTTGGCCTTCGCGCCGGGCTGTTTGGCCGCTTCGATATAGGGGATGAGGTGAGCGACGGCCTTCTTCATCACGCGCGCGGATTTGACGACTTGCGGCAGGAACATCTTGCCCGATCCGAACAGATCGCCAACCGTGTTCATGCCTTCCATCAACGGGCCTTCGATCACTTCGATGGGCCTGCCGCCGCGCGCGTCAATCACAGCGCGGGCTTCTTCGGTATCTTCAACGATATAGGCGTCGATACCCTTGACCAGCGCATGTTCAAGGCGGCGCACAACATCCCAGCCGCGCCATTCCTCGGCGGCCTTTTCGGCAACAACGTCCTTGCCCTTGTAGCTTTCGGCAAGGTCGATCAGGCGCTCGGTCGCGGTCAGATCGCCGCCCGCTGCGGGCTTGCGGTTGAGCACCACGTCTTCGCAGGCTTCGCGCAAAACCGGGTCGATCTGGTCATAGATATCAAGCTGGCCCGCATTGACGATGGCCATATCCATGCCCGCCGGAATGGCATGATAAAGGAACACCGAATGCATCGCGCGGCGCACGATTTCATTGCCACGGAACGAGAATGACAGGTTGGACAAGCCGCCCGAGATGTGGACATGCGGGCAGCGCGCCTTGATCTCGGCTGTGGCTTCGATGAAGTCCAGACCATAGCGGTCATGCTCTTCAATACCGGTGGCAACTGCAAAGACGTTGGGATCGAAAATGATGTCTTCCGGCGGAAAACCAATGCCGGTCAGCAGCTTGTAGGCGCGCGCGCAGATTTCAACCTTGCGCTCTTTGGTATCGGCCTGGCCCTTTTCGTCAAAGGCCATGACAACCACGGCAGCGCCATAATCCATGCACTTGCGCGCTTGGGAAAGAAACGCCTCTT
>CAZSTP010000206.1:0-5190 GCA_964609325.1 uncultured Novosphingobium sp. | reverse complement strand
GCGGCGGCTGCAATCACCTTGTCGGCAATCGCCTTCAAAGCGGCTTCATCATAGGACTTCTCGACCGGCTGCAACGTCACCTCGATGGCCAAGGACTTCTGGCCCTCAGGCACGCCCGCACCACGGAAATCGTCAAACACGCGCGCCGCCACGATATTCGCCTTGTCCGCGCCCTTCACCGAGCGCAGCAGATCGCCCGCAGCCACATCGGCAGCCACAAGGAACGCAAAGTCGCGGGTCACAGCCTGCAACGGCGGCGGCGCAAAGTGCGGACGGGCAAAGGTGCCCGCGCCCTTTTTCGCCGGAATCCGGTCAAGGAACAGTTCGACCACCACAATCGGCCCATCAATGTCGAACGCCTTGGCGGTCGTCGGGTGCAGCACGCCGAAGCGCGCCAGCACCGTCTTTGGCCCCAGCCGCAGCGTGGCCGACTGTCCCGGATGGAACTGCGGCCCAGCCTCGCCCATGACTTGCAGGTTATCGACCGGAGCCCCGGCTTCAGCCAGCAGCGCCATGGCCTCGGCTTTGGCATCGAACGCATCGAAGGCCTGCGCCTTGCCCGAAGCCCAGCCGCGCGAAACCTTTTCGCCTGCCAGCACCACGCCAAGGCTCAGCTTCTCGTCGCTCGCGCCATTGGCCCCGCGCAGATAGCGCCGCCCGATCTCGAACAAGCGCACCGATGATGCACCGCGATCCAGATTGCGCTTCACCGCCGAAAGCAACCCCGGCAGCAGCGAAGGCCGCATGGTCTTCAGGTCTTCGGAAATCGGATTGGCCAGCGTCCACAGCGCTTCACCATCGGCAAAGTGCGCGGCCTCCGCTTCGGGCAGGAATGACCAAGTCACCGCTTCATGCAACCCCCGCGCCGCCGCTGCACGGCGCGCACGGCGCTCCAGCATTTGCGCTGGCGTTGCGGTCGGCTTGGCCACGCCATCCGCGCGCGGCAGCGGCGTTGAAGGCACCGCGTCCAACCCGTGAACGCGGATCACTTCTTCGACGATATCGGGCGCGCCATCCACATCGGGCCGCCACGTTGGCACAGTCACCGCCCAGTCTGATGCGACCTCAAATCCCAACGCGGCCAGAATGCGCTTCTGTTCGGCATCGGCCACATCGATCCCGCCCAACCGTCCGGCCAGTTCCGGATCATAGGCCACGCTCTTGCGCGCCACCGGCGGCTCACCCGCGCGGATCACGTGCGACGCTTCGCCGCCGCAAATCTCAAGGATCAGCGCGGTCAACAGGTCCATGCCGGTATCGAGGAACGCCGGATCAACCCCGCGCTCGAACCGTCCGCGTGCATCCGATGCCAGTGCCAGCGCCTGCCCCGTGCGCGCAATCGATGGCGGATCGAAGTAGGCGATCTCCAGCAGCACATCGGTGGTGTCATCAGCGCAGCCCGAATGCTCGCCACCCATGATCCCGGCAATGTCATGCACGCCAGCATCATCGGCGATCACCGTCATCCATGGCTCAAGCGCATATTCCTTGCCGTTGAGCGCGACGACCTTTTCCCCCGCCACAGCCTTGCGCGCCACAACCGCGCCGGAAAGCTTGGCCAGATCATAAGCATGCGCCGGACGGCCATAGCCGAGCATCACGAAGTTGGTCGCATCGACCAGCGCCGAAATCGGACGCTGGCCTGCAGACTTCAGGAAGTCCTGCATCCACTTCGGGCTGGGGCCATTCTTCACCCCGCGAATGACGCGGCCATAGAATGCAGGGCAACCTTCCGCATCATCGGTGCGCACGTCCACCGGACACGGAAAGCTGCCCGCAACCGGCTGCGCCGCAATCGGTTTCAACACGCCAAGGCCAGCCGCGGCCAGATCGCGCGCAATGCCGTAAACGCCCATGCAATCGGGCCGGTTCGGCGTGATCGCCACATCGAACACCGGATCGGAGCCGACGTAATCGGCAAAGCTGGTGCCCACCGGCGCATCTTCGGGCAATTCGATGATGCCATCGTGATCTTCGCCCAGGCCCAGCTCGCGCGTCGAACACATCATGCCATTCGATTCGACACCACGGATCGCCGAATTGCGCAGAACCATGCCATTGGCCGGAACCACCGCGCCCGCCGTGCCCAGCACGCCGACCAGCCCCGCACGCGCATTGGGCGCACCGCACACCACTTGCAGCGGGGTGCCATCTCCCAGATCAACCGAGAGCACTTGCAGCTTGTCGGCCTGCGGATGTTTCTCCGCGCTCAACACCCGCGCCACCCGGAACTGCGTCAGCGCGATAGAGGCATCTTCCACGCCTTCGATTTCCAACCCCAGCGAGGTCAGCTTTTCCGCGATAGTGCGCGCATCGGCCTTGGTATCAAGAACCGACTTCAGCCATGAGAGCGAGAACTTCACGAACGTACTCCCACACCGCCGGAAAGGGTCGGCACGTCAAGCGCGCCGAAGCCATAGTGGCCAAGCCACCGCGCATCGCCATCAAAGAAGGCCCGCAAATCGTCGAGGCCATATTTCAGCATGGCAAGCCGGTCGACGCCGGTGCCGAAGGCAAAGCCTTGCCATTCATCGGGATCAAGCCCGCCGAACTCGATCACCTTGCGGTTGACCATGCCCGAGCCCAGAACTTCCATCCAGCCGCCGTTATCAGCGTCACCGCTGCCACCAACAACGCGCTTTCCCGCCACCAAAGTGTACCCGACATCCACCTCCACCGATGGTTCGGTGAACGGGAAGTAGCTGGGGCGCAAACGCAGCACGATGTCCTCACGCTCGAAGAATGCCTTGAGGAAAGTTTCCAGCGTCCACTTCAGATGGCCCAAGTGAATACCCTTGTCGATCACCAGACCTTCGATCTGGTGGAACATCGGCGTGTGCGTAGCATCTGAATCTGAACGATAAACCCGGCCCGGCGCGATAATCCGCAAGGGCGCACCCTCTTTCAGCATCGTCCTGATCTGCACCGGCGAAGTATGCGTGCGCAGCAGCATCGAGCGGCCATCCGCATCCTTATCCGGAAAATAGAACGTATCATGCATCGCCCGCGCCGGATGGGTTTCGGGCATATTGAGCGCGGTAAAGTTGTGCCAATCGTCCTCGATCTCGGGTCCGCTGGCCACGGCAAAGCCCATATCTGCAAAGATTTCAGCGAGTTCGTCCATGACCTGACTGACCGGATGGATCGACCCTTTTGGCATTTCGGGCGCAGGCAACGAAAGATCGACCGTCTCTGCCGCCAGCCGGGCCTCCAGCACCGCGCTTTCCAGCACCGCCTTGCGCGATGCCAGCGCCGCCGTCACGGCTTCGCGAACGCCTTGAATTTTCGGGCCTTCGCTGGTGCGCTGTTCGGGTGTCATCCCGCCCAGCGATTTGAGCAGTGCGCTCACCCATCCTTGTTTGCCAAGCGCCGCAACGCGGATCGCTTCGACAGCGTCAGGCGTCGCGGCATCGGCGATGGCGGCAAGGGTTTCGGTCTGCTGTTGATCAAGCTGTTCCATGCGGCATGCCGCTAGCGGCAAATGCGACAGAATCAAAGTGTGGAGTTCATGCAGCCGAAGGTGCGTGCAACGCTTGCACCGCGCTGCCGATGAATTCCTGCCGCGCTTTCATCACCGCTTCGAGCACCGGCTTGGGCCGCGCGGCATATTCGCTGGGGCTGGTGCCCATGAATCGGTGAAAGTCGCGCACGAACTGGGCCTGATCGTGATAGCTGCTATCAATCGCCCCGATCCAGTGCAGCGACGGGTCCATCATGTATTGCACAAGGCTGCGCATAAAGCGCTGGCGGCGCAGCAAAAGGCGCGGCGTAAAGCCGAAGTGTTTGCGGCAAATCCGCTCAAGCGTATGCGATGGCAAATGCGCTGCTTCGGCCATTTCGCTGACGCTGGAGATTTCGGAATTCAACAGCGCGGCGTGGCAGGCCAGAATGCGCGGATCATCCTCCTGGTCACCGCGCGCCAATGCCCGCAGAAAAAAGGCGGTGATCCGGTCAAGCTCGGCAGCTTCATCGGGTGTTTCGCCGAACAGGCTATCGGCCAGACCGCGAAACGGGGTCAGGAATGGCTCGCTCGCCACTGCATAGTGACGGTCAGCATGAAGATTGGCGGGCGTTCCCACGAACCGTGCCCAGCCTAGCGGCAGGATACCGATGCCCCAGATGCGGGTGCTGCCAACCGTAAAGCGCAAGGTCTTGCTGGTCGGCCCCGTCACGTTCGCCCTTACCCCGGAAATCTCAGGCAAGTCGGGCAGTTGCGAATCGGGCAAGTCCCCCTGGTAGGCCCGGAAATTGGCCCATTCCGGATGCAGATAATCCGTCACACGTCTACCGCCGGGCACATCCAGCTCGGTCAGGTAAAACGTTGTGAAGTAACGATTCAACGGCTCAATTGGCCGATAGAACCGGACTTGGACAGTACAGTCCGCCGACAAGTGGTGCGCCCCTGTTTTTGCTCGGACCTTGCGTTAACTTTGGCCCGTTATCGATCAACCTGACGGGCGTTTTACCGCAACGCAACGAAAAAGAGGGGCAGGTCCTGCTGGACCCACCCCTCTTTCAATCCGGAACGCTGCAAAGATCAGGCGGCTGGAAGAGCGGCCTTGGCTTGCGCGATAACCGTGGTGAAGATGGCGCTCTCGTTCATGGCGAGATCGGCCATCGTCTTACGGTCGAGTTCAAGTCCGGCCAGCTTGGTGCCGTGGATGAACTGCGAATAGGTCAGGCCTTCCTCGCGAACAGCAGCGTTGATACGCTGGATCCACAGGGCGCGGAAGCTGCGCTTCTTTACCTTGCGGTCACGATAGGCGTATTGTCCGGCCTTTTCAACGGCCTGACGGGCGACGCGGATGGTGTTCTTGCGACGGCCGCGATAGCCCTTCGCCTGATCCAAAATCCTTTTGTGCTTGGCACGGGTGGTAACACCACGTTTGATACGGCTCATAAGTCAGCGCTCCTCAGTTCAGCCCGTAGGGCGCCCACTTCTTGATCGTCCGTGCATCAGCATCGGAGATCACGTCAGTGCCGCGGTTCTGGCGGATGTACTTGGCGTTGTGACTCATCAGACGGTGGCGCTTACCAGCAACACCATGCTTCACCTTGCCGGTGGCAGTGAGCTTGAAGCGCTTTTTCACGCCGCTCTTGGTTTTCATCTTGGGCATTTTGGTCTCCTGTATACGACGCGTCCGATCCGCCTTGGCAGCCCTTGTGGCCAGGCCGATCATCGAATCCGTG
>CAZSTP010000205.1:0-5209 GCA_964609325.1 uncultured Novosphingobium sp. | reverse complement strand
CCTCTGGTCCCAAACCAGATGCGCTACCAGGCTGCGCTACTCCCCGACCGGGAGAGGCTCGCCGTTGCCGGTGAACCTTGGGTGTCTGCTCACTCTCTTGCGGGGTGACGACGAGGGCGCGAATGGCACCGGAATGCGGGTATGTCAAACCGCAACGGCATAACAATCGCCAAATACGCCAATTTTTTTTGTGGAAGGCGCAAGGCGTCTGCGCGAAATCTATCCCCCTTGCTGATGCTGAGCGTCCAGCGCGGTTCAGGTTTCACGCAGAGACGCAGAGAAGAAGTTGGGGCGCAGAGATGTATCGCGTGCCGCGAGGCCTCCCCGAAATCCAACCATGCAGCAACGGCCATGGCCCGAGCCCGAAAATGGCTTCGCTGCCAGATACAACCCGCTCCGCGTCTCTGCGTGAACCCGGCAAATCCCGCCCGCCAGAAAGGCCGGGGGTGGATGTGCGCCGGATACTTCAGTAAATGGCGTAATCACCATAGAAAAAGGGCAGGCCGATACCCGTTGTTCACGGATAGCGGGCCTGCCCCAATTCGTGCTCAAAAGCCCGGCTTGCTGTTGGCAAGACAGGCTGATGCGGCTTAGCCGTTCAGCTTGTCCTTGACGGCCTTGGCGGCAGCAAAGGTCAGCTTGTTCGACGCAGCGATCTGGATGGTCGCGCCGGTCGAAGGGTTGCGGCCTTCGCGTGCCGGGGTGTTCTTGACCTTGAACTTGCCAAAGCCGTTCAGCGAAACTTCTTCGCCCTTCGCGGCGGCATCGGTGATCGCGGAGAACACGCTGTCGACGGCCTTGCGGGCGTCTGCCTTGGTGAGGCCGTGGCTTGCCGCGATGATATCGGCGAGATCGCTGTTGTTCATGAGTGTCTTGTCCTCAATGTAAAAAGAGACGGCATCGCTAACGCATGGATTACTGGCAAAGCTATGCCCCCTGTGCACTCTTTCCACTGAATTTCGCGCAATGGCAGTGTTTTTTCGTCGATTTTGGGGGTGTTAGGTCATGAATCGATGAAATATCAGGACTTACGGCCAATTGTATCTTTGTGTCGCAGTTTTGCGGTTGGGCCAACAAGGGACGTGCGCAGGTGCAGCAATCTGCTAGACAAGCGTCAGAAAACCGTTCCGCGTTGACGCCCAAATCGGGCCAACCCGTGCATCCTGCAACACTTGCCATGTTGCAAACCATGCACGTCATCGGGCCGGTGCCAGATACCAGTGAGACCATACTTGCCGCACACCCCGTCTTTGCCGTCCCGCTTGCAGACCCTATCCGTCATTACTGCAGGGGCCGTCACGTTGCTGCTCTCGGCCTGCGGTTCAGCCGATAAACCCAAGGGCAAGCCTGAACCCGTTGTGGGCGTGATGATTGCGCGCGCTGGCCCGGTGGAACTCACCACCGAATTGGCGGGCCGCACCGAAGCTTTTGAAATTGCTGAAGTTCGTCCGCAAGTTGCCGGCCTCGTGGTTGAGCGTCTGTTCACCGAAGGCTCGTATGTTCGCGAAGGCCAGCCGCTCTACCGGATCGATTCCCGCATTTATGCTGCCAATCAGGCGCAAGCCTCGGCCTCGGTCGCGGCGGCGCAAGCCACGGTTGAGGCGAACCGTTTGCGCGCCGAACGCTTTGCTCTGCTGGCCGAACAAGGCGGTGTCAGCAAACAGGACGCTGCCGACGCCCGCGCCACTTACAACCAGTCGCGCGCCAGTGTGCAACAGGCGCGCGCCGCTCTCGCATCTGCACAAGTGAACCTCGGCTTCACCCGCATCACTTCCCCCATTTCGGGGCGTATCGGCATTTCGATGGTCACCAAGGGCGCGCTCGTCACCACGAATCAGGTGGCGGCCATGGCCAAAGTGCAGCGAATCGATCCGATGTATGTCAACATCCAGCAATCGGGCGCGGATTTCATCGCGCTGCGCCGCGCGATTGAAAGCGGCAAGCTCGTCTCCGGAGGCGCGCCGGTTCAGGTGATTCTCCCCGATGGCTCGGCCTATCCCGTCACCGGCAAGCTCAACCCCGCCGATATAGACGTCAATCCGCAGACCGGCACGATCACCGTCCGTGCCGTCGTGCCCAATCCCCGTGGCGATCTGCTCCCCGGCCTGTTCGTGCGCGCCCGCGTCGGGCAGGGCACTGTCCCCGGCGCGATTCTCGTGCCCCAAGCCGCCGTCAGCCGCGATCCGCGTGGCCGCGCCAGCGTGCTGGTCGCAGGTGCCGATGGCATGCTCGAAAAGCGGGAGGTCACCGCCGATACGCCGGTCGGCCAGAACTGGCTCGTCTCGGCTGGTCTTAAGCCCGGCGAGAAGGTCGTCGTCGAAGGGCTCAACAACGCGCGCGAAGGCCAGAAGGCCAAAGTCGTGCCCGCAGGCAGCAAACCCAAGGATGATGCCAAATCCGGTCCGAAACCCGGTGCCGGAAAGTAACCGCCGATGATGTCCCGGTTCTTTGCGCACCGCCCGATTTTCGCATGGGTGCTGGCCATCGTCATCATGGCGGCGGGCCTGTTTGCCGTCTCCACCATGGGTGTCGAACAATACCCCGATATCGCGCCCCCCACCGTGTCGATCAATGCAACATATGGAGGTGCGGATGCCTCCACGGTAGAAAACAGCGTCACCCAGGTGCTGGAGCAACAGCTCAAAGGCCTCGATGGCCTGCTCTATTTCACTGCCAATTCGTCCAACGGCTCGTCCAGCATCACCGTCACCTTCGATAAGGGCACCGATCCCGATACCGCGCAAGTGCAGGTGCAAAACGCCATCTCGCGCGCGATCAACCGCCTGCCTGCGGTGGTCCAGCAGCAAGGCGTCAACGTCAACAAGGCGCAGCAAGACCAGCTCATGGTCGTCTCGATCTATGACAAGACCGGTCGCGCCACCAATTCCGATATCTCCGACTATCTGACCACCCATTTCCAGGACCCGATCTCGCGCATCGAAGGCGTCGGCAACACGCAAGTGTTCGGCGGATCGTTCGCGATGCGCATCTGGCTCGATCCGCTGCGGCTGGCGGCGGTGCAATTGATCCCGGCAGACATTACCGCCGCGCTGCAAGCGCAGAATACGCAAGTGGCGGCCGGCGAAATCGGGGGCAATCCCTCGCCCGAAGGGCAGCGTCTCAATGCCACGGTCACTGCGCGCTCGCGCCTTGAAACGCCGGAACAGTTTGAAAACATCGTCGTCAAAACCAACGTCGATGGCTCGGTGGTCAAGCTGAAGGATGTCGCCCGCGTTGAAATGGGCGAAGAAAACTACGGCGCGCTCAGCCGGTTCAACGGCATGCCCGCTACGGGCCTCTCGGTCAATCTGGCCTCGGGCGCCAATGCGATGCTGACCGCGCAGCTGGTCAAGGATACTGTCGAAGAGCTCTCCAAGGACCTTCCCCCCGGCTATGCCGTCGCCTACCCGCGTGACAGCAGCACCTTCGTCAAGATCTCGATCGAGGAAGTGGTCTGGTCGCTGGGTGAGGCGATTGTCCTCGTCGTGATCGTGATGTTCGTGTTCCTGCAAAGCTGGCGGGCCACGCTAATCCCCGCCATCGCCGTTCCCGTGGTGCTGCTTGGCACCTTCGGCATCCTCTCGTTGGCAGGTTATTCGATCAACACCCTTACGATGTTCGGGCTGGTTCTTGCCATCGGCCTGCTTGTCGATGATGCCATCGTCGTGGTCGAAAACGTCGAACGCGTGATGCATGAAGAAAAGCTCGGCCCGCTCGAAGCCACGGTCAAATCGATGGAGGAAATCACCTCGGCACTGATCGGCATCACCCTTGTGCTGACGGCGGTGTTCGTGCCGATGGCGTTCTTCGGCGGTTCAACCGGCGCGATTTACCGCCAGTTTTCAGTCACCATCGTCTCGGCCATGGTCCTCTCGGTATTGGTCGCGCTGATCTTCACGCCAGCCTTGTGCGCCACGCTGCTCAAGCCGGTTGGCGATCATGAAAAGCCCAAGGGCCGCTTCTTTGCCAAGTTCAACAGCGGCTATGCCAGCCTCGAAGGCCGCTACCGCACCCGCCTTGCGCGGATCGTCGGTCGTCCCGCGCCGTGGTTGGGCGTATTCGGGGCCATCTGCATCGCGATGGTGCTGCTCTATGTCCGCTTGCCCACCAGCTTCCTGCCAACGGAAGATCAGGGCAATCTCTCGCTCAACTACCAGCTACCGGTCGGCTCCACCTCCGAACAGACCCGGGCCGTCGCGACCGAGATTTCGCGCTATATCCGCGAGGCGGAAAAGGAAAACGTCAAGGCCGTGTTCGTCATCATGGGGCGCGGGCAATCCGGCTCTGCCCAGAACGCAGGGCAGGGGTTCATGCTGCTCAATGATTGGGAGGAACGCAAGGGCAAGGACCGTTCTGCCGCCGCCATTGCCGAACGCCTCAACGCCCATTTCCGCAAATCGCGCGATGCGCAGATTTTCGTGCTCGATCCGCCCCCGATCCGTGGCCTTGGCAATTCGGGCGGGTTTGAAATGTGGTTGCAGGATGCCGCCGGTGCCGGGCGCGAGGCGCTCACCGCGGCGCGCCGCCAGCTTGCCAAACTTGCGGGCGAGGATGAACGTTTGGCGCAAGTCCGCCTCAGCGGGCTTGAAGATACGCCGCAGCTCAAGGTCGATATCGATGATCAGGCGCTCACCGCCTTCCAGATCACGCCCGCCAGCGTCAATTCCACCCTCTCCATCGCGTGGGGTGGCCTTTACGTGAATGATTTTGTCGATCGTGGCCGCGTCAAACGCGTGTTCGTGCAGGGCGATGCGCCCTATCGCAATGAACCGTCAGACCTCGGCCAATGGTTCGTGCGCAGCAGCGATGGGCAAATGGCCCCGTTCTCCGCCTTTGCCTCCTCGCGCTGGACGCAAGGTGCCGTGCGGCTGGATCGCATCAATGGCGTGGCCGCGCAGCAATTGCAGGGCGCAGGCGCTCCGGGCATCAGTTCGGGCGAGGCGATGCAGATCATGGAAGACAATGCCGCCAACCTTCCCGGCGGCTTTGCTGTCGCGTGGAGCGGCCTGTCGTTTCAGGAGCGCGCCGCCTCCAGCCAGTCCGCCTTGCTCTATGCCGCGTCGATCTTCTTCATCTTCCTGTGCCTTGCCGCGCTTTATGAAAGCTGGTCCGTGCCGGTCGCAGTGCTGATGGTGATCCCGCTCGGCATTATCGGGGCGGTTCTGGCGGTTTCCATTCGCGGGTTCAGCAATGACATCTATTTTCAGGT
>CAZSTP010000204.1:3126-5234 GCA_964609325.1 uncultured Novosphingobium sp. | reverse complement strand
CGACCAAATCATTCACGCGGTGGAAGCGTTACCCTCCCCGCAGCAATTGCACCCCCCAGTCGCGTTCAAACAAATAGAGCAGTAGCCGCGCCGCTTCTCCGCGCGGCGATGACAGGCCGCCATCGCGCTCCATTAGCAGCCGCGCGTCGTCATGCGCCATCGGGAGCAGGCGCGCGATCTGTTCGAAATCGGCGACTTTAAAGGGCGTATCGCCCGATTGGCGGGTGCCGAGCAGTTCCCCACCCCCGCGCAGCCGCAAATCCTCTTCGGCGAGGCGGAACCCATCCTGCGTTTCGCGCATCAGTGCCAAGCGTTCGCGTCCGGTTTCCGACAGGGCATCGCCGCGCAGCAACAGGCAGGTCGATTGCTGGCTGCCGCGCCCGACGCGTCCGCGCAACTGGTGCAGTTGGGCAAGGCCGAATCGTTCGGCCTGTTCGATCACCATCAGCGTGGCGTTGGGCACATCAACGCCCACTTCGATAACTGTGGTGGCGACGAGGACTTTGGCTTCCCCGCGCGAAAACTGCTCCATCGCCGCGTCTTTGGCCTCGGGCCGCATCTGGCCGTGGACCATGACCACGGTATCGCCGAAACGCTCCCTCAACGCAGCATAGCGCGCTTCTGCCGCCGCAATATCCTCGGTCTCCAGCTCGCGCACCATCGGGCATACCCAATAGGCCTGCGCGCCTTTTTCAACGTGGCGACCAATGCCATCAACCACATCGCCAAGCCGTTCGAGCGCGATCACGCGGGTATCGATCGCCTGTCGGCCCGGCGGCATTTCATCAAGCCGCGAGACGTCCATTTCGCCATACTGGGCCAGCGTCAGCGTGCGCGGGATCGGGGTTGCGGTCATCGCCAGACAGTGCGGCGTGCGCCTGGCTTTCTGGGTGAGCATGAGCCGCTGGCCCACACCAAAGCGGTGCTGTTCATCAATCACCACCAACCCGAGATTGCGGTAGGACACGCTGTCCTGAAAGATGGCGTGCGTGCCGACGCAGATATCGATGCTGCCATCGATCAGGCCCATCAGGATCGATTCCCGCGCCTTGCCCTTGTCGCGTCCGGTCAGCAGCGTGATGGTGACGCCGGTGCCAGCGGCCATGCGCGTGAGCGTTTCAGCATGCTGGCGCGCGAGGATTTCCGTCGGTGCCAACAACGCTGCCTGACAGCCGGCTTCCACCGCGATGAGCATCGCGTGCAAAGCGACGGCGGTTTTGCCCGAACCCACATCGCCCTGCAGCAAGCGCAGCATAGGTGCGCCTTGGGCCACATCGCCCTCGATTTCGGCTATCGAGCGGGTTTGCGCACCGGTCAGCGCGAATGGCAAGTCGAGTTTGGCGCGGATGCGGCCATCGCCCACCAAGGGCGTGCCCTGACGGCTGCGATTGCTTGTCCTGACCAGCATCAGGGCGAGACTGTTGGCGAGCAATTCGTCATAGGCCAAGCGATCACGCGCAAGGGCATTCTGCGATTTATGCGCCAGCGGCAAGGCCTCATGCCAACGTGGCCATTCCATCTTGGCGGCAAGGCCCGGCTCGATCCATTCGGGCAATGGCGGGAGTTGCGCCAAGGCCTGATGCACCAGGCCCTGCAAGCGGCCCTGCGTCATGCCATCGGACAGGGGATAGACCGGCTCGTTCAACTGGCCGATCATGCCGCCGCTCTCTTCGCTGACATGATCGGGGTGGACCATCTGCCAGGTCTGCCCGAACTGTTCGAGCTTTCCGGCGACCCAGCGCTTTTCGCCCAAAGGAAGCTGCTTTTTGCCGGTATAGGAGGCGCGGCCGAAATAGGTGAGCGCGACATAATTGCCGACCGCATCTTCGGCCATCACGCGGAACGGCCCGCGACCGGCGGCCTGTTTGTATTCACGCGGGGTGAGCGCGATCACGATCTGCTCGCCCAGCCCGGCTTCATCCAGATTGCCCACCGCGCGGCGCAGCACGAAGCGGTCAGGCAGGTGGTATGCCAGATCCCTGATCCGGTTGAGCCCCAACTTTTCCAACGGACGCGCCAATCCCGGCCCGACGCCTTTGAGGCTGCCGGATTCGGCGAACAGGGGATTGAGCACATCGGGACGCATCGTGTGGACATAGGCGGAACGC
>CAZSTP010000204.1:0-3026 GCA_964609325.1 uncultured Novosphingobium sp. | reverse complement strand
TGCCGCCTTGTTTCCGCCTGCGGAAACGCCTAACGGCCCTCTATGACTGATGCTCCCTCTTTTGATCCGGCGTATTTCCGGCGCATCCACTTTCGCGCGTGGCATCGTGGCACGCGCGAGGCGGACTACATGATCGGCTGCTTCTTCGATCACTTCCACAAACAGTGGAATGCCGAGCAGATCGCGTGGTTTGAAGAGCTGATCGAGGAAGAGGATGTCGAGATCATGGCATGGGCGCTGGGCACCC
The DNA here is from genome assembly GCA_964609325.1 of uncultured Novosphingobium sp. GTDB lineage: Bacteria > Pseudomonadota > Alphaproteobacteria > Sphingomonadales > Sphingomonadaceae > Novosphingobium. The sequence continues at coordinate 2,779 of CAZSTP010000204.1, read as the reverse complement.
TTCCCGTGCCCGAGAAATACGCAGGCCCGATGATGGACGCCATGCGCAAGCTTGATTACGTCGTCATTCCTCGCTGATCCCTTAACGTCATGTCCGATTTCAACCGCATCCTTTCGGCCACGACGCCGCTCACGCTGTCCTCGGTTGCGCGGGGGGCACAGCCGCTGGTGCTGGCAGATCTGGCGCGTGCCGCCAAAGGCCGGACGGTGTTCATCGCGCCTGACGAAGCCGCGATGCGTGGCATTGCCGATAGCGCGGCGTTCTTTGCACCCGATCTTGAGGTCATTGATTTTCCCGCGTGGGACTGCCTGCCGTTTGACCGCGCCTCGCCAGCCCTCTCGGTCAGCGCCAAACGCCTTGCGGCGCTGCAAAAGCTGCAACACAAGCGCAGCGGACCGCAATTGCTGGTTACCACGATCAACGCCGTGCTCCAGCGCGTGCTCACCCCGTTCCGCATTCGCGAATCCACGCGTCTGCTGTCGCCGGGCGCCGAGATCGGTCGCGAAAGCCTGATCGCGCTGCTGCAACGCCAGGGCTATTCGCGCACCGATACGGTGGTGGATGCCGGTGAATATGCCGTGCGCGGTTCGGTGTTCGATATCTTCCCCTCGGGGCTAGATCACGGCTTGCGGCTCGATTTCTTTGGCGACGAGCTGGAAACGCTGCGCCTGTTCGATCCCAATACGCAGCGTTCGGTGCAGCCGGTCGATACGCACCTGTTGCTGCCTGCCAGCGAAGCGCTGCTCGATGAAGACAGCATCAAGCGATTCCGCAGCCGCTATCGCGAACAGTTTGGTGCCACCGCCACCGGCGATCCGCTCTATCAGGCGATCAGCGAAGGCCGCCGTCTTGCCGGAATGGAGCACTGGCTGCCGCTGTTCGAAGACCGGTTGGTAACGCTGTTTGACCATCTGGGCGAGGATGACCTTGTCCTGATCGATGGCAGCGCGGCCAAGGCGACCGAACAGCGCATCGCCGATATCCTCGATTATCACCAGTCGCGGCTGGACAGTTCATCAAAGGCCCCCGGCAGTTATCGCCCGTTGGCCGAAACCGCGCTCTATCTTTCGCGGGATGAAATTGACCGAGCGCTGCTGGGCTGGCCAGTCCACCGCACCACCTTCTTTGCCGAACCGGAATCGAAAAACGTCATCGATTTCGGCTTTACCTCGGGCCACGATTTCACGCCGGAACGCGCCGCTGCCACCAGTGGCGGCACCAACATCTATGAAGTTGCGGCCAAGTATCTTTCGGCCTTGGGCACGCGCGGCCTCAAACCGGTCATCGCGGCCTACAGCACCGGCTCGCGCTCGCGCCTTGCCTCACTGCTGGCCGAGGCTGGCAAGCAAGTGCCGCTTATGGCCGATACATGGCAGGAGGCGCTGGGCCTTGCTGCCACCGGCAAGCCCGTGGCCATCGTGCTGCCGCTGGAACAAGGCTTTGCCAACGCCGAACTGGAACTGCTGACCGAGCAGGACATCCTTGGCGACCGGCTTGTTCGCCGCAAGAAGAAGCGCAAGGACGCCGATGCGTTTCTGGCCGAACTTTCGGCGCTTACCCCCGGCGATCTTGTGGTTCACATGGATCACGGCATCGGGCGCTATATCGGGCTTGAAGCCATCGCGGTGGGCGATAGCCCGCACGATTGCGTCCAGCTCGAATACGCAGGCAGCGACAAGCTCTATATCCCGGTCGAAAACCTCGACGTGCTTTCGCGCTACGGCTCGGATGCCGAAGGCGTCAGCCTCGATAAGCTCGGCGGTGAAGCGTGGCAGCGCCGCAAGGCGCGGATGCGCGAACGCATCCTTGAAATGGCAGGCCAGCTTATGGCCACCGCCGCCCACCGCGCGCTGCGTGAAGGCGCGGTGCTTGCGGCTGATTCGACCAGCTACGGCCCGTTCGTCGATCGCTTCCCGTGGGATGAAACCGACGATCAGGAACGCGCGATTGATGATGTGTTGAGCGACATGGCCAGCGGCAAGCCGATGGACCGCCTCGTTTGCGGCGATGTCGGCTTTGGCAAAACCGAGGTTGCGCTGCGTGCGGCGTTTGTCGCGGCGATGGCGGGGATGCAGGTGGCGGTGGTTGCGCCAACCACACTGCTCGCCCGCCAGCATTACACCAACTTTGTTGAGCGATTTAACGGCTTCCCCCTGGAAATCGGCCGCCTGTCGCGCCTTGTTCCAGCCAAGGAAGCGGCTGAAACCAAAGTCGGGTTGGCCAACGGCACCGTCGATATCGTGATCGGCACGCACGCGCTGCTGTCCAAATCGATCGACTTCAAACGCCTCGGCCTCGTCGTGGTGGATGAGGAACAGCGCTTTGGCGTGACGCACAAGGAAAAGCTCAAGGAGCTTAAAGCCGACGTCCACGTGCTGACGCTGACGGCAACGCCGATCCCGCGCACGCTGCAAATGGCGATGTCGGGCTTGCGCGAATTGTCGACGATCCAGACCCCGCCGGTCGACCGTCTGGCCACGCGCACGTATGTCATGCCGTGGGACGATATGGTGATGCGCGAGGCATTGCTGCGCGAACACCAGCGCGGCGGGCAAAGCTTCATCATCGTGCCGCGCATTGCGGATATGGCTGATCTTGAGGAATGGCTGCGGCTCAATGTGCCCGAAGTCCGCTTCGTCACCGCACACGGCCAGATGAGCCCGACCGAGGTCGAAGACCGCATGGGCGCGTTTTACGAGAAGAAGTACGAAGTCCTGCTCTCCACCACCATCGTGGAGAGCGGCATCGATATTCCTTCGGCCAACACCATCGTCATTCA
>CAZSTP010000203.1:0-5260 GCA_964609325.1 uncultured Novosphingobium sp. | reverse complement strand
ATCATAACCAACCGCTTTGCCTTCATTGTAGACGTCCTTGATGTCGTCGCCGATGCCCTTCTTTTCCTCTTCGAGGCGTTCGATGCGCTCAATCAACAGGCGCAGGCGGTCGTCGGCAGTTTCGGCCATCGGGATATCTCCGGGTAACGGGTGAATCGGTTGCTGCGCTGATAGACGCGCCGCCGCCTATCGGCAAAGTACAGCTTGTGGAAATCTCGGGATTGAACTGCCGCGTCAGTGGGTCCCGCCGTTTTTCTTCAGGCTTTCGTCCATCCGCGCCATTTGTTCGGGCGTGGCTTCGGTCTGGAAACGGGCTTTCCATTCGGCGGCGGGCAATCCGTGGATCACCTCGCGCGCGGTCGCCTTGTCGAAACCGGCGCCGGCATCGTTGATCCAATCGGCAAGGCAATTGCGGCAGAAACCGGCAAGGCCCATCAAATCAATGTTTTGCGCATCATGGCGGTGGCGCAGATGGCGCACCAGACGGCGGAACGCGGCAGCGGCAACGGCATCGGGAAGTTCGTCCAGTGCGTCAGCCATTATAGGTGTTGAATTCGTATCCATTGTAATGGTCCTTGGGTTTTTTTGAGGCATACGCCATAGCGCGTGATATTGTTTCATAAGGAGTACCAAAGCTGTGGCCAAGATCGATCCGAGCGCCGTTAAGATCAGGGGACGCAAGGTAAAGATCCTCGCCACGGTCGGCCCTGCCAGCAGCGATCCGGAAATGCTGGAAAAGCTGGTGCGCGCAGGGGCCGATGCGTTCCGCGTGAACATGAGCCACGGCGAACACGCGATCCATGCGCAGACTATCGCCAATATCCGCGCGCTGGAAGAAAAACTGGGCCGCGCCATTACCATTCTGTGCGATCTGCAAGGGCCAAAGCTGCGCGTTGGCAAGTTCAAGGAAGGCCGCGCGGTAATCCGCCATTCCGGCCACTTCACATTGGACCGCAATCCCGAACCGGGTGATGAAACCCGCGTGTGCCTGCCCCATCCCGAACTGTTCGGTGTGCTGCAAAAGGGCCAGCGCCTGTTGATTGATGATGGCAAGCTGCGGCTGCGGGTGATTCGCGCCGACGAGAACGAGATCCTGTGCTCGGCCGAAGTGGGCGGGGTGATTTCGGACCGCAAGGGCGTGAACGTGCCCGATGCGGTGGTGCCGGTGCCCGCACTGACCGAAAAGGACCGCCGCGATCTGTCGTTTGCGGTGGAACATGGCGCAGACTGGATCGCGCTGTCGTTCGTGCAGCGGCCCGAAGACGTGGCCGAAGCACGCCGTCTGATGGGCGGTTACGGCGCACTGATGGCGAAGATCGAAAAGCCCGCTGCCATTTCGCGTCTCGAAGAGATCATCGAGCTGTCCGACGGAATCATGGTGGCGCGCGGCGATCTGGGCGTGGAACTCAATCCCGAAGAAGTGCCGCCCCTGCAAAAGCGCATCGTTGAATCCGCGCGTCGCCAGGGCAAGCCGGTGGTCGTCGCCACGCAAATGCTCGAATCGATGATCGAAGCGCCAACGCCGACCCGCGCCGAAGTGTCGGACGTGGCCAACGCGGTTTATGATGGTGCAGACGCGGTGATGCTTTCGGCAGAAACCGCCGCGGGTGCCTGGCCGGAAGAGGCGGTGACGATCATGCACCGCATCGCCGCCCAAGTGGAATCCGACCCCGGCTATGCCGCGCGCGTCCACTTCATCGAAACGCTGCCCGATCCCACCACCGCAGATGCCTTGGCACAAGCAGCAGCCAGCATTGTAGATACGCTGCCCATCGCCGGAATCATCGTGTTCACCGGATCGGGTTCAACCGCACGGCGGGTGGCGCGCGAACGGCCGGGCGTGCCGATGCTGGTGCTGACACCCTCGGCCAAGACAGCGCGCAAAGTCGGCCTGCTGTGGGGCGCGCATGCAGTAACCACCAAAGATATCGGCAGCTTTGAAGAGATGATCGCCAAGGGCAAGCGCATGGCGCTGCGTCACGGTTTTGGCACCGCCGGATCACGGCTGGTTGCGCTGGCAGGTGTTCCGTTCGGCACGCCGGGGGCCACCAATCTGCTGCATGTGGTGACGCTGACCGGCAACGAGCTGGATCGCTACAATCCTGAATAGCGCAGGCCCGAATAAGGCATGCCCGAATAACGCGGGTTCAGGATTGGCGTGACTTGATCGCGGCAAGCCGTGGGGCATCGCGACCGGAACGCTTGTCTGAAGAAAGCACACGGTTCTTCCCCGCTTTCTTCGCGGCATAGAGCGCTGCATCGGCAATCGGCAAAATGTCTGTTGCCGATGTTGCGGTTTCCGGCACGGTAGCAACGCCAAGGGATGCGGTGATGGTGCATTCGTGGCTGTTGCTGAGCGATTCGATCCGTTCGCGCAGAACTTCGGCTTTCTCCAGCGCATCGTCGAGCGAGCAATCAGGCAGAATCGCGACCAGCTCTTCTCCGCCATAGCGGCAAACGACGTCCGTCGGGCGCAATGCCCCTACGATCTGGGCGGCAACATCGCGCAACACGGCATCCCCTTTGGCATGGCCGTGATCGTCATTGAGCTTCTTGAAATTGTCGAGGTCAAGCATGATGACCGCCGTGCTTCCGCCGGTGCGCGAGCCCAGCGAGACAAACCGCTCCAGCGCATCTTCCATATAGCGGCGGTTATAAAGCCCGGTCAGCGGATCGCGCAGTGACTGCGTACGCAGCTTTTCACGCAAGGCGATGTTGGACAGGGCCAGCGACATCGAATCTGCGAGCGATCGGCCAAGGCGGCTGACATCGCGCACTTTTTCGGCGGCTTCCTCGGAATGTTCGGCTCCGTCGCGGGCCAACACCAGCAGGCCGTGCAATTGCCCGCATGCCATCATCGGGATTTCCACGGTTGCCACCATTCCGCTGTGGTGGGAGCAGCACAAACCATTGATTGATGGCGCATTGACGTGGGTCTTGCCGCGCTTGAGCGCCCAGCAGTTTCCGGGCGATAGCGCAGGACTGGGGTTGTACCCTTCGGGCAAGTCCCAACTGCGGGTCAGATCAAGGCGATCGCGCGAATTGTTGAAGACATACAAGGCAACGCCATGGTCCGGCATCAATCGCCGCGCCGTTGCCATCAGCACGGCCCCTGCATCATCATAAGTCTCAGCCGCCTGAAGCATATCGGTCATGCCGAACAGTTCTTTGGTGCGCCAGTTGGCCATCTGGGATTGTTTGAAAGTAGATCGCTGCGTCGCAAAATCTCCCAGCGCCACTTTTCGCAACTGCCACTGGATCGCGATACTCCCAATCAGCAGGAGCGTCACGCTCGCCAGAAACGGATCACGCGACTGGTTATCCGTCCAGTTGTGAACGATGATCAGCAGTATCGCCACAATCTGCAAAGAAAACGAGCCGGTGTAGAAGCGGCTTCGATTCCACGACCGTTTCTCCGCAACCTTGCTATTGCCAGATACAGTTTCGTTCACCGCGCGTGACTCCGCTTTGCCAAACTGCGGTGTAACACGACGGTTTGCGAGACCGGTTAAAGGGTACTGCGATGCAACGCGGGGGGCATCATTGACGCGGTGCTAACCATAGGCCGCAGGCGCAAGGCCCTAACGCGATCCAAACAAGGCAGAGCCTACGCGAACATATGTCGCGCCCAGTTGCACGGCGATTTCCAGATCATCACTCATGCCCATCGAAAGCTGGGCAAGGCCGTTCTCGTCCGCCAGCTTGTCTAGCAGCGCAAAGAACGGCGCCGGTTCGATCCCGGCGGGCGGAACGCACATCAGGCCGACCACTTCGATGCCGCTTTCGCGCGCTTGTGCCACCAAAGTGGGCAAATCTGCCACCAAACAACCACCTTTTTGCTCTTCGGCGCCGATGTTCACTTGGACAAAGCACGGCACGCGCTTGCCCAGCTTGTCCTGCGCCTTGGCCAGCGCCGTCACGAGGCTGGGCCGATCCAGCGAGTGGATGCAATCGAACAACGCGACGGCTTCTTCTGCCTTGTTCGATTGAAGCTGGCCGACAAGGTGCAGCGCCACATCGGGGTGCGCGGCACGGATTGCGGGCCATTTCTCCTGCGATTCCTGCACCCGGTTTTCACCGAACACGCGCTGGCCCTGTGCGATCAGATCAAGGATCGCCCCGGCGGGCTTGGTCTTCGAGATGGCGATCAGCGTGACGTCGTCGGCTTTGCGGCCTGCAATCCGTGCCGCCGAAGCAATGCGGGCGCGGACCTGTTCGAGCGGTGATGAAGGGGCTGCCTGTTCCATGGCGCGGTGCTATAGCGTGAGGATGGCAAAGCGCCAGACCAACAAACGGACACCTGTCCCCAGCCTCATCCTGATCAGCGACGGCCGCAATGATGCCGCGTTGGAACGCGCCCTTGCGCGCCTGCCCTGTGGGAGCGCGCTGGTGTTCCGGCATTATCATTTGCCAGAAGCGGCGCGGCGGCGGCGGTTTGAACGCCTGAAGCGCATCGCCCATGTCCATGGCGTGGGCATCATCGGGGCCAGAACACCGCGTGGCTGGCGCGTTGATGGCAGTTACGGAACGCCGCGCGAGGTTGCGGGCACCAAGGGCCTGCGCCTTGCCACGGCCCATTCTCTGGCCGAAATTGGCGCAGCCGTGCGGGCAAAAGCGGACGCGGTGCTGCTCTCGCCGGTGTTCCCCACGCGGTCGCATCCGGGCGGCAGAGTGCTTGGGCCCTTGCGGTTTTTGCTGATGGCGCGGCGATCGCCGATCCCGGTCATCGCGCTGGGCGGGATGACGCGCCGCCGGGCTGCGGGCTTGCCCGTCCACGGCTGGGCGGCGATTGATGGCCTCGTTTAACGACTTCTATCGCAGCAAAGCCGGTCAGGATTCTTGACGCTGAGTCCCCTTCGGGCGCATGATGGACCAAGCAAAGGCAGGGATAAGCGTAATCATGGCAAGCCGGGCAGGATCAAGTGCGCGCGGAAGCGGTGCAGACTGGCGCGCCGTGCTGCGCCGGTCTTTGCGCCGCAGCCTTGAGCTTATCGGCGGCGGGGTGCTGGTCGCCGTGCTGGCATTCCTCGCACTGGCACTGGTCAGCTATACCCAGACCGATCCTTCGGGCAGCACGGCGTCGGGCAGTCCGGTAGAGAACTGGATGGGCCTGCCCGGTGCCTGGGCGGCAGAACGCGTGCTCCTGTTCTTTGGCGTGCCCGGAGCCTTGCTCTTGCCGCTCTTGTGGGTATTCGCGCGGCGGCTGTGGGATGCCGAAAGCGATCTGATCGATATTGACGAGGAAGACGGCGAGGTTTCT
>CAZSTP010000202.1:0-5317 GCA_964609325.1 uncultured Novosphingobium sp. | reverse complement strand
GGCAATGCGCTGGATATGGCGCTGGATGGCGATGGCTATTTTCAGGTGACGATGCCCGGCGGCCAGTTCGGCTATACCCGGGCAGGCAATTTCAGCCGCTCGGCCGAAGGCACGCTGGTTACCGCGCAAGGCTATCCCCTGAACCCGGCTATCGCGATCCCTGAAGGGGCGAGCGCGATCACGGTTTCGCCAGACGGCACCGTTTCGGCAACCGTTGCAGGACAGGCAGAACCGGCCCAGCTTGGCCAGATCACCATCGCCAGCTTTGCCAATCCGGGCGGCTTGCGTTCGATGGGTGATAACTTCCTGCAAGAAACCGCAGCCTCGGGCGCGGCGCAAGTCGGGATTGCCGGAGAGCTGGGCCGGGGCCGCATCCAGCAAGGCTATCTTGAAGCCTCCAACGTAAACGTCGTCGAAGAGCTGGTCGACATGATCGAGGCGCAGCGCGCTTACGAGATCAATTCCAAGATGATCTCGGCGGTCGATGAAATGCTCCAGAACGCCAATCAAACGCTGTGATAGACATGAACACCCCCTTCGAACACCATTTCTCGGGCTACGCATCGCTGCCTCCCCGCCGCCGCAAAAGCGCGCTGCGGGCGATGGTGGCAGGCACGCTGATAACCGCCGCCGTCATGTTCCTGACCGATCCGGCCAACGCCGCGCGGCCCAAGCCCGGTTTCGAACCGACACTGCCAAAAAGCGCGTCTATCGCGCCGGTAGCTCCGCCCACCGCCGGATCGATTTTCAACGCGAGCACGGGTTACACCGGCTTTGTCGAAGGCCGCCGCGCCCATCAGGTGGGTGATCTGGTCACGGTCGTGCTGATCGAAAACCTGACATCGGCCAAGACCGCCGTGGCCCGCACGCAAAAGCAGGGCCAGTTCGCGGTGACCCCGCCCACGGCGGGACCATTGTCGTTTCTGAACCCCAACGCCCTTAATGCTTCGGGCGGATCGTCGTTCAATGGTCAGGGCAACGCCGTGCAGACGAGCACGCTTGGCGGAGACGTCGCTGTGACCATCGCCGAAGTGCGTGGCAACGGCACGGCACTGGTTCGCGGAGAGAAGCGCATGATGTTGAGCCAGGGACTGGAATGGGTACAGTTTTCAGGGATCGTGCGCCTTGGCGATATCGATCAGGAAAACCGCGTTCTTTCCACCCAGATTGCGGATGCGCGCGTCGAATACACCGGCAACGGCTCGGTCGGACGCGCCAGCCGCGAAGGCTGGTTGAGCAAGTTCTTCAATGCGGTTTCGCCCTTCTAAGGCCTTATGAAAATGCTGTTTCGCTTCATCCTTGCCCTGCTCGTTGGTCTGGTCGCGCTGCTGCCAGCGCCCGCCATGGCTGAACGTGTGCGCGATCTGGGCGAGTTCCAGGGCGTGCGCGCGAACCAGTTGACGGGCTATGGCATCGTCGTCGGGCTTGCCGGCACGGGCGATGACAACCTTGAGTATCTGACACAGGCCATGCGCGGCACAGCCGGACGGCTGGGCGTACAATTGCCGCCGGGTATCTCGCCGGGGCTGAAGAATGCCGCAGCCGTTGTCATCACGGCAGACCTGCCCGCCTTTGCCAAACCCGGCCAACGCATCGACATCACCGTATCAACGCTGGGCAAGGCCAAGTCCTTGCGCGGCGGCGCTTTGATTCTGGCCCCGCTTTATGGTGCGGATGGCCAGATCTATGCGATGGCGCAGGGCAACCTTGCCGTGGGCGGCCTTGGCATTGCCGCGCGCGATGGCTCGCAGTTGACCGTCAATGTGCCAACCGTTGGCCGCATTGCCGAAGGGGCCACTGTCGAACGCGCAGTGTCCTCCGGCTTTGATAGCCGCGAGGTGCTGCGCTGGAACCTGTTCGAAGCCGATTTTCTCACCGCACAGCGCGTGCGCAATGCAATCAATGCACGCTTCCCGCAATCGGCCACGATCGAAGATGGCATCACCCTTGCCTTGCGCCTGCCTGCGGGCGCGGATTCACGCGCAACGGCGATGGCCTCGATTGAAATGCTGGAGATCACCCCTGCCGAAACCGCCGCGAAAGTGATCGTCAACAGCCGCACCGGAACGGTGGTCATCAACAACGCCGTGCGCCTTTCGCCCGCCGCGATCAGCCACGGCAGGCTGGTCGTAAAAATTGACGAGAAGAGCCAGGTCTCACAGCCCAATGCGCTTGGCCGTGGGCAGACCGCTGTTACCCCGGCAAGCCAGATCGACGTGGCCGAAGAAGGCAACAAGGTAACGCTGTTCAAACCCGGCGCTTCACTGTCTTCGCTGGTCGATGCGCTGAACAAGCTGGGCACCAGCCCGTCCGATCTTGTCGCAATCCTTGAGGCCCTCAAACAAGCTGGCGCGCTCAAAGCCGAAATGGTGGTGATCTGATGAACATCGCCCCCACCACAGCCGCCACCGGCCTGAGCCTTGGCCCCAAGGTCGCTTCCGAGCGCGAAAAGCTGGCAGGCGCTGCCAAGCAGTTCGAGGCGATTTTCCTGCGCCAGATTCTGGCCAGCGCGCGCGCCGCCAGCCTCGATAGCGATGGCCTGTTCGGCCAGATGGACCAGACATTCGTGCAGATGCGCGATGATCGCTTTGCCGAAATCGCATCGAACACCGGCATGCTGGGCCTTGCCAAACAGATCGAGAACCACCTTGCCGCGCTGCTTCCACCCGAAGCGGGCGCGAACGCTGCGACAGCGAAAGGGGCAAAGTAAGCCATGGCGTCGGACCTGCTCTCGATCGCGCGCAGTGGCGCACAAGCCGCCCGGATCGGGCTGGATGTTACCGCGCAGAACATCGCCAACGCCTCGACCGAGGGCTATGTCCGGCGTTCTGCCCAGATGGCGGAAGTGGCCTCCACCGGCGGTGCCTATCGCATCGGCGACTTGTCGCTTTCAGGCGTGCGGCTGGATTCCATCACCCGCAATGCCGATGCATTCCGGCAGGCCGAAGTGCGCCGCACCGGATCAGACGTGGCGCGCGGCACGGCAGAGGCAGCAGGCCTTTCCAACATCGAATCCGCCATTGAACAATCGGGCGTCTATGATGCCATTGTCGGCTTTGAATCCTCGCTCCAGCAATTGACGCAGGACCCGGTCGACACCTCGCTGCGCGCATCGGTCATCGAAAAAGCGCGCACGATGGTGGGCACCTTCCAGATTGCCGCGCAGGAACTCGACGCTGCGGGCGAAGGCCTGCAATTCCTGGCCAATGACGGGGTGACCCAGGTCAACCGCATCGCCGGGGAACTGGCGCGCACCAACACGCGGCTTTCCCGCGCATCTGATGCCAGCAGCGACAAGACCTCGCTGCTGGATCAGCGCGACAAGTTGCTCAACCAGTTGAGCCAGTTCGGCAATATCGGCACGACGTTTGCCATCGATGGCACAGTCGCGGTAAAGCTGGGCGGCACCACCGGGCGCGATCTGGTGACCGGCGGCGATGCCGTGCAGGTCGGCATGACAGCCGCTGCCGATGGCACCGTCAGCTATGATGTGGGCGGCAATGCCGTCACGCTTTCGGGCGGATCGCTGGCGGGGCAGCAATTGGCGCTGGGCAAGCTGGCGCAATTGAAGCTGGATGTTGACGGGCTGGCCGAAGATATCGTGACCACGTTCAACGCCGCGCAAGCGACCGGCGATGATCTGGACGGCAATCCGGGCGCCGCTATCTTTTCCGGCACAACTGCCGCCACGATGACGCTGGCGGTTTCCGATGTGCGCAAGCTGGCCACCGCGCCCCTGAATGACCCCATCGGCAGCCGCAATGCCGGCAATCTGACCGCCATCCGCAACGCCATCGGCACGCTCAATCCCGCAGACGGGATGGACCAGATCCTGTTCGACATCTCGGGCACGCTGGCCGGACGCAACGTAACGCTGGGGGCGTTGCAGACCATCGCCGATACCGCGCAGGTGGCGCTTTCGGCGCAATCGGGGGTCGATCTGGATGCCGAGGCGGTCAATCTGGTGCGCTACCAGCAGGCATTCCAGGCTTCAGGCAAAGTGATGCAAGTCGCCTCGACAATTTTCGACACCCTCTTGGGAATTGGGTAAACCGCCATGAGCACGATCTACGGCACATCGACCAGCGCCTTCTATGAACGCTCGCTGATGGATCTCACCGCCTTGCGCAAGCAGGCCGAGGAGACCCAGGCCGAGATGTCGAGCGGGCAGCGCTTGCAGCGTTCCTCCGATGATCCGGTGGCCGCATCACGCTTGCGCCAATTGGCCCGTGCCGAGGCGGTTGACCAGATCGACACTGCCGCCGCCAACCGTGCCACTTCGGATCTGACACTCACCGACGGCGCACTCAGCCAGTTCGCCAGTTTCGTCACGCGATTGCAAGAGTTGGCAACACAGGCCGCATCGGCCACGATAAGCGACAGCCAGCGTCGCGGGATCGGGCAGGAAGTGGCGCAGATCCGTGAAAACCTCGTGTCTCTGGCCAATACCCGCGATGGCGCAGGCCGCGCGTTGTTTGGCGGCGAAAGTTCGGGCGATGCCTATTCCGTCAATGCCGCAGGCGTGGCGCAATATGACGGCACGCTGACCGCGGGCACGGTATCGCTGGGCGACGGGCAAACCGTTGCGCGCGGGGTGACCGGGCCTGAGTTCCTTGAATTCACATCGGGCGGCGCCCCACGTGATCTGCTGGCCGTGACCAAAGATCTCGCCGATGCGCTGGCATCGGGCACCGGCGGTGCGAGCGCTGCCAATACCGCGCTGGGCTTGCTGCGCGACGGTCTTGAATCAATCACTACCGCGCAGACCGTAGTCGGCTCACGCCTCAATTGGATCGATCTTAACACTGAGCGGCGTATCTCGCTTTCCGAATTGCGGACGCAGGAACAGACCGAAGTGGGCGGAAACGACCTGACCGAATCCATCGCGCGGCTGCAAAACACGATGCTGGTTCTGGAAGCCAGCCAAGCGAGCTTCTCGAAGCTCGCCAACCTTTCGCTGTTCGATCAGATCCGCTGATCCATACGCCGCCAGACCGGGATAAACTTGCATGTTCGTGATCATCGGCCTCGTCATCCTCCTTGCCATGGTGTTTGGCGGTTTTGCGATCACCGGCGGCGATCTTGGCCCCGTGCTGCACGCCTTGCCGCACGAAATGCTGATCATCGGCGGCGCTGCCGTGGGCGCACTTGTCACCGGCAATTCGATGCACGAATTGAAGGGCATCGGCGGCGGCTTCGGCAAGACCTTCAAAGGCCCCAAGCACAACAAGCAGGACCACGTTGACGCCATCGTGCTGTGCACGAAGCTGATGAAGATCCTGCGCAGCGATGGTCCGGTGGCGCTGGAAAGCCATGT
>CAZSTP010000201.1:0-5346 GCA_964609325.1 uncultured Novosphingobium sp. | reverse complement strand
TCCATCCGGAATTCGATTACCTGCCGCGCAAGTTCAAGATCGCCATCATCGGTTCAGACACCGACCGTGCGGCAATGAAGCTGCACGATATCGGCATCCAGATGGTCAAGAACGACGCTGGCGAAGTGGGCTGCAGGTTCTTCGTGGGCGGCGGCATGGGCCGCACCCCGATGATCGCGCCGGTGATCGGTGATTTCGTGCCGCCTTTGCAGATGATCTCGTACCTTGAGGCCTGCTTGCGGGTGTATAACCGCTATGGCCGCCGCGATAACAAGTACAAGGCGCGCATCAAGATCCTCGTCCATGAAATTGGCGCAGACGAATATCGCCGTCAGGTCGAGGAAGAATTCGCGCACATCCTGACGCTCGGCCTTGAACCGCCAGCGGCAGAACTTGAGCGCATCAAGGGCTTCTTCGAACAGCCCGGCTTTGATGCCAACGCATCGGACGATCTGGACCTGTCCGATCCCGATTTCGCGCTCTGGGTCGATCAGAATACCCATGCCCACAAGCGGGCAGGCTATACCATCGTCAACATCAGCCTGAAGCCTACCGGCGGCATTCCGGGTGATGCGACAGCCGACCAGATCCGCCTGATGGCCGATCTCGCGCTCGACTATTCGTTCGACGAACTGCGCGTCACGCACGCGCAGAACATCGTCCTGCCCCACGTCAAGAAGGCTGATCTCTATACGATCTGGCAGAAGCTGGACGAAGCCGGCCTTGCCAATGCCAACCTCGATCTGATCAGCGATATCATCGCCTGCCCGGGTCTGGATTATTGCGCGCTGGCCAATGCCCGTTCGATCCCTGTGGCGCAGAAGATCTCGGAACGCTTTGCCGATCTCGGTCGCCAGCGCGAACTGGGCGAATTGAAGCTCAAGATCTCGGGATGCATCAATGCTTGCGGCCATCACCACGCAGGCCACATCGGCATTCTGGGGGTCGACCGCAAGGGCGTCGAGAATTACCAGCTTTTGCTTGGTGGCAGCGAAGGCGCCGATACCTCGCTTGCGACGATCACCGGCCCCGGCTTCAATGAAGACGGCATCGTTGATGCGGTCGAAAAGGCGACTGACGTCTATCTCGCCCAGCGCGCCGAAGGCGAGCGCTTCCTCGATACTTACCGCCGCATTGGCATGGCCCCGTTCAAGGAGGCGATCTATGCCAAGGAGACTGCAAATGGTTGAGCAGACCTTGCGTTATCGCAACGATGAACCCGTCAGCGATCCTGCTGTCGCGTTCGAAGCTTTCGCCGAACAGACGAACGCCACTGCGGTGCGGATCGAACCCGGCGAAGATGCGCGCGCGCTTCTTCCGCATCTGGATCGCATCTCGCTCGTGGAAGTGAACTTCCCCGTCTATGGCGACGGGCGCGGCTATTCGGCAGCGCGTATCTTGCGCGAACATGGCTATGCGGGCGAATTGCGTGCGGTGGGCGATGTGCTGCTCGATCAGCTTTCGCACATGCGCCGCTGCGGGTTTGACAGCTTCGCTCCGCAACAGCCCATCGCCGCCGAAGCCGCAGAAAAGGCCTTCGCCACATGGCCCGACGTCTATCAAAAGACCGTCGATGGCCGTCCCGCGATCTGGGCAAAACGCCACCCCGCGTAAAGCCCCGCAGCCGAACCAACTGGACACCCGCGCAATGGATCAATCCGTGACCCGCAATCTCGACCGCAAAATCGACCTGATCGACACCGCGCCGCGTTTCAGCGATACCGATGCGATCCGGCTCAACAATCTGTTTCGGGGCACCGATACGCAGGAGATGCTGCGTTCGGTGATCCGTGATGGCTTGGCGGGCGATCTTGCGGTGGTGTCCAGCTTCGGTGCGGAAAGCGCGGTGCTGCTGCATCTGGTGGCACAAGTGGACAATGGCCTGCCGGTCCTGTTCCTTGAAACGCACAAGCACTTCCCCGAAACCATCGCTTATCGCGATCAACTCGTCGATGTGCTGGGCCTCACCAATCTGGTGATCGTCGAACCCGAAGCCGAAGTGATCGCCCAAAAGGACGAAAATGGCTTGCGCTGGTCATGGGACCCGGACGGCTGCTGCGAAATCCGCAAGGTTGAGCCGCTGGCCAAGGCCCTGCTGCACTATGATGCCTCGATCACCGGGCGCAAGGGCTTCCAGTCCTCCACCCGCGCGGGCCTGCCCCGTTTCGAGGTGGATCATTCCGACGCGCAGGGACGCTTCAAGATCAATCCCTTGGCATCCTGGTCGAAGGATATGCTCGAAGCCTATTTCACCGAGCACAACCTGCCAGCGCATCCTTTGGTGGCGCAAGGCTATCCCTCGATCGGTTGCGCCCCCTGCACCAGCCGCGTCGCTCCGGGCGAAGACCCGCGCTCGGGCCGCTGGAAGGGCTGGGACAAGACCGAATGCGGCATCCATTCACCAACTGACGGCAAACCCGGCGATGAACTGCCACCGGGCTACGATCCGGTTTTCTGACCCTAAAGCCAACCGGCTTCGCGATACCACGCGGCTGTCGCGTGGAGGCCCACTTGCGTCTCGACTTGCGGCGTCCAAAGTGACGGCGGCGGTTGGCTGCCCTCGCCGACGCGCCAATCGGGGTGACACATATAGCCCACGCGATCGAGCGTCAGCTTGGCCCCGGCCCCGCGAAACCGCGCGTCCAGCTTCGCGCCCAGACGCAGCATGCCCGCAGGCAGGTTCAATGCTGTCACGCGCTTGCCCATGGCCATTCCGATTGCTTTCGCCAAGCCGGAGTGTGTCCAGCCACCGGGCGTTCCATCATCAGGTTCAAAGGTCAGATGGGTGACGTCCTCATCGCCCGGAATCAGCGCGAGCAGCAACCGCGCAAGATCGCTGACGTGGATCAGTGACAAGTGCCCTTGCGGTGGCAACGGCATGATCCCGCGCTTCGCCAGCTTGAACAGCTCGAACATCTCGGTGTCACGCGGGCCATAGACCGCAGGCGGCCGCACCACCGTCCAGTCCAGACTGCTCGCCTTCACCACCTTCTCGCCGCGCAGCTTCGACTTGCCATAAACCGACAATTCCGGCTCACGCGCTGACAGCGAAGAAACATGGATAAAGCGCGGCACTCCGGCATCAAGCGCCGCGTTGACTACGTTCAACGTGCCCCACACGTTGCCGTCTTCAAAGCCTTGCGGATCAGGCGCGTTCACCACGCCTGCGATGTTGAGCACCACACTGGCCTTGCCCACCAACCGCTGCAAAGCGCGCCGGTCTGACAGATCGCCCTGCACCCATTCCACGCCTGCCCGCGCTTCTTGCGGACGGCGCGTCAGGGCGCGAACTTCAATTCCGGCGCGGGCGGCATATTCCAGAACCGCCTGCCCGACGAACCCGGTGGCGCCTGTAATCGCCAGCAATTCTGCTGCCATTACAACAGCACCATCTGGTCACGATGGATCAGTGCAGATCGCGGCGCATAGCCCAGCAACGCTTCATGCTCGCGGCTGGGGTGGCCCAAAATGCGCAGACACTCAGCCGCATCATATTCCGAAAGCCCGCGCGCCAGTGTTTGCCCATCCGGCCCCAGCACCGCAATCGCATCACCCCGCTGGAATTCACCATCAACAGCGGTAACGCCCGCCGCCAACAGGCTCGATCCACGCGAAAGCGCCGCAGCGGCCCCTGCATCAACATGCACCGATCCGCGCATCCGCATCTTGCCGCCCAGCCACGCCTTGCGCGCCTGCTTGCGCCCGCGCGGCAGGAACAACGTGCCGCGATCCGTCTGCAACGCTGCCGCAATCGGCGACACCGGCTGCCCATCAATAATGGCGAGCGCAATGCCCGCAAACTCGGCAATCTCCGCCGCTTGCAGCTTTGACGTCATCCCGCCCGAACCAAGGCCGGACGACGAGCCGCCCGTTGCCATCGCATGGATTTCCGGCGTCACCCCGCGCACCACCGGAATGCGCACGGCATCCGGCTCGCGCGGATCGCGATCATAAAGACCATCGATATCCGACAGCAGCAACACCGCGCTCGCCCCTGCGGCCTGCCCCACGCGCGCGGCCAACCGGTCATTGTCGCCAAACCGGATTTCCTGCGTGGCCACCGAATCGTTCTCGTTGATCACCGGCACCGCGCCCGCTGCCAGCAAAGTGCCCAGCGTGGCCGTCACATTGAGATAGCGCCGCCGGTCCTCAAGGTCTTCCAACGTCAGCAGAATCTGCGCCGCCGTAAGCCCGTGCCCCGCCAGCAGTTCGGCCCATAACCCCGCCAGCGCAATCTGCCCCACCGAGGCGGCGGCCTGTGCATCCGACAGGCTGCCACGTCCGCCCTTGGCCAATCCCAGCTTGCGCGCGCCCAATGCAATCGCGCCCGATGAAACAACGATCACTTCCTGTCCCGCCGCGCGCGCCGCAGCAATCTCGGCCACTAAAGCCGCAAGCCATTCGCGGCGCGGTGCCCCGTCTTTGCCGACAAGCAGCGCTGATCCCACCTTCACCACAAGGCGCGGGCAGGCGGCAGCATCGGTCAATTGGTCAAGCTGGCTGATCTTCATATGGGAGCCGCTTAGGGCAATTGTGACGATGCGTGAAGGGTGAACGGTCCGATATCTGGGGCAGATTGTCTTTGGCCCATACAGATGCCGAAGACGCCAGACGCAGGCTGCGCACCAACTTAATGATCGATATTGGACCAGAAAAGCAAAGCCGGAAACGTAACGTTTCGCTAGCTTTTTGATATTGCCTGACTAAACGAAAGTTAGGACCTTGGCCATTGGCCGGGAGCAAACCACAGGATACGCGGTATTGAGCATCGTTCTCCTTCTATCCCGCCAACGCTCCGGCACTGGCGCCTTGGCATCAGTGCTCGAACGGCACCCGGGCATCGTCTATTGCGGTGAAGTCCTTGATCCCACCTGCGAGGAACGATCGTTCCGTCGCTGGTTGATCGAGCACGCGTTCAACATCGACGATGCCATTGATTTACCTGCGCGATTTATCGAGTTCGTTGCAGAGATGAAGGCGGAATCGACGATCAATCTGGTTGACATAAAGTACAACTGCCTCGCGGCAATCAACCCTCCGTTCCACAGTTTCCTTGATATGCCATGGGTGTTGCAGATCCTGTCAATGCTGCCAGTCCCGATAATCCATTTGCGGCGCAGTCCGCTTGAAACCTATATTTCTGCCAAGATCGCCGAGAAAAGCGGCACCTATCATACGACCGGGTCTTTTTCATTCCCGGACCGTATCGATGTAAAGATTCCGGAACTGAAGGATTATCTGGAGATCTGCTATCGGGAAGACCGCTTTTTCGAACGGTTTTTTTCCGGATACAGTTTCCACGCAGCAATTGACTACGAAATCATGTTCACGCCGGAAGGCAATATC
>CAZSTP010000200.1:0-5368 GCA_964609325.1 uncultured Novosphingobium sp. | reverse complement strand
CTATCCACCCCCCGCCGGAACCGGCAAGGCCCTATTCTAACCGCCTGTCGGACGCCGGTGCTGGTTGCTTCTTCTTCCCCCCTCCCGTTTACGGGAGGGGTCGGGGGTGGGCCTTAACCCAGCCCTACACCCTAAAGCGTCACCACCACCTTGCCGAACACCCCGCCATCGGCGCGGGCATAAGCCGCCGCCGCATCATCAAAGCTGAACACCTCGTCGATCACCGGCTTGATGCCATGCTTCACCATGAAGTCCCGCAGATCAATATGATCCTGCCGCGAACCCACCATCACCGCGCTCACGCGCAGCGCGGCAAAGATCAGCGGCAGCGCATCGAACTGGCCGCCAAAGCCATCGAGCGCCCCGATCAGGGCCAGATGCCCGTTCAGCCCCAGCGATGCGATCGACTTTTGCAAAGTACCCACGCCGCCCAGTTCGATCACGTGCTGCACGCCCGCGCCACCCGTCAGCTTGCGCACGTCTTCAGCCCATTCGGGCGTCTCGCGGTAATTGATCCCCGCCACCGCGCCCAGGGCCTTGGCGCGCTCGATCTTTTCCGCGCTGGACGAAAGAATGATCGGCTTGGCCCCTGCGGCTGCGGCAATCTGCACCGCAAACAGCGCAACCCCGCCCGTGCCGATCACCAGCACATCGTCACCTGCCTCCAACCGGCCCAGCGGCATCAGCGCGCTCCACGCGGTCACCCCGGCGCAGGTCAGGCAAGCGGCCTCTTCATAAGTCCAGCCATCGGGGATCGCCACAAGGCCCCCTTCAGCCAGCACCACATGATCGGCAAACACACCCGGACCACCCGCGCCCAGCGACGAAAACACTGCAGGCAAGGTCAGGCGTCCACCGGCATGGTTCTGGAAAAACGCCGACATCACGCGGTCGCCCGCTTTCCAATCGGTCACGCCCTCACCCACCGCCACCACTTCGCCTGCCGCATCCGAAAGCGGCGTGAAATGATCGGCACCGTTCACCGGATAGGACAGATCGCGCACGCCCAAATCGCGGCGGTTCAGCGATACCGCGCGCACCCGCACCAGCACTTCGCCCTTGCCGGGCACCGGCACCGGCCCATCGGCGCGGGCAAGGTCATAGCCGCTCTCGGTTTTGACCAGTTCGTAACGACGGTTTTCCATGGATGCATCTTTCACAATAAAATCGGCAATCGCGCGGGCGAAAGCACCGCTTTGCCGCTCGGGCGTCGCCAGAAAAGCAGGGCCGGTGATAGTGACCGGCACGCGGGGAAAAGCCTCGCGGAACGCGGTGAGCATGCCGTTGAGGCACAGCGGATCATCGCCTGCCTGCACCGCCTGTACCGCCACGCGGCCATCATCGATCACGCGGGCCATCACGCCTGCAAAGTCTTGCGCAAAGATCGCATCAAACGCCAGATCGCGCCCGCGCCCGGAAACCAGCGCGCCCATCGTTTCATCATGGACCAGCGCCGGATCGGGATCGAGGAACAGGCTTTTCATCAGCTTGAACGTATCGGCCATATAGACGCCATCGCGATCAATCGCGGGCGCATTCCCGATATCAAGCCGCAGCTTGGGCCGCTCTTCGACCTTGGCCAGCAAGATCCCCGATAGCGTCAGCGTGGCCACACGCCCGGGCACCGCAGCGGCAATCTCTGCCGCAAAATGCGTGCCGGTGTGATGTGCCGCCAGATGGAAACGCTCCACGCCCAAGGCATCGATAGCTTCCAGCAACCAGCGCCCGTAATCCGCCGCCGATGGTGCGCCTTCGGGCATGAAGCTTGCCCCGAAGCCCGGCGTATCCAGCGCAATCGTCGGCAATCCGGCGCGGCCCAGATAGCGCATAACCGCCTCGAACCCCGATGAACTCACCGGGGTCCGGTGCAGCAGCACAACCGGAATACCATCGCCCGCCAACCGTCGGCCATGGATCTGGCCGCCCGATGTGGCCGCGTAGAATTTTTCGATCATAAGCTCAGATCTGTGTCCCGATAATGCTGCGCTCCGCCTTGGGATCAACATGGCCGCCATCGATCACCGGATCGCCAGTGGGCAGGCCCAGCGCGCGCTTGCCGGAAGGGGCCATCGAATGATCCCAGTGCAATTCCACGTGCGTGGTGATCGTGCGGCAATCGGTGAACAGGCGTTGCACCGGATTGGTCGGCAATTGCCCGCCCGCACCAAGGCTGGCCGAAAGCCGGTCTGCCGCGCTCAGGCACAGACGCGATGCAAAGGTCACATTGCGCTTGCCCCACAACAGATCGTCCGCACCCACATCTGCGCCCGAAACGCCCGCAGCGTGCAGGCGGCGGATGTATTCATCGAACACCAGCGATGCAGCGTCGATTTCCGCCTCGGCCACGCCAAGGTTCACCTGCACCGGGGTTTGCGTGGCGATTTCCTCGCCCACAATCTGCCCGCGACGCTTGGCGGTTTGCGCCGTGGCGTGGCTCAACGCGCCCTTGGCCGTGCCCAGCAACGGCCCCATGAAATAGCTCTTCTGCAAAGGCGCGGGGCGCATCTTGTAAACATAGCTGTCATGCACTTCCGATCCGGGCGGGTTCAGCGCGAGATAGACATCGCGTTCGACCAGACGCTCGGTCGGAATAAACTGGTTTTCGATCCGCACATGATGGCTTCCGGTGGCGTGAAGGCCTGCCGAATCCCAATTGTCTTCAATCGTGTATTCACCCGGCAGCAGCAGCGCAAAGTGCGTAAACAGCGGACCATCGCCTTCCTTGGCGATTACCATGAAGCCGCCTGAATGGTTGACGCCGCTGGCCCAGCCCCAACGCCCGTTCAGCATCATCCCGCCGGGCACCTTTTCCAGCACGCCCGCACCCGCCGATGCCGTGGCCAGAATGCCTTCGGGCGACGCGCTGAAGAACGCATCCTGCGCCTCCACCGGAAAGCGCCCGAGGAACATCACATGGCTGAACACCAGCCCCGCCAGCCATCCCGCCGATCCGCAAGCCTGCGCAATCTCGCGCGAGATATAGTAATGCGCGCCCCAATCCAGTTCATACCCGCCATAGCGCTTGGGCATATAGGCCTTGTGCAGCCCCGCTTCCTTCATCATCGCCACAACCGCTTCGGGCACATCGCGTGCGCCGCGATAGGTCGGCACCAGCTCGGCAATCGCGGGCACCAGTTCGCGCGCGGCGGCAACCAGTTCGTCGCAGGTCCGTGCCTTGGGATTAAGGGTTGTCACAGTCATCGAAGGCCTCGCTTGTCAGGGATCATGCACAAGGTCCGCCGCCGGACCGCTCTTGCCAAAGATTAGACCTGTGCCCCGCCGGACGACCAGCAACTCATCGGGAAACGCAACAACCGCTAGTTGTCATGCAACCTCCAACACCGATGCCGCATCGATCAGGCATTGCCGCACCTCGGCACCGAATTCTTCGGTATAGCGCGTCGGCGCGGCGTGGCGGCGCGTGGCCATCACCAGTTCCCAGCTCGAATCCACCGGTTCAACCGGCAGCGCGGCAAAGGCCCCGCTGGTCAGGCGGCGCAGCACTTGCAATTGCGGCGTCACCCACCAGGCATCGGTATGCTCCACCCGCTCCATCCCCAGCAAAGTGGAGCCCACCGTCAGCATCGGGCGCGGCGGGATCAGGTCTTCGCCCAGAAACAGACGTTCCAGATAGGCCACCCCGCGCGGATAATTGATCGTGCTGATTTGCGGATAGGCCAGCAAATCCGCGCATGTCACACAGGGCTGCGCCAGCAGGGGATGGCCTGCGCGCACCACGATCACGTTGCGATCCCGCCCCAGCGTGGTCGCCTTGAACAAGTGGCGCGGCAGGTCTTGCGGCGCGGTGGAGAGGATCATGTCCAGTTCGCCGCGCACCATCATCGCCGAAAGCGACGAAAAATCGCCCCGCTCGATGGTCACAGGCGTCGCCGGATGGCGTTGCTGAAAGGCGTTGAGCGCATCGGGCACGATGCTTTCCAGAAAGGTCGGCGATGCCCCGATCGAAAGCGATCCGGTGGACGTGTGCGTGGCCAGCGCCAATGCCTCGTCAAACCGGCGCGCGGCAGACAGCACCTCAAGCGCGTGGGGCAGCAGTTCCCGCCCCACCCGGGTCAGGATAACCGACTGTCGGCCACGCTCCAACAGCCTGGCACCCAGCTCCTCTTCAAGCTGCATGATGCTTTTGCTGACAGCCTGCTGTGTCAGATTCACCTTTTCCGCCGCCCGCCGAAAGCTCAAGGCCTCGGCAACGGCAGCGAAGTGATGGAGTTGGCGCAGCTTCATGGACGCATGATGCGCCAGTTGTCACGTGCGTAGCAATAGTTGTTTAGATCGCTCCCCGTCAGGCGATTAAGCGACCGCCAAGGAGACCGTAATGAAGCTTGATGCCAAATTGTGCCTTGGCTGCATGTCTTTCGGCACCAGCCAGTGGCGGCCGTGGGTGCTGGATGAAGATCGCGCCATCCCCTTGCTCGACAAGGCGGTGGAGCTGGGCATCCGCGCCTTCGATACCGCCAATGTCTATTCCGGCGGCGAAAGCGAACGCATCCTTGGCCGCTATATCCGGGATCGCGGCCTGCGCGAGACAAGCTTCATCGCCACCAAGCTTTATTATGATACCCCCGACCGCCTCGGTCAGATGGGTCTTGGCCGCGCCAATGTGATCGGATCGACCGAGGCTTCGCTCACCCGTTTGCAGGTTGATTGCATCGATCTGATGCAAATCCACCGCTGGGATGATGATACCCCGATTGAAGAAACGCTCGAAGCCTTCGCGCTCCTGATCGAACAGGGCAAGATCCGCGCGTTTGGTGCATCCAACCTTTCGGCATGGCATCTGGCCAAGGCAGAAATCGCCGCCGCGCGCATGGGCCTGCCCGGCTTTGGCGCAATGCAACCGCACTACAATCTGATCTACCGCGAGGATGAGCGTGACATCATTCCGTTGTGCGAGGAACAGGGCATCGCCCTGCTGCCGTGGAGCCCCTTGGCACGCGGTCGCTTGGCACGCGGCGCGCAGGCTTCGGCCCGTTCGGAAACCGATGATGTGGCCACCTCGCTCTATGGCGATAGCGGCGATGTGATCATTGCCGAAGTGCAGAAACTGGCCGCGCAATTGGGCCAGCCCCCTGCCGCCGTGGCGCTGGCATGGCTGATCGGCAAAGGCATGACCCCGATCTTCGGCGCTACCCGCCCCGAACAGATCGAACAGGCCGTGCAAGCCACCACCATAACGCTGACACCCGAACAGGTCGCAGCACTTGAAGCGCCTTACACCGCCCTGCCGATCACCGGCCTGCCGCAAACCGCGCGCAATCAGACGCCCACGGCGGAACTGGCCAGGATCATGGCTGCTACCTCGAACTAAGGATTCCGGCCATGACCGCTCTTATCAAAGGCTATGCCC
>CAZSTP010000199.1:0-5387 GCA_964609325.1 uncultured Novosphingobium sp. | reverse complement strand
TCGATGACCAGCAGATCGCGCTGCTTCAAGGCCTTGCCTTCGGGCTGTTCTATGCCTTCATGGGCATGCCCATGGGGCTGCTGGCAGACCGCATTTCACGCAAACGGCTGGTCGCGGCAGGCATCGCCTTGTGGAGCGCGGCCACCATCGCCAGCGGCCTTGCGCAAAGCTTTGGCTGGCTATTTGCGGCGCGGCTGATGGTGGGCTTGGGCGAGGCCGCGCTTGGCCCTGCGGCCATATCGCTGATCGCCGATCTGTTTCCGCCCGACCGGCGCGGCCGCCCGATCAGCCTCTACATGATGGGCCAAGGCCTTGCCGCCGGTCTTTCCATCACGCTGACCGGCCTGATCCTGACCAAAGCTGCCAGCGGAGCCTTCATCGCGGTGCCGCTTCTGCAAACACTGGCCCCGTGGCGCATTGCCTTTGTGCTGTTTGGCGCGGGCGGCCTTGGCGTTGCAGCGCTGCTGGCGGGATTCACGCGAGAGCCGGTCCGCACCGGCGCCGGCATTCCCGCCTCGGCCAAAGGCATCGTCGGCGCGGCAGAACTGGCGTGGCTGTGGCGCAACCGTTCGGTCATGCTGCCGCTCTACTTCGCCTTCGCGATCTGCTTTACCGCCGCTTATGGCGCAGGCGCGTGGACGCCCACGCTGCTGCTGCGCGGCTATGGCGTTTCACCTGCCTTCCTTGGCACATGGCTTGGCCCTGCCGCGATGGCGTTTGCCGCCATCGGCCCGCTGACGGGCGGGTGGCTGCTTGATCGTTCGGTCAAAGCGGGCAAAGACGGCGCGCGGTTCCATATCCTCACCCTCGCCCCGCTCTGCGCCATTCCATCCTCGCTGGCCGTTCTGGCCCACGATCCGCGCCTTGCCGCGATCATGATCGCATCATCGGGCGCGGTCTATGCCGCCATCGGCACGGTGATGTTTGCCACGCTGCAAACGCTGGTCCCGGCCAACATGCGCGGCAGCGCAATATCGCTCACGCTCGTGCTCAACACTCTGCTGGGCGCAACCTGCGGGCCATTGCTGGTCGCCACGATCACCGAACGCGTGTTTGGCGATCCGGCCAAAGTCGGCTGGTCGATCGCCATGGTGGTGATCCCTTGCGTGCTCACCACCTCGGCGCTCTATGCCCTTGCCCGCCGCAACTTGCGGGCCAAGGGGATCAGCTAGCCATCGACCGCAGCACGCCATCGCGCTTGGCAAAGTGGTGCCACAGCGCCGCGCCGATATGCGCCACCAGCAGAGCAGCGCCGAACATCAGCAGCCACACATGCGCGCGGGCCAGATTGCCATAAGTCAACAGCGCGGGCGCGTTCCACGGTTTGGGCGTCACGATATGCGGGATCAATCCGCCCGGCCCGTTACCATCATGGCCAAAGAACCAGATCGGCGGCGCGGGATAACCCGCTCCCCCCGCCATCGCCGATAGCGCGGCCCATCCGCTCAACGGCACCAACAGCAAGAGCAAAAGCAACAGTCCCTGCACCGCGCGCGACAACCGGCGCTGCGCCACAGATACCTGCGCCGAAAGGTCCGGCGCAGCATGGCGATAGCGCCACGTCAGCCGCACCAGCAGCACCGCAAGCAACAGAAAGCCGATGGTATGGTGCACTTGGGACGCGCGCAGATGCAGCGTCTCCTGTCCTTTGACGAAGTACGTCCACGCCATGGCAAAGCCTGCGGGCACCTCGACCAGAATGGCCAAGGCGGTGATCCAGTGGATCAGCCGGGTCACGCGGTTCCAGCGTGCATCAGGCGTTCCGGTCATATCACTTGGCTCCTTTTGCGTTCCACAGCGGCGCAAGGATGGCGGCGGGGTCTTTCAGCACTTCGGGCCGCTTGGCTGCGGTTGCCTCCACCCACGCAGGAGGCAGCGAATCCATCGTCGCATTCTGCCGCCCGATGCCGATGGCGGTCAGGTGCCCCGCACGGTCTCCCATCTGCATCCATGGCCGCCACGAACAGACGTTGGTAAAGCTCACCTCGCTGGTCACGCGGGTTGCGCCGGGGCGCTCCAGATCGCTTTTCCTCGCGTGGAAGGTGTTGCTTTCGGAATAGCGGAAAGGCCGCGCCGCGCCGGGAGGGGTCATCGCGGTGCGCGAACGCTCGGTCACCCATACGTCATCGCCGCGCACATCAAACGGCAGCACGTCATGCTCCATATGCAACCCCGGCACATCACGCCCCAGATGGAAGGAAAGATCGCGGCCAAAGCGGAACTGCGATGGTGGCAACCCGCCCGCAGGCACCTTGCAATCCTGATTGGTGTAAGGATTGCGGAACGTCTCCAGCGCCTTGCCCGTTTCGGGATCGGTGAACCATGCCAGCTCGAAGTTCACCGCCACAAACCCGTCGGCCACCATCCGGTAGCGCGAGAACACCGCCGAGACGACCGCGAACAGCGGGTCCATCCGGTCCTCCACCACGCCATAATACCGCGCCGAAACCCAGCTCGTAATCAGCCCCTCGTCGAGCGCGCCGCGCATCATGATGAAGCTGCGCAACCGTCCTTCCGCGCTTGTCACATCAAGCGCCGCTGCCGCCGGACTTGCCAGCACAGCCGCGCCAAGGCCGATCCCGGCCAAAGCAGTCCTGCGATCCATCCTCATACGCGCGCGTCCTTATGGTATGCCCGAGGCTCCCATCCGGCAGCCGCCCCCGCCACGATCCCGCACGCTCTATCCGCAAGGCGGACACGTGATATAGTCCCGCCCGATTGCGCAAACGCAATTGCGCGAAGGCGCAGCTTTGTGCATCACGCGGTCCAACCATGCCCACCCGTGAGAGGAACCCGCACGTGTCCGAACCCTTTTTGCTGATCGAACGCGATGGCCCCGTCGTCATCGCCACGCTGAACCGCCCGGAAGAGCGCAATGCCATTTCCGAAACCGCCTATAGCGAAGAAATCGCCGATTTCTGCGCCAAGATGACGCGGGATCGCTCTGCGCGCGCGGTGGTGCTGACGGGCGCGGGCAAATCGTTCTGCGCAGGCGGCAATATCAAGCACATGTCTGAAAAGACCGGCATGTTTGCAGGCGCACCCTTTGACTTGCGCAATTCCTATCGCACCGGCATCCAATTGATCCCGGCCGCGCTCTATGAGCTCGAAGTGCCGGTCGTGGCCGCAGTCAATGGCGCGGCCATCGGTGCAGGACTTGATCTGGCCTGCATGTGCGATGTGCGCATCGCATCGGAAAAGGCCGTGTTTGCCGAAAGCTTTGTAAAGCTGGGCATCGTCCCCGGCGATGGCGGCGCTTGGCTGCTGCCGCGCATCATCGGCATGGCCCGCGCCAGCCTGCTGACCCTGACCGGCGATACCATCGATGCCGCCAAGGCGCTGGAATATGGCCTCGTTGCCGAAGTCGTCGCGCCCGATCAGGTCATGCCGCGCGCGCTTGAAGTGGCCCATTCGATCGCGGTAAACCCCGGCCACGCCACGCGCATGGCCAAGCGCCTGCTGCGCGAAGGGCAGGACATGAAGCTGGCCCCGCTGCTCGAACTCTCCGCCGCCTATCAGGCGCTGGCCCACCACACCCACGATCACTCCGAAGCTGTCGCGGCCTTCATCGAAAAGCGCCCTGCCGCTTTCACCGATAAGTAATCGCAGGCCGGATATTCCACGGGGCCATTGCCGCAGCGCGCGGCCCCGTGGCAAAACGCCGCGATACGACCTTTCGGGGCGAATTTTCGGGGCGATTTAGCAATGACGGCCAATGCCACTTTTCTGGATGCCTTGCGGCAAGCAATCGGTTTTGACGCTGTCGACACCGCGCCCGATTCGCTCGCCTACTTTGCCAACGATGTCTATCGCACCGGCGGATTGCCGCTGGCGGTTATCCGCCCCGGCAGTGTTGATGCGCTAGCAGAGGCCGTCAAGCTTTGCGCTGCGGCCAAGGTTGCGATGGTCCCGCGCGGCGGCGGCGCATCCTATACCGATGGCTACATCCTGCCCCAGGGCGGCCATGTCCTGATCGATACCGGCGCGCTGGACGATATCGTGATCGATGAAACCAACGCGGTGGTCACTGTGGGCGCAGGCGTCACATGGGCCAATCTCAAAGCCGCGCTCGATGCAAAGGGCTTGCGCACCCCGTTCTGGGGGCCGTTCTCCGGCATCGCCGCCACCGTCGGCGGATCGATGAGCCAGAACACTTTGAGCCACGGCGGCACCGCGCACGGCATCTCGGCGCAATCGGTGATCGGTTTCGATGTGGTGCTCGCCAGCGGCGAAGTGCTCACCACCAATGCCTGCGATGGCATGCGCTTTTACGGGCCGGACATGACCGGGCTGTTCACCGGCGATTGCGGCGTCTTCGGGATCAAAGCGCGCATCCGACTGCCGCTCCTGCCCATGCTGCACCATGCCGAAGCGGTGTCTTTCGCGTTCGATAGCTTTGCCGATTACCACGCAGGCGTCAGGCTCGCGCAACTCGCAAGGCTCGACGACAGCCACTTCGGCCTCGACCTTGCCCTGTCGCAAGGCCAGATCGCGCGGCAGGCAGGCGCAGGCGCTCGGCTGAAGATCGCCCTGCAAGTGATGCAAAAAGCGCCAGACAAGCTCAAAGGCCTCGCCACGCTCGTCAAGATGGGCCTCGCCGGGGAAGATCCGATGCGCGCGGGCGCCTATATGTGCCACTTCATCGTCGAAGGCTTCGATGCCGCAGACGCCGCGCACAGGGCCAAGCAATTGCGCCGCATCGTTGGCGCACATGGCCGCGAGATTGCCAATTCGGTGCCCACGTTCGTGCGGTCCGTCCCCTTTGCCCCACTGTTCAACATCCTTGGCCCCGGCGCAGAACGCTGGGTGCCGATCCATGGCGTCTTCGCCCACGATAAAGCCGTAGCCTTCGACACCGCCTTCAAAGCGCTACTCGCCGCACGCAAAGCCGATATGGACAGGCTGGGCGTGTGGACCGGCACGATGTTCTCCCCCGTCGGCGCTTCGGGTTTCTTGTATGAAATCGCGCTCTATTGGCCCGATGCCCGCACGCCCTATCACCTCACCACACTGGGCGATGACTATATCGCAGGCCTCAAGGATTTCCCCGCCAACGCAGCAGCCCGCGCCCATGCCGATGACCTCAAGGAAGCCATCGTCAGCCTGATGCAGGACCACGGCGCAGGCCACTTCCAGATCGGCCGCGCCTACCCCTACCAATCCCGCCTCTCCCCCGCCGCCAAGGCCCTGCTGGGCGCGGTCAAGCGCGAACTCGATCCGCAAGGCCTGATGAACCCAGGCGCACTGGGGCTTTGAACAGGGGCCGCTTTTCGGAATTGCTGGACAAAAGTTGCCGTTCGGGAAGCGACGCCGAAGCGGACGGCTCACTCCATCGTCGCCCCGTGCTTGACTGTACAGACCGGAGTCAAGGCGAACATGTGTTCGGG
>CAZSTP010000198.1:0-5417 GCA_964609325.1 uncultured Novosphingobium sp. | reverse complement strand
CTTCCATCGCGCGGGCAAGTTCGGACAGGTTCTCCAGACGCCCGGTCGCCTCGGCGGTTTTCTCGGCCTGAAGCGCTTCGGTATAACCGCTCTCGTCAAGGATCGTTCGGACCAGTTCGGCAGGCACCAGCGATTTTGCAGATTCGCGCCAGTTCGCAAAGTTTCGCATCAGGCCCGCCAAGGTGCCTCGCGCCCGCGCGGGCAGCTCGTCTGTATCAAGTATCTCAACCGCCGCAGCAAATAGCGGCACTGACCGCGCCCTCGCATGGCGGTGCAGTTTTTCCAGCGTCTTGTCGCCAAGGCCGCGCTTGGGGGTGTTGTAAATCCGCTCGAACGCCAGATCGTCCTGCGGGCTGGCAACGATCCGTAAATAGGCCAGCGCATCGCGGATTTCGGCGCGTTCGTAAAAGCGGAAACCGCCGACGATGCGATAGCCAAGCCCGATCTGGATAAAGCGGTCTTCAAACTCGCGCGTCTGGAACTGTGCGCGCACGAGGATCGCGATCCGGTCCAGTGGCGCACCTTCGCGCTCCAACCGCTCGATCTCCTCGCCCACCCGGCGCGCTTCTTCCGGCCCGTCCCACACCCCGATGGCGCGCACTTTGTCGCCCCCGTCAATCTCGGTCCACAGCGTCTTGCCAAGGCGTTCTGAGTTTTCGGCAATCAGCCCCGATGCCGCGCCCAGAATGTGCGGGGTAGAGCGGTAATTCTGCTCAAGCTTGATTACTTTCGCGCCCGGAAAATCCTTTTCAAAGCGCAGGATATTGGCCACTTCAGCCCCGCGCCACGAATAGATCGACTGGTCGTCATCGCCCACCACGCAGATGTTTTTGCGGTTTTGCGCCAGCAAGCGCAGCCACAGATACTGCACCGCATTGGTGTCCTGATATTCGTCCACCATCACGTATTTGAAACGCTGCTGCCAGCTCTCCAGCACGTCACGCTCACGCCGGAAGATGTTGAGCATGTGCAGCGTCAGGTCGCCAAAATCACACGCATTCAGGTCCTTCAACCGGTTCTGGTAAAGCGCATAAAACCGCTGTCCCTTGCCATTGGCATAAGCCTCGTTCTCCAGCGCATCGAGGTCAGCCGGGTTCAGCCCGCGGTTCTTCCACTTGTCGATCAGCCCCGCCAATTGCTTGGCTGGCCAGCGCTTGTCGTCAAGGCCCTCGGCCTGAATCAGCTGCTTGAGCAGGCGCAACTGGTCATCGGTATCGATGATCGTGAAGTTGCTTTGCAACCCCACCAGTTCGGCATGGCGGCGCAGCATCTTGGCGGCGATCGAATGGAACGTGCCTAGCCAGGGCATCCCTTCCACCGCAGGACCGATCAGCGCGCCCACCCGCTCCCGCATCTCGCGCGCGGCCTTGTTGGTAAAGGTCACGCACAAGATCTCGCTCGGCCAGGCAAGGCGTTGGCGCAGCAGATTGGCAAGCCGCGCGGTGAGCGCGGCGGTCTTGCCGGTGCCAGCGCCCGCCAGCATCAGCACCGGGCCTTCGGTGGTTGTCACCGCCTCGCGTTGGGGCAGGTTCAGGCCATCAAGCCACGTTTGATCGGGCCGGGGATTCGTCTGGATAGGGGAAGACATATGCGAACAGATAGGGACCAAATGCCCCCGCCGCAATCATCTTCCGGCCAAGGCGGTCCACTTCGGTTCGTCGCAAAAGCCACCGCGATCCATCGCAGAGCCGGGAACCGGCAACGGGCAAGCGGGCTTTGGTGCGCAATGGGAATAACGATTAGAGGAGATTTCTGATGCGCCGTTTTTTCACAACACGTGCGATTGCGCTTGTAATTTCGGCATCGCCAGTAGCGCTATTGGCGCAAACGATGCCACAAAGCCCTGATGCGACCTCGCCCACGGGCACGCAAGATACGATGAATGCGCCGCCGGTCTCGTCAGCTGATCCGGCACCGGCCAATCCGGCACCAACACCGCAGGCAGGCGCTCCCTACACGCCCGGTCCGGCGGAAATGAGCCAGATGGACACCTGGCCTGCCGATAAAAAGACCAAGTACCGGGCATGGCCAGCTGATTATCAGCAGTATTTCTGGACACTCGATGCAGACCAGCAAAAAGGCTGGTGGGCGCTGACCGACGAACAGAAAGCGCAAGTCTTCGCCATGTCGCCAGAGGATCGTGCCAAGGTCTGGCCTACCATCGTGGGACAGGTAAATGGCGCGCCCGCGCCACAATCGACGCCACAATCTGCAACACCAGCCGCACCGCCTGCCGAATCGCTGGGCGCGAGCGCAAGTGCCGGTAGCGCCGCAAACAAGACCTATCCGGTTTGTAGCAAGACAGTTACGGATGGTTGTCGCAACCGTGGCGGTCAGTAAGGCGTTATAGTCTAAAAGTTTATCTCATGATGGGCGTCGGGCAACCGGCGCCCTTTTGATGTGGGCGTTTTGCGGGGCTTGCTTGACCATCGTGCGCGAAGCCTGAAAGAACCGGGCCGCGACAAGATGGGGAGAGCGCGCCAATGAATCCGATTCGCCAGCATGGCCGCGTGCTCACTGCCAGTCTCGTCGGGACAGCTGTCGAGTTCTACGATTTCTACATCTACGCAACCGCGGCAGCGCTGGTCATCGGACCGCTGTTTTTCCCCACAACGTCGGCAACCGCGCAAACCCTGCTGGCGTTCATGACCTTTGGCCTTGCCTTCTTTGCACGGCCGGTCGGCGCTGTCGTTTTCGGCCACTTCGGAGACCGCATCGGGCGCAAGTCCACGCTGGTAGCCTCGTTGATGCTGATGGGCACATCGACGCTCTTGATCGCGTTTCTGCCGACATATGCGATGGCGGGATGGATCGCGCCTGCGCTGCTGTGCGTGCTGCGTTTCGGGCAGGGCTTCGGCCTTGGCGGAGAGTGGGGCGGGGCGGCGCTGCTGGCGGTGGAAAATGCACCAAAGGGGTGGGAGGCGCGCTTCGGCAGTGCCCCGCAACTGGGCGCGCCAGTGGGCTTCTTTTTCGCCAACGGGCTGTTCCTGCTGCTCGGCCTCGGCCTTTCCGAGGAAGATTTCGCAAGCTGGGGCTGGCGCGTGCCGTTTCTGGCTAGCGCGGTGCTGGTCGGGCTTGGCCTGTGGGTCCGGTTGAAGATTGGAGAGACACCTTCGTTCAAGGCCGAACTGGAAAAAGCGCCGCCGCCCAACGTGCCGATCGGCCGCCTGTTGCGCGATCATACTCCTGCCGTGCTGGCCGGAATCGCAGGCGTAGTCGCGTGTTTTGCGGTGTTCTACCTTGCCACCACTTTTGCGCTGTCGTTTGCCACAACCAAACTCGGTTATGCCAAACAAGAGTTTCTGGCGGTGCAGCTTGGAGCCAACACTTTCTTTGCATTGGGAATTCTTGTCTCGGGCTATTGGGCCGACAAGTCATCGGTCCAGCGCGTTCTGGGCACCGGAGCCGCGCTGACGGCGGTGATCGGCCTGTTTTTCGGCACTGGTCTCGGCTCTGGCTCGCTGCCGATTGTATTCGCCACTCTGGCCGGTTCGCTGTTCGTGATGGGCCTTGCTTACGGGCCTCTGGGCGCTTGGCTGCCGACCCTGTTCCCCGTCACAGTGCGCTACACCGGCATTTCACTGGCGTTCAACATTGGTGGCATCATAGGTGGCGCTTTGGCACCATTTGCGGCCGCCTGGGCGGCAAATGTGGGCGGAACGCCCTATGTTGGTCTGTTCCTGACGCTGGCTGGCGTTACAACTGTGTTGGGCGTGTGGCTCGCGCCCCGGTTGCCGGTTGAGCACGGATCAGGCGGTTAAACAGCCGCCTGATTTTGATGAAGTTGCTGATAGACGCCAAGCCGGTCGGTGATTTGCCAATGGCCGGTCAACTTGTCGTTTTCATCGAAGTGATAAACGGTGGCACCCGACATATGGATTGTTTTGCCCGTAGCCGGGAAGCCTGGAAGATCACCCGTATGGGTTGCCGACCATAGCCACGTCATCGCAATTTCTGCGCCATCGACGAATAGGCGTTGTATTGCAAAGCACTGGTCAGGAAACGCCGCCCGCGATGTCCGCACGCGGTCTTTGAACCCTTCGAGGTCCAGCGTCATACCATCCCAAGGATCACCCGGGTCGTGGTGTATCGTGTAGGCCGCAGCGACATATTGGTCCGCCTTGTGTGCCAACCCTTCATCCCAAATCTCTCTGATGAAATCGGTGAGGCGCTGTCTGCGGAAAGTGTCGTCTGCCATAAGTGGTCCAAGAATGAGCGGCCAAAGACGAAGGGCCGAAGTTCAGCCCTTCATCCGCATCAAAGTGATCAGCGCCTTGCCCACTTTGCGGTCGGCATCGACTTCGCAAATGCGCACGTCGGGCACTTCTTTCAGGCCGGTTTCAAGGCTGATCCACGTGCCTTCGCCGATCCAGCCAAGCCGCGCCAGCTTTTCAATCGCCACTGCGCCAGCGCCGGTGCCATAAGGCGGATCGAGCATGACCAGATCGAGCGGCTGCTTGGTGGGGCCGAGCGACAGCACCGAAGATGCGCGCACATCGCATTGCGGGGCGCAGCGCAGCGCGGCGATATTGGCGCGGATGGCGCGCACGGCGGCAGCGTCCTGTTCGACGAACATCGCGGTGGCCGCGCCGCGTGACAATGCTTCGAGGCCCAGCGCGCCCGATCCTGCGAACAAGTCGGCCACGGCCAGCCCTTCAAAGCTGCCAAGGCGGCTGGTGAGCATCGAGAACAGCGTTTCGCGCGTGCGATCGGCGGTGGGGCGCGTGGTGTCGCCTTCGGGCGCGCGGACCGGACGTCCGCGCCATTCACCTGCGATAATTCTCATTTGGTCTTCAACGTCTTCCGGAAAGCTTCAACCATGACTTGCGGTACTTCCACCGCGCTGCCGCGTTGCAAATCAGCCAGTTCAAACGGACCATAAGCGGTGCGCAACAAGCGCGACACTTCAAGGCCGAGATGCTCCAGCACGCGGCGGATTTCGCGGTTCTTGCCTTCGGTCAACGTCATTTCGATCCACTTGTTGCGGCCCGCGCTGCGTTCCAGATTGGCGTTGATCGGGCCATAGCGGACACCGTCCACCTCGATGCCCTCGATCAGCTCTTCCAGCCGCGATTGCGTGATGTCGCCAAAGGTGCGCACGCGATAAGTGCGCGGGATGCCGGTGGAGGGCAGTTCCATCGCGCGCTTCAATTCGCCATCGTTGGTCATCAACAACAGCCCTTCGGTGTTCACGTCCAAGCGGCCCACCGGCATCACTCGCGGTGCGTTTGCGGGCATGGAATTGCGCAGCGCGGTGTAGATCGTCGGACGTCCGGTCGGATCTCGTTCGGCGGTAATCAGGCCGGCGGGCTTGTGGAAACGGAAAAGGCGCGGTGCCGAAATCGGCCCCACCATCTTGCCATCCACCGATACCCCGCGCAGGCTGGTAAGCAGCGTTGCAGGCGTCGTCACCACCT
>CAZSTP010000197.1:0-5445 GCA_964609325.1 uncultured Novosphingobium sp. | reverse complement strand
GCATTGCCTGCTCCGGTTGCCACATCACCGCCCAGTTTCAGCGTGGTGTTGCTATCGAAGGAGATACGCCCCGTCACATCGATACGCTTGCCATTGGCGAGGACACGAACGGTCTTTGGCGTGCTGAAATCAACCTGCTTCAGTTCAACGTCGTCCGATCCATCTGCACCCAGTGTCAGCGCATCGGAGGCCCTCAGACGGCTGGTTTCAAGGCGGCTGAGGGTGAACTTGTTTTCTGCAGATTCAGCCTCGCCACCAATCACCAAGGCGTTTCTGCCGGTGTTGGTAACATCGATAGTTTTTGCCGAAACGGCAGCCCCGATGGTTGCGTCAGACGCAAGCAGCCTGACCGCATTGCCAGCCGTGACCGAACCGCCCGTGGTGATCTTGCCCGTGGCCGTGATGGTCGCATTGTTGGTAGCGTTGATCGCACGGGTGGACGTGAAGTCTTCCCCGGCGATGGCCGTGACGTTGCTTCCCGAAGCGCTGCCAATGGTGGTGTCGGTTTTGCTGGTGAGCGACACGAGGGTTGTGGCCGTAATGGCCCCCGACGCCGTAATGCTACCGCTGCCGGAGGTAGCCGTAACGCGCGCGCCCGAGGCGTTGGCGATCGCCATATTGTTGCCCGACGTGAGCGTGACATTGGATTGCCGCGCCGGACCGCCGCTCAAAGTGGCACTGCCCAGAGCGATTGCGCCTCTCGTCGCCTTCAGCGTCAACGCTTCGGCACCGCGACCATTGCTGTTCGAGGTGAGGCGCAGCCCGGTCGAGCCCTGTAGGATCGAACCTGCCGTGCTTTCGATAAGCACTGCGCCCGCAGCGCTCTGGGTTTGATTGGCGAGCTTGCCCAGCGTGATATCGCTGGTGGTCTGCACGGTAAGGCCGCCAGCCTCCGAGGTCTTGCCTGCGGTGACCGATCCGAGCTCTGCCGTGGCGCCCGTGATGCGCGTGTTGAGGCCCGAGACCGCCGCAGCGATATCGGTGGCACGGGCTTTGACGTCGATCGAGCCGGTAGTAGCCTCTACGCTGGTGGCGGTGAAGGAGGCGGTTGTGCCGCCGGCAATCGTGACGTTGCGCGTGGCTTTGAGCGTGCCTGCGTTGATCGCGCCCGGTGCGGTGATCGTAATGTCACGGTTTGCGCCGGTTGCAGTGACGGTGTCGACGCTGACAGCACTTCTGCCGATGATCGAGACATTTTCAGCCGCGACGAGGGGACCGTTGGCCGTGAAGCTGCCGGTCGAAGTGGCGGCGAACGTGCCAGCATTGGCCTTGCCGATTGTCGTTGCTGCGCCTGACGTCAGTCTGACGGTCGATTTCTGGGCGGCGGTGCCATTGGCAAGACCGCCGTTCAGCGTGGCACTGCCCAGCGCGATGGCCGAGCGGGCCTCAACGGTCAAAGCTTCCGCGCCTGCGCCATTGCTGTTTGCGGTAAGCGTCAAGCCATTTGCGCCCTGGCGGATCGATCCGGCGGTGCTTTCAATCGTGATCGCGCCGGTGGCAGATTGGCGCTGGTTGGCCAGTTTGCCCAGTGTGGTGTCGCCTGTGGTGGTGACGGTCAGATTGCCGGTGGTGGTGCCGGACTTGCCTGCCGTGACGGTACCGAGTGTGGCCGTGGAGCCGGTGACGCGGGTGTTGAGGCCCGACACGACAGCGCCGATATCGATGGCCCCTGCGGCAACGGTAACCGAGCCGTTTGTCGCCTCGACCGTATTGGCGCGGAACGCTGTCGCCCCGCCACCGACGGTGACATTGCGGCCCGCCTCGAGCGCGGTTGCCGTGATCGCGCCCGGGGTGGTTATCGCGATATCGCGATCTGCACCGCTGACCGTGACGGTGGTAAGGTTAACCGCGCCGGTCGCCTTGATCGTTGCCGCATCCTTGGCGAGGATTGCACCATTTGCCCGGAATGCACCGCCCGAATTGGCGGTGAAGGCGGCGGCATTGGCCTTGTCGATGGTGGTTGCCGCGCCCGAGGTGAGGCTGACCGCCGATTGCTGCGCGCGGCCACCGTTCAGGGTGGCCGTGCCAAGGGCGATGGCCGAGCCTGCCTTTAGCGTGAGCGCTTCGGTGCCGGTGCCATCGCTGTTGGCGGTGAGTGTGAGGCCTGCTGCACCCTGGCGGATTGATCCGCCAGTGCTTTCAAACGTGACCGCGCCGGTGGCGGACTGGCGCTGGTTGGCCAGCTTGCCGAGCGTGATATCGCCGGTGGTCTTGACGGTGAGGTTGCCCGCGGCGGGGGTCTTGCCCGCTGTGACAGTGCCGAGCGTTGCCGTGGTGCCGGTGACACCGATATTGGTTCCGGCGATGGCAGTATCGACGTTGGTTGCGCCCGCCTTGATGTCGATCGCACCGGCTGTGGCTTCGACCGAGGTTGCGCGGAACGATGTGGCACCGCCGCCGATGGTCACATCGCCCGATGCCTTGAGCGCGGCTGCGGTAATCGCGCCGGGTGTGGTGATCGTGATATCGCGGCCCGTTCCGCCTGCGGTCACATTGTTCAAGGTGACAGCGCCGCCTGCCGTGATCGCAGCGTTTTCAGCCGTGACGATTGCGCCGTCTGCGCGGAATGTGCTTCCGGCAGTGGCGGTGAAGGCGGCAGCGTTGGCCTTGTCGATGACGGTTGACGTGCCCGAAGTGAGCCTGACCGCCGACTTCTGGGCGGCAGTACCGTTGGCAAGGCCGCCATTGAGGGTGGCTTCGCCCAGCACAATGGCATTGGCGGATTTGAGCGTCAGCGCGTTCGCGCCCGCGCCATCGCTGTTAGCGGTAATACGCAGTCCGGTGGCGGCAGTGCCCTGGCGGATGTCGGCACCGCTATCAACCGTGATCGCGCCTGTGGCCGAGACGGTTTGATTGGCGAGCTTGCCCAGAGTGGTGGTGCCGGTGGTGCGGACCGTCAGATTGCCGAGTGGCCCGCCCGCAGCAGCGGTTTTGCCGGCGGTGACCGAACCGAGCAGCGCGGTGCCGCCTGTGATGGTGGTGTTCGTGCCCGAAGCCAGCGTGTCGATGTCGGTCCGGTCCGCCTTGATGTCAACCGAACCGGTGGTTGCGGTGACCGAAGGCGCATCGAACAGATCGACGCCTGTGGACGTCAGTCCGGCAACGGTGAGGTTGGTTTCGGCGCGGACGAGGCCCGTGATCAGGATCGCGCGTTCGGCCCGCAGGCTGAGCGAGGTTCCTGCCTGTGCCGTGCCCAGCGTCATCGTATTGGCAAAAGCGTTCAGCGAACCGTTGATCGCGCGCAGCGTGGTGGCGGTGATCGACGCTGCCGGATTGGCGACGCTGGCGATGGTGAGGTTGTTGCGCGCGATGATGGACGTGGCGGTAACCGCGCCTGAAACGGTGTTCAGCACGATGTTCTCGCCTGTACCGCCCGTGGTGGCAGAGGTGAGCGATATGCCGGTGGGGCCGGTGAT
This sequence comes from uncultured Novosphingobium sp., assembly GCA_964609325.1. Taxonomy (GTDB): domain Bacteria; phylum Pseudomonadota; class Alphaproteobacteria; order Sphingomonadales; family Sphingomonadaceae; genus Novosphingobium. The sequence continues at coordinate 2,029 of CAZSTP010000197.1, read as the reverse complement.
GGCGATCGTATTGCCGGTGGCCGCAGATGTGCCGGTGGCCGAAATTGCACCGGTGGCCGCAAAAGTGGTTCCGGCCTGACCGGTGAAGCGGGTGGCGCGGGCGGTGCCCAGAACGATGTTGGATGTTTCGGACTGGATCGAGACCGGTGCCGTGATCGTGCGGCCACCCAGCAAGGCGGCATTGCCAAGATTGACAGCATTGCGCGCCTTGATCGTCAAGGCATCGGGGGTGCCCGCATCATCGCTGTTCGAAAGCAGCGTGAGCGTGCCCGAACCGGCCCCGCGCGTGATAGCGCCAAGCTTCGAGGTGATCGTTACGCGGCCCTTGGCACCGATGGTTTGCGCCGCTGCCGTGCCCAGCGCGATGTTGCCATCTGTGGTGACGGTGAGGTTGGTGCCGACGGTGGCTGCGCCCAGCGTAATGGCGCCGGTGCCGGTAAGCGTTGCAGCCTGATCGGACAGTACCTGGCCGATGGTCTGCGTCGTTGCCTGGACGTTGACGAGGCCGGTTTTGGCATTGACAGTTGCAGCGCTGAAGGACGCCGCTGCACCGCTTGGCAAGCCCGACACGACCACGTTGCCGAGCGGCTGGGTATTGCCCGCCGTCAGCGCGCCACTGACCGCGATTGCGCCAGGAGAGCGCAAGCTGATGGATTGGCCAGCCGTTGCATTGGCAAGGCTGATCGACCCCGCCGACGCGGTGATCGAGCCGTTTTGCGCCGTCAGTGTCGTTGCCGAAAACGCAGAGCCGGCGGCGGTTGTGCTGGTAACGGTCAGGTTGCGGTTGGCCGTGATGCTGGTTGCCGAGATATCACCGCTGGTGCCGTTGGAGCGGATAAACACGTCCTGATCCGCGCCGGTCGTGCGCGCCGATAGCAGGGAGATATCGCCAGCTGTTGTATTGGGCGCGGTGCTGTTGCCCGCCGAGATCGACAATGCGAAGCCGGGGGTCACAGCCGTCTGCGCATTGACTGTAATCGCGCCGCTGGCAGTAAAGTTGTTGAAAGCTGAAGCTGTAAACCGGTTCGCCACGGCAGAGCCGAGCGTGATGCTTCCGGCGGTAGAGGTGAGCGAAAGCGCTGCTGTGCCCAGCGGCCCTGCGGAAAGGCTGGCATTGCCCAGATTCAGGTCACCGACCGACCGGACCGAAAGCGCACTGTTCAGCGAAGTCGCATCGCGGAAGGAGCCGATCGAGAGCCGATCGCCCACAGCGCCGCCGCGATTGATCGCAGCACCCGAATTGATCGCAACCGAGCCACCGGCAAAGATGTTCTGGTTGCCGCCGGTGCCCAGCCGCATGGCGCCGGTCGAGCGCAGATCGATGTTGTCTGCCGCCTGCACAGCGCCAACCGTCAGGGTGTGCGTTGAGCTTGTGCCTGAGCGAACCGTTACGTCACCTGTAGAAACGATGCGGTTGACTGTGGCGCTGGCATTGGAGGTAACTTTGACGTCGGAATCGGTTCCGGTTGTGCGCAGCAAACCTTCGCTGAGGATATTGGCGTTGGCCGAGGCCCCCACGGTCACCGGATGCGAGGCTGTGAGCAGCTGGATGCCATCACCGGTCACGCTTGCCGACAGTTGGGCTCCTGATTCGACCTGAAGCAGGGTTTTCAACTGTGCAGAACCATTCGAGGCGGCAACGACGATGCTGCGGCCCTGGACAGAGCCTGTGCCGACAACCTCTACGCCTTCAAACCGCGTCCCTTTGAAGAATTGGTATTTGATCGGGCTTCCGGCCTGCGACGTGATCAGGGCATCGCTTGCCGCAACGATAAACACATCGCCCGTGGCGCGGATCGACTTGTCGACCGTGATGCTTTCCCCGAGCAGCAGGACCGATCCGCTTGATGCGAACGAACCGGCACCGGGCCGCAGATCGATTTTCACCGTGGAAGGATCTGCTACGACATCGCGGTTGGTCAGCCGCGTGGTTTGATCGCCATTGGGATTGAGCACGGTGCTGCCAGTAGTGAGGCTGGGGATATCCAGCGTCGACAAAACAAGACTTGCGCCATTGAAACTGCCGGCT
>CAZSTP010000196.1:0-5446 GCA_964609325.1 uncultured Novosphingobium sp. | reverse complement strand
AATCGCCTGACGATGGCGGACTTGCGCCATGCGTTTGAGCGGGAAGGGCTGACCGGCCTCGAAACCGTCGTCGCCAGTGGCAACTTGCTGTTCGAATACGACGACCGCCCTCTGGATGGCCTCGAAGACATGTTCGCCCATGTCATGCTGGACCGCTTCGATTTCGATAGCTTCGTCGCCGTTCGCAATCGCGAGGCTATGGCCGAAGCTGTCGAAGGCAACCCTTTCACCGGCATTGGCGCGGACAATCTGGTGCACACCATGTTCCTCGGCACCCAGCCCGATCAAGCCGCGTTCGATAAACTCGCCGCCGATCAGGCGATGCGTGGCATGGAAAAAATGGCCATCGGCAACCGCAGCATCTATATCGATTTTGCAAATGGCGTTGGCGAAAGCAAACTGACCGGCGCTTTCATCGAACGCCGTCTCGGCACACGCGGCACCGCGCGCAATGTGCGATCCATCGCCCGTATACTAGCGAAAATGAGTTAGACTTGGCCAAACAGACCACCCCCGAAACCCGTTCCGTCCGCCTGCTGAAAGTGGGCGAACAAGTGCGCCATATCCTGTCAGAACTGCTGATGCGGCAGGTCGTGCATGATGAAGTGCTGACCGCGCACACCGTTTCGGTCACCGAAGTGCGCATGTCGCCGGATCTGCAACACGCCTCGGTGTTCGTGAAGGCGCTGTTGGGCGAGGACGAGGAAATTGTGCTCAAGGCCTTGCGCACCAACACCGCGTTTTTCCAGCGCGAGGTGGCGCAGCGGTTGCGGCTGAAATTCGCGCCGAAGGTCAAATTCCTGCCTGATGAAAGCTTTGATACGGCCACCCGCATCGAAGCCCTCCTTGCCGATCCAAAGGTCAAGCGCGATCTGGGCGAGGCTTAACGCGGCACCATGGCTGCGTTGATGGTGATCGTCACCGTCTTGGCCACGATAAAGCGATAGGCGTTCATCCCGAAATCGGTGCGGTCGATCTTCGTCTGTGCCGTCAGTTGGATAGGCTCACGTCCGGTTGCTGACGCTGGCGGCTTGGCAAATCCCACCGCGAGCGTGACCGGGCGGGTGATGCCCTTGGCGGTCAGGTCTCCGCTGATCCGCGCGGTTACAGGTCCGGTCATCGTCATCGCACGGCCCACAAAGCGGACTTGCGGATGGTGTTCTACATCAAAGAAGTCCGGCCCGCGTAGCCGTGCAAGGGTGACGGAATCCCCCGCCTCCAAAGCCTTCGCATCCAGATCGACATCGAGTTGGATCGTGTTGAGACGCTTGGGGGCCAGCATGATCCTGCCGCTCACTTTGGGAAAGCGCGCCGTCTTGCTCGCAATGCCGAAGAAACCCACGCGAGCGCTCACCCGGCTCAGGTTTTGATCGAGTGTATATTGCAACTGGTCCGCGATGGCAGGCGTCTGCGCAGAGGCAGACAGCACTGGCAGAATGAGCAGCATAGCGCCCATCGCAGCAGCGACACGTCCTGTCATTGGTCGGCTCATGTACTGCTCCAGGTCGATTAATCGCCGCCACCCTATGGCATTCCCCGGCAACGGCATTATGGCATTGAGGGTAATGGCCAAGCTCTACTTCTACTACGCCAGCATGAACGCAGGCAAATCAACCAACTTGCTCCAGGCGGAATTCAATTACCGCGAACGGGGCATGGCCACGATGTTGTGGACGGCAGCGATTGATGATCGTGCCAAAGGCAAGGGCGATGATCGGGCGATTGAAAGCCGCATCGGCCTTCACGCAGAGGCCCATCGCTTTGATCCGGCGACCGATCTTTGGGCAAGGGTACACTCCGCCAACGCGGTCCAGCCGCTGTCTTGCGTGCTGGTTGATGAAGCGCAGTTCCTGTCGAAAGCGCAAGTCTGGCAATTGGCGCGGGTGGCGGACGAGGGCGGCATTCCGGTGCTCTGCTATGGCCTGCGCACCGATTTTCAAGGCGAACTGTTTGAAGGCGCAGCGGCGCTGCTCGGCCTTGCAGACTCGCTCGTCGAACTCAAAGCCGTATGCCATTGCGGGCGCAAGGCGACCATGAACTTGCGCGTCGATGAAAGCGGCGCAGCCGTTCGTGCCGGAGCGCAAACCGAAATTGGCGGCAATGACCGCTACGTTGCGCTCTGCCGGAAACATTTTAGCGAGGCGATGCAATGAACCCCGACGGCATGATCTGGTCCATCGCCACGGTGGCGATCCCGATGATCCTTGCGATTGTCTTCCACGAAGTCGCGCATGGCTGGATGGCGCGCGCGTTGGGCGATCCCACAGCAGCCAATGCCAAGCGGCTCAGCCTCAATCCGCTGCGCCATGTTGATCCGTTCGGCACGATCATCCTGCCGGGCCTGCTCAAGCTCACCGGAGCACCGGTGTTCGGTTGGGCAAAGCCGGTGCCGGTGGACTTTCGCCGCTTGCGCAATCCACGCTGGGGCATGGTTGCTGTGGCGGCGGCCGGGCCGGGGGTGAACTTCATCCTTGCAGCCCTTGCCGCCATCGCGCTCGGGCTTCTCGTGCGGGCAACCGATTCCTCGGCAGAGCCGGGCCTGCCAGTCCTGTTCATCGCCGATAATCTGCGCAATTTTCTGCTGGTGAACCTGTTCCTCGGCACGTTCAATCTGCTGCCGATCCCGCCGTTTGACGGCTCGCGCATCGTCATGGGTATCCTGCCCGCACCGCTCGCGCGCGCCTATGGCCAGGTCGAACGCTATGGCCTGCTCGTCGTTTTCGCGATCCTCGTGATCCTGCCCTATCTCTTCCCCGAATTGCGTCTGATCGAGCGCCTTGTCGGTCCGCCCGTGGAATGGATGGGCCGGCACCTCGCGCAACTGGCTTCGGCAGTTGCCGGTCCGGAGCCGATGTAACGTCGATGGTTGATGGCTGGATCATTCTCGACAAGCCGTTGGGGCTTGGCTCGACCCAGGGCGTAGCGGCGGTAAAGCGCAACTTGCGGCAGGCAGGCTTTGGCAAAGTCAAAGTCGGTCATGGCGGCACGCTTGATCCGCTGGCCACCGGCGTCCTGCCCATCGGCATTGGCGAGGCGACGAAGCTCTGCGGGCGGATGCTCGATGCGAGCAAGGTCTACAGCTTCACCATCGGCTTTGGTGTGGAGACCGACACGCTCGATCTCGAAGGCAAAATGATCGCACAAAGCGACATCCGCCCGAAGTTGAACGATCTCCAAGCCGCGCTCGCCCGCTTCACCGGCCCGATCGAACAAGTGCCGCCAGCCTATTCCGCCCTCATGATCGATGGCGAACGGGCTTATGATCTGGCGCGGGCAGGGCAGGAGTTTGAAATCAAATCCCGCGCCGTCACGATCCATACGCTCACCCTCGATGCGACCGAGGGTGAGGCAGGCGCGCTGCAATCCGCCACGCTCACCGCGCACGTCTCCAAAGGCACCTATATCCGCAGTCTGGCGCGCGATATTGCCCGCAGCCTTGGCACCGTCGGCCACGTCACCATGCTGCGCCGTTTGCGGGCAGGGCCGTTTGATCTGGCCCAAGCGATTTCGCTGGACAAATTGAACGAGGTCGGCCAAGGCGCGGCCCTTGAACACGTACTCTTGCCGTTAGAGGCAGGGCTGGTCGACATCCCGGCTCTTAACCTCGATCCCGAACAGGCAAGGGCGGTCCGTCAGGGCCGCGTTCTTGCGGGATTGCCCTTAGATGACGGGCTTTACTGGGGTCGGCTTGGCACTGTGCCGGTCGCCTTGGTTCAGCTTTCAGGCGGAAGTCTGGTTGTCGTCCGGGGATTCAACATCGCCGATGTCGCGGAGTAAATGATATGTCGATTACCGCTGAAAAGAAGCAAGAAGTTATCGCAAGCCACGCTCGCGCCGAAAACGACACCGGTTCGCCGGAAGTACAGGTCGCGATCCTGACCAGCCGTATCCAGACCCTGACCGAGCATTTCAAGTCCAACCACAAGGACAACCACTCGCGTCGCGGCCTGCTGATGATGGTCAACAAGCGTCGTTCGCTGCTCGACTATCTCAAGAAAAAGGATGTGGCGCGGTATAACGCACTCATCCAGAAGCTTGGTCTTCGTAAGTAAGGTAAGCGGAGCGGCCCCTAGCGGGCCGCTTTTGCGTTTAGGGAGCATCGCGCGAAAAGTGGGAACCGGTTTTCGCTTTTCGCGATGCGACCAAGAAATTAGGCTGTCTCGCAATTCGGCAAGACGCCTTCGGGGCACGAAAAGCGCCCCACACCGGACCGGGACGGGAAACCCCGGCAGCAAAAACCCGCGTGCAATAGGGCCGTGGGCTGAAGGAAGCTAAATGTTCGACGTCAAAACCGTATCGCTGGAATGGGGCGGCAAAACCCTCACTCTGGAAACCGGCCGTGTTGCCCGCCAGGCAAACGGCGCAGTCCTCGCCACCTATGGCGAAACTGTTGTGCTTTGCGCGGTTACCGCTGCAAAGTCTGTCAAGGAAGGCCAGGATTTCTTCCCGCTGACCGTCCACTATCAGGAAAAGTTTTCCGCAGCCGGCCGTATCCCCGGTGGCTTCTTCAAGCGTGAGCGCGGCGCGACAGAAAAGGAAACGCTGGTTTCCCGTCTGATCGACCGTCCGGTACGCCCGCTGTTCCCCGAAGGTTTCTACAACGAAATCAACGTGATCTGCCAGGTCCTCAGCTATGACGGCGAGACTGAGCCAGACGTGTTGGCGATGATCGCTGCCTCGGCTGCGCTGACCATCTCGGGCGTTCCGTTCATGGGCCCGATCGGCGCTGCCCGCGTCGGCTTCAAGGATGGCGAATACCTGCTCAACCCGTCGCTCAGCCAGACCGCTGAAGGCCGCCTCGACCTCGTCGTAGCCGCTACAGATTCTGCCGTGATGATGGTCGAATCCGAAGCCAAGGAACTGACCGAGGAAGAAATGCTCGGCGCAGTGATGTTTGCCCATGACGAAATCCGCAAGGTCGTCGGCGCGATCATCAGCCTGGCTGAAAAGGCTGCCAAGGAGCCTTGGGACGTTGATCTGTCGGACAACACCGCAGACATCAAGAAGAAGCTCAAGGACATCGTCGGCAAGGACGTTGCTGCCGCTTACAAGCTGACCGACAAATCGGCCCGCTCGAACGCGCTCAACGATGCCCGCGCAAAGGCCAAGGCTGCATTCTCGGACGAAACTCCGCAGACGCAGATGGTCGCGATGAAGACCATGAAGAAGGTCGAAGCGGACATCGTTCGCGGCGCCATCCTCAAGGACGGAACCCGCATCGACGGTCGTACCACCACGCAGGTCCGCCCGATCGAAGCCATGGTCGGCTTCCTGCCGCGCACGCATGGTTCTTCGCTGTTCACACGCGGTGAAACGCAGGCCATCTGCACCACCACGCTGGGCACCAAGGATGCTGAGCAGATGATCGACGGTCTTGATGGTCTGTCGTATCAGCGCTTCATGCTGCACTACAACTTCCCGCCCTATTCGGTCGGTGAAGTCGGTC
>CAZSTP010000195.1:0-5488 GCA_964609325.1 uncultured Novosphingobium sp. | reverse complement strand
TATTGCGTGCAAGATAGGCAGCTTCGTGGATCGAATTGCCGTAGGAGCGCGGCTTGCGCGCGTCTCCAATCACTTGCACCTGGATTCCGGCCTTGGCGAGCTGGGTCGAAATCGGATCATAGGCCACGCGCCCCGGTGAAACCACCAGCGTTGCACAGGCGATTTCTTCCTTGCTGCCATCTGCATGGGCCACTGTGACCGTGCCATTGCCGACACTTTCCAAAGCAACGCCCACTTCAGGCTTCAGGCCCACTTCACCTGCCCACATCATCACATAACGGGTACGCGATCCGATATAGGACGTTGGGGCAAAAGTGGCCTTGGGTTCCAGCAGGCGCACACTGCGTCCGGCGCGGGCCAGATCAAGCGCCAGTTCGACGCCTTCGGCTGCGCCCCAGACCACCACGGGGCCTTCGGGCAGGGTATCAGGCCCTTCGCCAAGCGCGCGGTCGATCGTCCGGGCAAAGCCGCTTTCCAGTGCCGCATCAAGCCCGGCCACATCGGGCAGGTCCGCAACGGCACCTGTTGCCACAACCACCACATCGGGCTTCTGGGCCAGAATGCGCTCAACCGTCAGTTCGGTTTCAAGATGAACCGTGACGTTTGATTTGCCAATCATCAGCCGGTGCCATTCAGGCTGATAGGCAATCTGCTCCATGTTGCGCAACGTGCGGTAATTGCCCGCCCAGTTCATCACGCCGCCCAGCTTGTCCGACTTTTCGAACAAGGTGACATCATGGCCGATCTGGTCGGCGGTGATGGCATATTCCATGCCGCCCGAACCGCCACCTGCTATGAACACGCGCTTGGGGCGGTTGGTGGGGATGATGCGATAATCGCGGTCCCGGCTGAAGGCGGCGTTCTGTGCCGAACCTGCCACGCCCTTGTTGAAGATGTTGCCGGCCAGCAGCGATGCCCCGGTGCGGGTGGACTTGCGGATTTCCTCTTCGCGGCCTTCGGCAATCTTGCGCGGAAAGTCCGGGTCGTCCAGCGACTGGCGGCACGATGCAAAGAAGTCGGCCGCGCCTTCGCCAATCATCGTGCGCATCTGGTCGGGCGTGTTGATGTTGCACGATCCCATCAAAGGCATATCAATGCCGCGTGCCTTCAGCCCGTCACGCATCCGTTTGATATAGGGCAGCGCTACAAGGTTCGGCACATAGAAGCCCCCGCCGATCACTTCGCCTGACGTAACTTCCTGGCTGCGGCTCTTTGCCGGAAGCATCGAACCGAACGTGCAGTCCATCGCGTCCACGCCCAGCGCGTGAAGGCGCGTGGCATAATGTTCGATGAAGTATTCGACGTCATAGCCGCCTTCGAAGTTCTCTTCGCAGACCATGCGCGGGATTTGCGGGTAATCCTTGCCGCACAGTTCCTGCGCGCGCTGGATAATCCGCTCGCAGAACAGGAAGCGGTCGGCATAAGCATCGTTGCGGCCCTGATTTTCCAGCAGCGACAGCGTTACGTGCGGCAGCGAACCATGGCAGAAGTGGTACGAAACATAATCGTAGCCAGCTTCCTTGGCGCGGCGGGCAGCCTGCGCAAAGTCTTCGACCAGTGAGTCATATTCCTCGGTCGTGACCACGCCGGGCTTCTGGTTGCCGATGGGATACTTGCCCGAAGGCCCGTGCGATACAGTGCCGGGAATCCAGCCCTTGCCCGGTTCCAGCGGGGTAGATGCACCAGCGCCGACGATCAGCCCGCCGTAGAAAAGCTGGATGCCTGCCAGCGCGCCATTGTTGTGGATCACTTCCACCAATTCGCGGTGGCTGACGATGTAGGTATCGTCATAGATGCCGAACATGCGCTCGTTGATCAGCCCTTCCCAGCGCACACACGTTGCGCCAACGCACACCGCGCCAAATCCGCCAGCGGCCAGCGCTTCATAAGCACCCACGGCCTGCCGCGTTACGTAGCCACGGCTGTCAGACATGTTCATCGTGGTTGGTGCATGAACCATGCGGTTCTTGAAAGTCAGGTTCCGGGTCTTGAACGGTTGAAGAAGGGGATCGTTCGTCATGTTCTCTCTCCTGCGCGCGGACGTGTCATCACAGCACCGCCGTTGATTCGTCCGCAATGTTCGACACAGTGTCGATAAATGGTCTGAATGTCAATTTCTGGACACACTACGAGGCCTTTGCTACAGCAACGTTATGGAATCTGCCGTCCCCTTGCCTTCGCGGCCCACGCTGCAAACTGCCAGAAAGGCGTTTGCCCGCGCACACATCTGCCAGGCCGCGCGCGAATTGTTCTTCCGGCAGGGATATGGTGCCACCACGTTCGATCAGATCGCCAGTGCTGCCGGCACGCGCCGCACCACGCTCTATTCGCATTTCCGCGACAAGGCTGAAATCCTCGAACAGATTGCCGACGAATATCAGGATGGCCTGTGCGCTCTGGTTGATCTGCTGCACGGCCCGGTGCCAGACCGGGATCAGGTGCAGGCATGGATCGCTGAAATCGTCGATTATGTCCGCCGGGAACGCGCGCCCGCCACGCTGATCATCGGGCTTGGCATTGGCCAGGATACACCGGACGCCATCCAGCGCACCAGCGAACGCTTCTCCCAGACGCTGGCAACGCGGATTGCAGCTTTTGCCAAAGCGGCCAATGGCGCGCCTGAAAATGCCCGCGCCCTGGCCTGGGCCAAAGTGGTGCTGCGCGAACTCAGCCTTGCCTGTCTTCAGGCCGCGCGTGATGACAGCAACAGCGAACACGCGCTCGCCGTTGCCACCGATCTGTTTGCATGGTTCGTGCGCGAACACGCCTGACGCGCCGCGCAACACCACGACCATCAGGCCTTTTCGAAAATATGGACCCCGGCTGCGGCGCCCACGCCAAAGCCCAGCACATGGGTGAGCCCGATCCGGGCACCCGCCACTTGCCGCGCACCTGCCTCGCCACGCAACTGGTCGATGATTTCAACCATGTTGGCAACGCCCGTGGCGCCGATCGGATGGCCCTTTGACAAAAGCCCGCCCGATACGTTGACCGGTATGCTGCCGCCCAACGCGGTTGCGCCGGAATCGATAAACCGCCCCGCCTCGCCTTCGCCGCACAGACCAAGGTTTTCGTAATGCAGGATTTCTGCGGTCGCAAAGCAATCGTGCAGCTCGACAAGGTCCAGATCTTCCGGCCCCATGCCCGCCATTTCATATGCCTGCGCCACGGCAAGGCGCGTGACCGAATTGGGATCGAGCATGTCGGGATTGCGCGGCTCGAACGGATCAGACGTCAGCGCCGATCCGCGCAGGCGCACCGCGCGGCCAAGGCCCAGTTCGCGTGCCTTCTTTTCGGAGACCATTATCAATGCAGCCGCACCATCGACGTTGGCCGAACACATCAGCTTGGTCAGCGGATAGGCGATCATTTCGCTGGACATGACTTCTTCCAGCGGTGTTTCCTTGCGGTAGGCAGCCTTTGGATTCATCGTGGCGTGGTGATGGTTCTTGACCGCAACTTGCGCAAACTGGGCCAGTGTCGTGCCATAGGCATTGGCGTGGACCATGCCCGCTTCGGCAAACAGCGCAGGCATCGATACCGAACCGAAAAGGCCTTCGGGCGGCGGGCCATCCACGGGCGATCCTGCCAGCATCCCGCGCGGGTTCTTTTCAGCGCCAACAGCCAGCACCACATCGTAAAGACCGCTCTTGATCGCCACAAACGCTTCACGCACAGCGGTTGCACCCGATGCACAAGCGTTGGATACATTGACGATCTGCACCCCGGTCTGGCCGATCTGCTGCATCATCTTCTGGCCCAGCATCGACGCTGCGTTGAAGGTGGACGAGGCATAGACCGCGCCGACATCCTTGATCGACAAGCCGCAATCATCCAGCGCCATCAGCGTGGCGTCAGCGGCAAGCTGGAAATAGGTCCGGTCGGGATAGCGGCCAAAGGGGATCATCCCCGCACCGACGATGTAGGCATCGCTCACTGGGCGTCTCCTGCTACGAAATGAAAGCCGACGTAGGGGTTGCCATCGGCATCGCTTGTGCCGCCAGCATCATCGAACACAAGGCGCACCGGCATTCCGGCCTTCAGCGCTTCAGGCGCAACACCCTTCAGCGTCCCTTTGAAGGACAGGCCACCGTCAAGATCGACAATCGCCGACACAAACGGCACGGCCACACCGGGATAGCTGCGATGGACAATCGACCATGTGTAAAGCTTGCCCGTTTCTGGCGAGCGATAGGCAGCAGGCGCAACGCGGCTTGCACAGGCGCGGCAGGCCAATGTCGACACCGGCATTACCGCACCGCACGAATCGCAGCGATAACCTTCGATCCAGGCAGATCCATCTGGCGCAACGCGGACGGATTTGTTTCCGGCCTTGGGGGTAGGAACAGATTCAGCAGCCAAAACACTCTCCCGGAACACATCCCGCAGTCAGGCACATCAGCAACGCGCTGAACCCGGTCTCACGATGAATGAACATCAACTATTGCATTATCAAATCGCCTTGCAACTGATTCTTGGCTATTCCTGACCAAACCGCACAATATGATCCAAGGGATGAGGCGCAAAACCGATGAACACCCCGCCAGAACGTCCCGGAGCTATTGCCACCCGCCGGCCAAAGCCATGGGGCGCTTATCGCCGGGCGGTGCGAATCACGGCAAATGGCCCTGACGTTTGCGCGCAAATGGAAGACGACGTTCATCACTTTGCGCTCAACCTTCGGCATAGAGACGGGATCGTCACCGAAGTGACCGGACAGGCCATCCGCACACCCTGGTCGATCTGCCCCGGCGCCTTGGACATGCTTGGCCAGTTGCAAGGCCGGACGCTTGGCGATGTTGCAACATTGGCCTCTGCCGCGCGCGCCGAACACTGCATGCACATGTTCGATCTTGTCCTGCTCGCCGTCCGCAACGCCGGCAAAGACGGCTTTGTGCGGCACTATCGAATTGAAGGCAATTATGACCAATCACCCCCGCTTATGCAGATGTGGCGTGATGATCTGCCCACCTTGGCATGGTCGGTGCATTCCGGAAAAATTGTGGGTTCTCAATTTGATGGGGTTGCGTTGAACGCTCTAGCGCAATGGCTTACCCAACTGCCTGCCGACGACGCGGAAGCTGCGCTGATTCTGCGCCGGGCCACTCTGATTGCCGCTGTGCGCACCCTTGAACTTGACCGCTACGATAGCGCGGATGACCTGAACCCCAATGCCCCGGCAGTCTGCTTCGCTCGGCAGCCGCAAAAAAGCGCACTGGCCATGCGGAATGTCGGTAGCGCAAGAGATTTTCACGGCACGGGCACTTGGCCTTTGGTCCCGCCGGCGCAGTAATGTGTTGCCACATTGCTGCACTCGGGCGCCATGCGCTTGAAGGCTAACTCATACAATTGACGCTTTGCCGGCCTGATGCTAGCAAAGAATAGGCATAGGTCATTGCATTCTCTATGAGATGAGATGCAATGCAGAAGTTCAAGGCCCAATCGGGTCAGAAGTTTGGGGAGGAGTTTTGATGACTAAGTTAATCCA
>CAZSTP010000194.1:0-5515 GCA_964609325.1 uncultured Novosphingobium sp. | reverse complement strand
TTCCGCGCCGACGTCGATCACCTTGCGGTGATCGTCGATCGCGCTGCCTGGAGCGCTGTCGGGCTTGATCCACACCACTTCGACATCGAGCAGCGGCAGGCCGGTTGCGGCCAGGGCGGCACGGGCATCGCGGGTGTGTGCGGCGGTCCATTCCAGCGGATTGACCCACAGGCCGACCATGTCGAAGCCGCCCGCGCGGGCGGCTTCGATGGTATCAACCGGGCCGAATTCGGGGACGACGCCCGAGGCGAGCGAGATCGGGTTCATCGCCCGGATCACATCACAGGTTCGGGCAAGTCCTTGTCATCCTGCAAGTACCAGTCGAGCCATTCGTGGAAGAACTGGTTGCCGCGTTCGTTGCGGCCGAACATCAGTTCATCGTGCGCGCCCGATTCAAGGCCCTTCTGGATTTCAAGGCCGATCAGGTAGTCCTCGGTATACGTCACATCGCGGAAGAAGTTCATCGCCGCTTCGACATTGGCGCGGTCTTCCTCATCGCGGATCGGTTCGCGGCGGAGGTAATTGAGGACGGTGCGGTTCTCGCCCGGCGTCGGCCCGGGGAAGAGTTGCGCCACCTGGGTGATTTCGGGCGCGATAAAGGCCGAGACATTGGGGAACATGATCCGCACGAAATCGAAGCCGTTGTTTTCCTGTGTGCCCCATTCCTCGCGCGGGACATCCTGCAAAGCCTCGGCAATGCGGTGATGCGGGAAGCCGATGCGCTGGTGCGGGCCGAAGCCTTCATAGTGCATGCAATTGGACGGGGTGCGCGGGAAGATCGTTTCGGGGTGCAGCGAGGCGAAGTGATAGCCTTCGAGGTAGCCGTCATAGGCGACCTTCCAGTTTGCACCATGGATGGTGCGGCTGCCCATATAGGTCCAGTTGCCGAAATCGAGCGCTTCGAAATCATCGAGGAAGCCCCGGAAATAGGCATCGACATCGATCGGAGCATTGGGGGTGAGCACGACGAAGATCATGCCCGCGCGCTCTTCACACGGCAGTTCGCGCAGGCCGAGTTCCGATTTGTGAACTTCGCCGAATTTGCTGGCTTCGGAAATGCCGATCAGCTTGCCATCTGCGCCATACGTCCAGCCGTGGTATTTGCAGGTGAAGCGCGCGCAATTGCCGTGGCCTTCGGAGGCTACCGGCGCGGCGCGGTGCGAGCAGACGTTGAGGAAGGCGCGGACTTTGCCCGCCTTGTCGCGGTTGATCAGCACGGGCATGCCCACCGCGTCCATCGCCTTGTAATCGCCTGCATTGGGCAATTCGGCGGTGAAGGCCAGCATCAGCGGCACGCGCTTGAAGATCAGTTCCATTTCCGCCTTCCACTGATCGGGATCAGTGTAGCTGCGGGCAGGCACGCTTTTGGTGGTGTCGGTGAGGAAGGTCTGCTTGTTCTCGACATAGTCGCGCATGATCGCGGCGACATTCCCGATACGCTCGATTCGGTTCATTTCTATGGCCTCTCCGTGCCCGCCGGGCGGGTTCATGGATTGGACCATGCCTTGCGCAAGGGCAGGGGGGAAGCTGTGACAGGGGTTAGGTTTCGGCTTTGTTGCCGGATTGGAAGCATGCCCGAACTCGCCTTTTCGCCAATTGCGGGGCATTGCCGGGCCGGAGGACATGGGGCCATGATGATTGAAACCGCAAAACCGTGGGACTGGCTCCCGATTCCCGCACCGCATCAGAGCGCATTTGCGCAAGCGGGCGTCTGGGGGATGAAGACGCTGGGTGGTCTGGCGCAAGAAAGGGCGCGGGAAACGCCTGATTTCGTGTGCTTTATCGATGGCGAGGGCAGCTATACCTTTGCGCAGGTTCTGGCGCAGGCGCAGGCCTTGGCCGCAGCGCTGCACGCGCGCGGACTGGGCGCAGGCGATGTGATCGCGTTTCAGGTGCCCAATTGGCGCGAGGCGGCGGTGATCAATCTGGCGGCGGTGATCGGCGGCATGATCGTGAACCCGATTGTGCCGATCTATCGCGATGCCGAAATGCTGATGATGCTGGGCGATTGCCATGCGCGCGCGATCTTTGTGCCGCAAGAATGGCGGCGGGTGGATTATGCCGCAATGGCCGGGCGGTGCCGCGATGCCCTGCCCGATCTGGAGCATGTGTTCACGGTGCGCGGCGAAGGGCCGGATGATTTTGCGGCGCTGGTTGCGGCAGGCGAGGGCGCAGCATTTGTCGCGCCAGATGTTGATCCGATGGGCGTGAAGATGGTGCTCTATACATCGGGCACGACCGGGCGGCCCAAGGGCGTGCTGCACAGCCATTGCACGCTGGCGCATATCGTGGCGCAAAGCGGGCGGCACTGGGGGATGCAGGCAGGCGAGACGACGCTGATGCCATCGCCCGTCACGCATGTTTCGGGCTTTGCCAACGGTCTGGAAGCGCCGTTTATCTGCGGGGTCCGGTCGGTGCTGATGGAAGTGTGGAATGCTGCTGAAGCGCTGGCGCTGATCGAGCAATATCAATGCATTGGTACGGTTGCGGCAACGCCGTTTCTGGTGGAGCTGGCAGCGGCGGCGCGCGCGGCGGGCAAGGGCTTGCCCTCGTTCCGGTTCTTTGCCTGTGGCGGTGCGGCGGTTCCGGCAGACCTGATTCCGGCGGCCAATGCAGCGTTTGAAAACGCCCGCGCGTTCCGCGTGTTTGGCGCATCGGAAGTGCCGCTGGTATCGTTTGGCTGGCCGCACGACGAAGGCCTTGCCGCGACAACCGATGGCGAAGTGGTGGATTATCAGGTGCGGATTGTGGATCATGACGACCATGATCTGCCGCGCGGGACAGAAGGCGAGATTCTGGCGCGCGGGGCCGGCATGATGATGGGCTATGCCGATCAGGCGCAGACCGCCGAGGCGATCACGCCCGATGGCTATTTCCGCACAGGCGATCTTGGCGTGCTGTCAGCCGATGGCGCGATCACAATCACCGGGCGCAAGAAAGACCTGATTATCCGGGGCGGCGAGAATATCTCGGCCAAGGAGATCGAGGACGTGCTGCACACCCACCCCGCCGTGCGCGAGGCCGCCGTCGTGGCCATGCCGCATGACCGGCTGGGCGAGGGCGTGTGCGCTTATGTGATCCTGTGCGGGGATGCAGATGCGGCAGCGCTGGCGGCGCATGTGGGCGCTTCGGGGCTGGCCAAGCAGAAGATTCCGGAGCGGTTCGAACTGGTCGACGACTTCCCGCGCACCGCCAGCGGGAAGGTGCGCAAGGACCAGTTGCGGGCGGGTGTGCGGGCGAAGTTGGGCCTGTAGCGAGGGTTACCCCTCGCTCATTGCCTTTGCCACACTCGCGTTGATCTCGTCGCGCGTGGGATTGCGGCGGAGGGTCAGGCCGCCGTTTACCTGGAGGTTCTCGCCGGTCATGAAGCATTCGTCGCTGGCGAGGAATACGACGGCGGCGGCGACGTCCTCCGATGTGCCCCAGCGGCCCAGCGGGTAGCTGTTGCGGAAGCTTTCGAACAGGCCGGGCACTTGCTTGGCCTCGGCGTTCATCGGCGTATCGGTGAGGCCCGGCGAGATCGAGTTGGCGCGGATGCCTTCTTGCCCGAATTCATGCGCGATGCAGCGCACGATGTGATCGGTGCCCGCCTTGGTGCCCATATAGATGGCGTGATCGTTGAGCATGATCGTGGCGGTGGCCGAACTGATCGTGATCAGCGATCCGCCACGTCCGCCCCGCGACCTGGCCATCTTGCGGACCATGGCCTGAAAGAACTGGTGCGGGCCGACCAGTTGCAGCGCGGTCATCGCGTCCAATTCTTCGCGCGTGACATCGAGGAACGGTTTGAGCAGGCCCCAGCCGGTGGCGTTGATCGCGATATCGATGCCGCCCATCCCGGCGACAGCGGTTTCTGCCAGCGCGTTGACACTGGCTTCTTCGGTAATGTCGCACGGTGCCCACAGGCATCCGGTGGTTGCAGCAAAATCGGCCAGCACATCCTGTTTGCGCCCGGCCACAAGGACGGTTGCGCCCTCTTCGATCAGGCGCTGTGCGATGACTTGTCCCATATTGCCGGCGCTGCTGGCGCCCAGAACGATGGCGGTTTTGCCGGTAAGACGTGGCATGGTCTGCTCCCGTTGCATGTTTGCGCTTGTGTTATCACCACAGCAGCGATGCCTTTCCTGTTCAAAAGGGGAGTAGTGGCGCATGTCAGGCCGCTTCAAGGGTGGCAATATCGCAATAAATGGCAAAGAGGAGCAGGCGCATGGATCTGGGACTAAAAGGCAAGAAGGTTATTCTGACCGGTGGCAGCCGGGGCATCGGACGGGCGGCACTGGAAATCTTTGCCGAAGAGGGCTGCGACGTCGCGTTCTTTTCGCGCAATGCCGAACAAGTGGCCGCAACGGTTGAATCGCTTTCGCGCCACGGCGGCAAAGTGATCGGCACCGCGCTGGATATGAGCGATCACGATGCCTATCGCGCATGGCTGGCATCGACGGCAGAAGAGTTGGGCGGTTGCGACATCTTTGTGCCGGGAGCCAGCGCATCGGGATCGGGCGCGACGGGCGATTGGGACGCGTGCTTCAACGCCGACATCAAAGGCACCGTCCTTGGCTGTGAGGCTTTGCAGCCCTGGCTGGAAAAAAGCGATGCGGCCTCGATTGTTATCATGTCGAGCACGGCGGGCACCGAGACGTTTATCGTGCCGCAAGCGTTTAATGCGATGAAGGCAGCCTTGCTGACATATGCCAAGCAACTGGGCCAGGCCATCGGCCCCAAGGGCATCCGCGTGAACGCCGTTTCGCCGGGGCCAATCGCTTTTCCGGGCGGCAACTGGGAAGCGATCAAGGGCGCAGCGCCTGCGCTCTATGACGCGACCGAAGCGCAGTTTGCGCTGGGCCGCTGGGGCGGTCCGGATGAGGTTGCCAAGACCATCGTGTTTCTGGCAAGCCCGGCGTCGTCCTATACCACCGGCACCAACGTGGTGATCGATGGCGGATATACCAAGCGCGTCCAGTTCTAAGGATCAATACAACATGAGCATCGGGGGCGGAAAAGTGGGCGCAGTGGCAATCCAGCACATCGGCGTGTCCGTCCCCGATCTTGAAAAGGCGCGCGAGTTCTACGTCGATCTGCTGGGCGCGGTTGAAGTGGGCACGCCGCTGCAATGGCGGGCCAATCCGTTCATCGATGCAATTGTCGGGTTGAAAGACAGTGCGGCGCGGCAATTCATGTGCCGGTTGGGCAATGCCTTTATCGAAGTGTTCGAATATTCCTCCCCGCGATCTGCGCCGCAAGACCCGGATGAGGGCGTAAACCGCTATGGCTACACGCATTTTGCGGTGCAGGTTGAAGATGTGCAGGCCTGTTACGAGCGCTTGCTGGCAGCGGGTATCCGCGTACACGCGCCGCCTTCACTGCCGGGCATAACCGTCGATGCAGATGGCACCAAGCACGGTTATGCCGCAACATATTGCCGCGATTTCTTCGGCAACGTGTTCGAGATCATGGAAATCTATGACCACGAACAGATCCACCCGGTGTGGCGCGCGGGCGAAGGTGTGATTACGCC
>CAZSTP010000193.1:0-5517 GCA_964609325.1 uncultured Novosphingobium sp. | reverse complement strand
GTTCGCCAGCATGATGAAATCCGCAAGTTCAACTTCATGGGCGACGTGCAGATGACAACTGGCGAAGTCACGGCCAAGCGTCAGGAAGGTGGCCTCCACCTGATCGACGTCGTGTTCCGCATGACCAACCAGCGCGGCGAAGAGACGCTCAAGGGCGATGCAACCATTGCGCTGCCGCTACGCGGCGAAGGGCCGACCTTGCTGCCGAAGGTGCCTGATGACCTGCAGCGCAAGGTCTACGCAATGTGGGCACGCCACGGCGAACTGCTGCGCGAAAAGATGAAGCGCGGCGGCTAAGGCTGGCTGATGCAAAAAAGGGTGCGGTGGATCACAAATCCGTCGCATCCTTTTTTATTGGCAATTGAACAGCTTGCACACCTCTTTCCGTTATCTCGAAGAGGTACAGCCGAAGAAGCAATCCAGAGCGTTCGGCGCGCCACTCCCAATCAGCGTATATGCAGACGGCGGCGGGCGAATTTCCAGCCATCGGCGGTGCGCACATACTGGTCGTCATAACGCGGCGCCGGGCCCAATTCCCAGCGATCATCCTTGCGCAACAGCAGCGCCATATCGAGACTGCCGCGCGCGCTATCCTCGCTCATTACATCAATAAAGCTGTTGAGCATCATGTGGCGCATGGGCGGGCCTTTGAGCGTTCCGAGCAGCCAAGCCGCCAAAGCCTCGCGGCCTTTGATAACTGTATCGCCGATGCACAATTCACCATCCTCGACGAACAATGCGGCCCATGCCACTTCGTCGGCGTTGTCGGCATATTGCGGATAGAGCGCCACGATCTTGCGGATCTCGCGTTCGGCGAGAAGTTCTTGCAGCAGGTCCATCGCGGTATCCTCAATAACAAATGACGGTGCGGATCGGCACGCCGGATTTCATCAGATCAAAGCCTGCGTTGATATCGTCAAGCGCAATCCGATGGGTAATCAGCTCGTCAATCTTGAGCTTGCCCTGCTGGTACCAGTCGATGATCTGGCGGGTTCCCGCCTGCGGATTCCAATCGCCGATCAAGGTGCCGCGCAAAGTGCGTCCGAAGTAAAACGCAGAGGCCGGGATCGTCAGGTTCTGGTCGGCCGGGGTAATGCCCACTGCCACCACAGTGCCCCAATAAGGGCTTACCAGCGCAATCGCCTGCGCCACGATGGCCGGGTGGCCCACGCAATCAAACGCGTAGTCTGCCGTGCCGCCCAAAATCGCTTTGACTTGTGCATTAACCGATTCAGGCTCGATCGAGGGATTGATAAAGTGCGTCGCGCCAAACTGGCGTGCAACGGCTTCCTTCGCGGGATTAAGGTCCAGTGCGATGATCGTTTTGGCACCCGCGATCGCCGATGCCTGAAGCACGCTCAGCCCGATGGAGCCAAGGCCGAACACCAGCACCGAACTGCCCGCTTCCACTTTGGCAACATTGAGCGCGGCACCGGTGCCGGTCATCACCCCGCATGGCACCAGCGCGGCCGATTCCAGCGGAACCGAAGCGTCAATCGTTGTCAGGCGGTCTTCCAGAATGACGGTGTGGGCAGAAAACGTGGCGCACGCGCCCATCGAGCGCAATGGCTTGCCCCGCCAGGTGAATGGCGAGGGGCGACCGGCGTCTTCGATCATTTTGATGCAGAAGCTGGTCTTGCCCGAAAGACAGGGGCTGCATTCCCCGCAATGCGGCGTGTTGTTCAGCACCACGTGATCGCCGGGCCGGACCAGCGTCACATCCGGACCGCATTCTACCACGATGCCTGCACCTTCGTGTCCGAGGATGGCGGGAAGTTCGATCGGGAACTTGCCCTCCATTACCGACAGGTCGGTGTGGCATAGCCCGGACGCTTTCATCTGCACCAGAACTTCACGCCCCTCGGGGGTGCGCAGTTGCACTTCTTCTACCAGCAGCGGTTCGTTCAGCCCTGGGGCAATGGCAGCGCGGGTGGTGATGCTCATCGGGATGTAACCTCTGGTTCGGACTAGCGGGCAGGGGCAGCTTCACCCGAGCATCAACGCCAGTTGCCAAAATAGCAATAACGCCGGTTGAATGCGAGTGCGGCGGTAAAGCCGCCCGAAGCTGCCTCAAGCGTCGGCAAAGATCTTTTTGAACTCGACCTGGCTCACCTTCATTGACGGCGTCCGGGGAAATTCGGCGAAGGGCTTGAGATGGACAGGAACCTGATAAGGCGCCAGTCTCTCGCGCAGATAGGACCGCAAGTCGTCGATCTCGACGCTTTGCCCCGACCGCAGAATATAGCCTGCTACGGGAATCTGGCCGAGCCGTTCATCGGGCACGCCAACCACGCATGCCTCAAGCACTGCCGGGTGCGTTTCCATTGCGCGAACAACGTCATCGGGCATGACCTTGAAGCCTCCCCGGATGATCGCATTGTCTGCGCGCCCGAGAATCCACAGGAAATCGTCTTCGTCCAGTCTCGCGATATCGGTGGTGCGGACCCACGATTTGCCATCGCCCAGATGCTTTGCCTGCAATTCCAGCAAGCCGGGGTTGCCCGGAGACAGCGCCTCGCCCGTTTCGGCATCGGTAATCCGCGCCTTGATTCCGGGCATGATCTTGCCGACGCTGCCGCGCTTTTCGGTGGGGTACTTCCGGAAATCATCCAGTGTCCAGCCCGCAACGCCCCCGGC
Organism: uncultured Novosphingobium sp.; assembly: GCA_964609325.1. Classification (GTDB taxonomy): domain Bacteria; phylum Pseudomonadota; class Alphaproteobacteria; order Sphingomonadales; family Sphingomonadaceae; genus Novosphingobium. Next base: position 2,880 of record CAZSTP010000193.1, on the reverse strand, counting down.
AAATTCGGTCGCGCCATAATTCTGGAGGATCGGCACGCCATAGGTTTCATAGAAAGTATCGGCCAGTGACGGTTCCAGCGGCGCGGTGGAAGTGCGAAATACCATCAGACTTTCCAGTTTCTCTCGCGGCACTTTGGCATCGAGGATCATGCGCAAGGCAGATGGCGGTGCATTGGCGGTCTTGCATTTGTGGCGCCAAACCGCATCAACGAATGTGTCAACGGTAAACCGGTCAAGCATACAGGCCTGACGCCCCGCCGAAAGGCAGGTGAACAACCCGAAAAGTCCGCCAATATGTGAAAACGGCGTGTTCAGGATCGTCACGCCGCGCCGCAGCCTTGGTGCTTCATCAGGATCGCGCTTCTCGAAATGGGCCGCTTCCAGAAGGCCCTGTTCGAAGTTGCGGGCTTTCAGCGGGATGCGTTTCGGTGTGCCGGTGGTGCCGCTGGTCAGCATTTCAATCGCCACATCTGCCGCATCGGTGCGGAAGGTGGCGTCTGCGCGTTGTTCAAGGATTACACTGGCTTTCGGGTCGCCTTCAGGATCTATCTGGATACCCAGCAGACCGGCCCGTTTGGCTGCAGCATAGATTTCCGGGCGCTCCCAATCCTGCCTCAGTGCCACCAGCACCGGAATCTGGAGCGATTCGATTTCGGGCGCCAGTTTGTCATCGGGCATCACCGGATTGAGCGTGACCACGCAACGGTCACTTGTAACAATAGCGACGATCGCGCAGGCGATCTCGGGGCAATTGCGCAACAATCCGCCGATCCGCGCACCGGTCGGCACAGACTTTTCTGTGAAAATCGCGTCGAGCGCATTTACCAGACTATGAAGTTCGCCCCACGTGTACCAACGCCGGTGATATTCGATAGCAGGTGCCGAGGGGTCGATCGCCATCACGCCGTGTACAAGTGCTTTAATCTTAGACATCGCGACGATCCCCGCAGAAATTCCAACAAGACAAAAAAGCCGCCCCGCCTCTCGCCCGCATCAGGACCGGAAGCCGTGGAATCTGGCCATTAAACATATCTATATGATTGCACCCGTCTGGCAATGTCAAGCCTGATGGCAGTCTGTATCCCCTGAACCGGCGCGACGTGACACGGCAAAGCCGCCTGTGTGGGCGGTTTTCCGCAGCACGATCATGCCGGAAGGCCGCACAGAGGGGTGGGCTGCAAAATCGGATATAGGTTTTTTGCTGCCCCACCCGTTCCCGGCGGGATAAAGCCTAGCGCGAAGGGCAGACCACCACAGCGCGCTCATGCGATAGTTCGCGGAACCCGTGGATACCATGATAACGGCCGATTCCGCTTTCGTTGACCCCGCCAAACGGCAGCCCCATTTCGGACGAATGCAGCAAAACGCCGTTCACGGTTGCCCCGCCCGATGAAATGGACGACAGCACGTCGGCCGTAAATGCCGCGTCAGGGCTATAAATATAAAGCGCAAGCGGTTTGCCCCGCGTATCCTGATAGGCCAGAATATCGTCAAGGCTGTCAAACGAAAGCACAGGAAGCACCGGGCCGAAAATTTCTTCTTGCATGACCGCAGCATCCAACGGCACATCGGTCAGGATGGTCGGCTCGATCGTGCGTGCGGCAGGATCTGATGCGCCACCTGCATGAACCGCTGCGCCACGGGCCACTGCATCTGCGATATAGCCGGTTACGCGGGCAAAGTTGCGATCATCAATGATCTTTCCGGTACGGGCCGGATCGAATAGACCATCCTTGTAAAACAAAGCCCGGGCGGCATCGGCAAGGGCTGCAAGAAAGGCGTCTTTCACGCCCGATTTTACCCAGACATGATCCGGTGCAAGGCAAAGCTGGCCGTTGTTAAGACAGCGCACTGTCATCACGCCTTTGGCCACGATGGCAAGATTGGTGCCTTCGTCAACGATGACCGGGCATTTGCCGCCCAGTTCCAGCGTCACCGAAGCGAGGTGGCGGGCCGCTGCTGCCATTACCACGCGCCCGACATTGGGGCTGCCGGTAAAGAATATATGGTCAAATGGCAGATCCAGCAGCGCCACCGCTACATCGACTCCGCCCTCGATCACCGCCACGTCGGTCTCGTCAAATGCCTCGCGCAGGATCGCTGTGGTTACGGCGCTGCAATGCGGGGCCATTTCGTTGGGCTTGGCAATAACCACATTGCCCGCCGCGATGGCTGCCACCACCGGTTGCAACACCAACCCGATCGGAAAGTTCCACGGGCCAAGCACCAGAACCTTGCCCCGCGCCTCGTAAACCATTTTGGCTTCCATGCCCGGAATGGACAGCGTCGGTGTGACAGAAACCGGCTGCATCCACGTTTCGAGATTGGCCACCGCCAGATCGATCTCGGCAACCGTTGCAGTGACCTCGGCGGACATCGCAACCGCGCGTGGGCGGCCGAGGTCTGCGGCAATCGCATCGCACACGGCATCGGCACGGGCCAGCACAACGTCCTTGAACCGCACCAGCTTGGCAATACGCGTGGCAGCATCCGAACGGGCGGCCGCGCGTTGCGATGCACGATGGGTTGCAAACAAAGCGCTCACCGTTTCGCAGAGGGTGCTGTCAGTCATGGGCGTTCCTTGTTTCTAACGGGCGGGATCAAAAACAGCCGGTCCATCGGCCCGCATGTCCTCGGGCGTGCGCGGCTTTCTGGTCCATGCGCCAAGGCTTTCTGCCATTATTGGCAGAAATTGCGGTCGGACCACTACGCTTTTGGCCTCGCCCCCGTCAAGCGATTGACCACATCGTGCGCGCCTGTTGCGATTGCGAGCGATGGCGCGCCCTGACGGGTGCCGGCAAACCGCGCCTGGCACCCGCTGCAGCACCAGCACTTACATCTCTACCAATTCAAATTCTGACTTGGGCGAGCCGCAATCGG
>CAZSTP010000192.1:0-5534 GCA_964609325.1 uncultured Novosphingobium sp. | reverse complement strand
CGCACGGCTGATTCGAGCACTTCGCGCACGACCGCGCTGGCAGGCGTGCCCTTGAGACGGATCAGCGCGCGGCGATCAAACGCGCGGATATAGATTGCGGCGGCGGGGAAGGCCTCGTGGACGGCCTCGACAAATTCGGGCGTGATCTGATCGCCATCGATGCAGAAGAAGATCATTTCGGCATCGCCCGCGCCCGCTTGCCGGAGCAGATCGAGCCTTGTGCCATCGCCGAAATAGACTTTCGCGCCGAAGCTTGCGGCAACGTCTATCATTTCGATATCGCTATCGACCATCGTGACGGGGATATTGCTGGCGAGCAGCATCTGGCTGACGCCTTGGCCGAATCGCCCGAAACCCACGATGATCGCGTTTGCACCATCGGCTTGCGGGCCGGCGCGGGTGCCTTTGGCCACTTCGGCCTCGCGCCGGAAACGGCTGGTGGCCATCATCAGGAACGGCGTGGTGGCCATCGAGAGGGTGACGACCGCGCCAAACAGGCTGGCGGCATCGGGCGCGATCAGCAGCGCTTGCTGGGCTTGGGCAAAGAGGACAAAGCCAAATTCGCCGCCCTGGCTCAGCAGCAGGCCGAGCGCCAAAGCGCCGCGCCATGGCATGCGGAAGGCGAGCGCGATCAGGAACACTATCCCTGCCTTGATCGTGATCAAGCCGATCGCCATCGAGATGACGAACAGCGGGCGGTCGGCAATGGCTTGCAGGTTCAGCATCATGCCGACAGCCAGGAAGAACAGGCCGAGCAGGATCGACCGGAACGGTTCGACATCGGCTTCAAGCTCATGGCGATAGGGGCTATCGGCCAGCATCACGCCTGCAACGAAAGCGCCCAATGCGGTGGAGAGCCCCAAGGCCTCCATCACTGCCGCCGAAGCCATGACCGTGAACAGCGCGGCGACGACGAACATCTCGCGCTCCCCCAGATTGCCGATCAGGCGGAACAGCGGGCGGATGATGAAGCGTCCGGCGGCGATCAGACCGACAAGCGCACCGATGGTATAGAGCGCCAATAGCCAGCCCGGAGGCCCGCCCGCGTCTGCCGGATTGCGGCTCATCGCGGCGATGATCGTGATCAGCGGGATGATCGACAGGTCCTGGAACAGCAGGATGGCAAAGGCGCGCTCGCCAAACGGGGTGCGCAACCGGCCTGATGATTGCAGCATCGGCAGGACTTGCGCGGTGGACGATAGCGCAAGCGGCAGGCCCAGCGCGAGCGCGGCGGCCCAGCTGAATTCGGTGGTCAACCCGATCATCGCGGCCACGGCAAGTCCGCAGGCCGTCACTTGCAGCAGGCCAAGGCCGAGGATATCGCGCTTCATCCGCCACAGCCGCGACGGGTTCAGTTCCAGCCCGACGAGGAACAACAGCAGCGTAATGCCAAGCTCTGCGGTGACGAGCTTTTGCTCTGCCCCGCCGACCAGCCCCAGCACTTGCGGGCCAACCACTGCGCCTGCGACCAGATAACCCAAAGTCGCGCCGAGGCCGAGCCGCCGAAATAGCAGCACGAATACAAGCGCGAAGCCGAGCAGGAGAAATCCATCGTGAAGCAAGGATGCGTGTTCGGCCATGCTTGTTGTCTAGCTAGATCTACCCGCGCCGCAATACTTGTTCAGCTTGTGTTGATCTGTGGCAGGTGAAACTCTAGCCTGTGGGAAATCGGGGAGAGGTCTATGCGCGGCGTCGGGTATCTTGTGGCAGTGGCTATGCCGGTTGCGGCGTTTGCGCAAAGCGCGCCTTCGGCACAGGGCGATGTATCGTTGACGATCTATAACAACGATCTGGCGCTGGTGCAGGATGTGCGCCAGATGTCGCTTCCGCTGGGGCGCACCCGGCAGGAATTCCCCGATGTGTCTGCCGCGATCCGGCCTGAAACGGTGACGCTGAATGCAGGCGGCACCGGCATTGTCGAACAGAACTTCGATTATGATCTGCTGACACCGGAAAAGCTGATGGACAAGGCGGTGGGGCAAGTGGTGACGCTGGTGCGCACCAATCCGGCCACGGGTGCTGAAACGCGCGAGAGCGCGACGATCCTTGCCAACAATGGCGGCACCGTGGTGCGCATTGGTGACCGGATCGAGGTGCTGAACACTTATGCGGCGCGGGTGGTGTTTCCCAGCTTGCCCGCAGGACTGCGCGCGCGGCCCACGCTTTCGGTCACGCTCGATACGACCAGCCCCGGCGCGCGTCCGGTGTCGCTGAATTACCTGTCGCGCGGGTTTGGCTGGAAGGCCGATTATGTGGCGTTGTTTGATGAGGCGGCGGGCAAGATCGATGTGCAGGGCTGGATCACGCTGACCAACAACAGCGGCACCACGTTTGACAAGGCCAAGGTTCTGCTGGTGGCAGGATCGGTGGGCGATGGTGCGCAAGATTATCGTGGGCGACGCCAGATGATGCCCGGCAACCGCATGGGCACACAGAGCGCCAATCGCGAAAGCCTTGGCGATTTCTATCTCTATCCCATCGCGGGCCGCACTACCGTGGCCAATGCCCAGCAGAAACAGGTGAGCTTCCTTGATGTGGCGGGCGCGCCGGCATCGAAGGCTTATCATTTCCGCAATGGCTGGCTTTCCAGCCAAACCGAACCGCAAAGCGCCGATACGGTGCTGCGCTTCTCTACAGCCAAAGACGCGGGCCTTGGCGATGCGCTGCCCGCAGGCACGGTGCGCGTCTATATGCGCGATGCGCGCGGACAGCCGCAGTTCATCGGCGAGAACAGCATCGGCCACACGCCGATGGGATCGAGCCTTGCGCTGAAAACCGGCGAGGCGTTTGACGTGAAGGTGCAGCCCGTGCTGGAAAAGCGCGACGTCATCGAAAGTGGTGAATGGGAGCGCTCCGTCCGTTACCGCGTGACCACACCGGGTAAGGCCCCGACCGAAGTGACGGTCGATACCCAGAAAACCTTCTGGCGCACGACGATGACGTACAAGGTGACCAACGCCAAGGCCGTGCCGGTGACGGTGGAAGTGGTGCAGGGGGGGCTCGACAATTGGTGGCACGATACGCGCGTGCCATCTGAAAGCATCAAGGGTGAGCAGCGCTCTGCCGATGAACGGGCATGGGCGGTGCCGGTGCCCGCCAATGGCGAGACGACGCTGACCGTCCAGTTTGATTCGCGATACTGAGGCGCGAGGGCATGCGCCGCTGGTTGATCCTATCGCTGCTGGCAAGCGCGCCAGCCTTTGCGCAAGGTGTGGTGACATCGGCTGCGCCCGATAGCGTGTCGGTCAGCGTTTATCGCGCGCCTGATCGGGATAGCGATACCGCGATGAACCTGAACTGGTTGGAAGGCTACGCGCTGATCACCGAAAAGCGCACGGTGGATATTCCGGCGGGCAAGGCGACGATCCGGTTTGAGGGCGTGGCGGCGGGGCTGTTTCCCGAAAGCGCCATCGTTACCGGCCTGCCATCGGGCGTGCGCGAAAAGAACCTTGATGCCGATCTGCTGTCGCCGCGCAGCCTTTATGCGCGGATGTTCGGGCGGCCTGTGACTTTGCGCCGCACTTTACCGGGATCTGGGCCAGGATCGGGCGGAGTGCGTGAGGAGCGCGCGGTGATCCGGTCCGGCGTGGATGGCGCGGCGATTGTGCAGACGGCGGCGGGTTTTGAGGTGGCCACGTGCGGCGGGCTTCAAGATGAACTGATCTATCCGGAGGCACCCAAGGATCTGTCCGCGCGGCCCACGCTGTCGATCGAGACGGAGGCGGCGCAGGCGCACAAGGCGACGGTCTCGCTATCGTATCTGGCGTGGGGATTTGATTGGCAGACCAATTATGTGGTCACGATGAACCCCGATGGCCGCACGGCTGATTTATCGGCTTGGGTGACGTTGGCGAGCAGCGATTCCACCAGCTTTGCCGATGCGGAAACGGCGGTGATTGCGGGCAAGGTGAACCGGGAGGATACAGGCAGGGGGGCTGCACCAACGGGTGGGGAATTGGTGTTGCGGTGTTCGCTTTCGTCAATGCCGCCGCCGATGGTTGCTCCGCCATCGCTACCAATGGCTGCAAGCCCCATGATGATGGAGTCAGATGCAGAGGTTCTTTTGGGCCTTATGGACGAAAAGTCGACACGCGCTTTCAGCTTTATGAGTACGCCGGTCACTGTGCAACAGGAGGGGCTGGGCGACCTCAAGCTGTATCGGGTGCCAGTACCGGTAACGGTTGCGGCCAATGCGCAGAAGCAGGTGGCGCTGGCGCAGAAGACGGGCGTGAAGATGGAGGCACTGTATCGAGCCGAGGTGCGAGGATACAGGGCCGAGACCGTGCGCCAGATGTTGCGCACCCGCAATCGCAAGGAAGAAGGCCTTGGCCTACCGCTGCCGGGTGGGCCGGTGACGGTGTTTGAACCACAAGGCGATGCAGTGCTGCTATCGGGCGAAGGTGGCCTTGCTGACCGCGCGGTGGGCGAGGACGTGGAGATCATGCTGGCCAATGCCACGCAAGTGACGCTGGAGGCACAGACTATCAATGCCACCGAACGCGCTCAAACCGTGCGGCTGACCGCGCGCAATGCCCGCGCCGTGCCGGTGCAGTTCGAGGCACGCATTGCCAGTGGTACGGGGACGCAGATCAACGGCGCGAAGATCGCCCGCGCTGGCGGCAAAGCAACGCGCAAGGATGGCCGCACGATCTGGGCGGTGACGATCCCCGCCAATGGCACGGTATCGTGGGATTATACGCTGGTGCAGCCGCGATAAGTTACCCTGCCGGACGATAGATCGCGTAGACTTTCTTGGCGTGGACCCGGCTTTCCCACGAACATTGCGCGCCTTGTTCCACAAGGAAAACATCGCCTTCGCCAAAGGTGGCTTCGCGGCCGGTTTCATCGACGAAAGTGACCGCGCCTTGCAACAGGTGCATCAGTTCGAAGTGGCCATAGGTCATCGCGCGGCGGTGATAGGGCGTGGAATCCCATGTGCCGCAAACAAATTCGCCATTGGCCGAGCGATAATCGGTGAAGTTGCGGCACGACGGGGTGGGGCCGACGAGCAGTTCCGCCAGAGGTGCGCCGGAAGGCGAAAGTGTGGCGCTTTCATCAATCGGCACGGGATGATCTGCCGAGGCCGGGCCGCTGCTGCAGGATAGCACGATCACCGTGGTGGCGGTGCGCGCGGTCCATGCGAATTCCACGCCCGCCGGGATCACGATGCTTTTGCTCGCAGGCACATCATAGGAATTGCCGCCATGCGCCAACGCCAAACCGCCTGACAGAACGATGGCGAATTCATCCGCGCCAAGCGCTGTCTGGCGGCCCGCACCCGAAAGCCGCAAGACGCCAAGCCTGACCGGCGCTTCTGCAAGGGGAAGCGGGGCGCGGTTTGTGGCCCATGCATCATCGCCGGATGCAGCGAGCAAATCGCACTGCGCGGCAAGCTTGCGCAAATCCATAAACGAGCGGACAGTCTCGGTGGCTTGGGTCATATCGGCTCCGCAAATGTTCTGACCGCAATCTATCCCGGAACAGGAAGCGGATCGTGGCGAGTTACGCTGCCAGGCAGCACGAAGCTGCGCCAC
>CAZSTP010000191.1:0-5542 GCA_964609325.1 uncultured Novosphingobium sp. | reverse complement strand
CCTGCCTCCCGAAGACAGTGCTCTACCAGGCTGAGCTATTCCCCGACCGATCCGCAACCGGTCACCCGGTCGCAAGGCAGGTGCGCCCTATACGGAGGCCTGCGCGCAGTGACAAGCGGGTGGAGCGAAGTTTTTTGCGTCTTCGCCCATCGCCCGATAGAAGCGTCGGCATGTTGACAAACCCCAGCTCACACAACGATTCCGCCCGCCATCCCGAATGGCAATATCTCGATCTGATGCGCCAGATCTGGGATCAGGGGGACGAACGGGTTGACCGGACGGGCGTTGGCACGCGCTCGGTATTCGGCGCGCAATTGCGCTTTGATCTGGCCGACGGGCGGATGCCGCTGCTGACGACCAAGCGGGTTTTCTGGAAAACCGCAACGCGCGAATTCCTGTGGTTCCTCACCGGCAACACGAATATCCGCGATTTGTGCGCCCAAGGCGTCCAAATCTGGACCGATTGGCCGCTCGACAAATACCGCAAGGCCACTGGCGAGGCGATCACGCGTGAGGCGTTCTCGGAACGGATCGTGGCCGAGGCGGCCTTTGCCGCGCAATGGGGCGATCTCGGTCCGGTTTACGGCAAGCAATGGGTCAACTGGCCGGTCTATGAGCCAGCAGGCGAGGGCCTGTTCCGGCAGCGACCTACCGGCGTCAATCAGGTGGCCGATCTGGTTGAATCCCTGCGCAACAATCCGGGCAGCCGCCGCCACATCGTCGAGGGGTGGAACGTGGCGGAACTTGACCGGATGGCCCTGCCGCCGTGCCACAAGACCTACCAGTTCCACGTCAGCGGCAACCGCCTCAACGGGCTGCTCTATCAGCGCAGTTGCGATGTGGCGCTGGGCCTTCCGTTCAATTTGTGGGGCGGTGCGCTGTTCCTGCGACTGCTGGCGCAGCAATGCGATCTTGAACCGGGTGAACTGGTATGGATGGGCGGCGATACGCACCTCTATCTCAACCACGCCGAACTGGTGGAAGCGCAGCTTGCGCGCGCGCCTGAGGGCGCGCCTCGCTTGGCCATCCTCCGACGGCCCGAAAGCATTTTCGATTACCGGATCGAGGACTTTGAAGTGACCGGATATGCGCCACAGGGCCAATTGAGCGCACCTGTCGCCGTATAACCTCTCTGATTGACTCGCAAAGATGTGTGAAATAAAATAACACACATCGGGAATATTGCGTCTCAAGGCTTTTTGCTTATGCTGGAAGTCTTGGCGCGGGAGAGTCAGTCAGATGCAGGCAGATCAGTCATGATCGATAAAGCGCGCGGCAACTTGCCGCCCCTATCGCTCCACGTGCCCGAGCCGAAGTTCCGGCCGGGCGATGTGGTCGATTATTCGCACCTGGCCATCCCGCCCGCAGGCATGCAACCGCGCCCCGATGAACAATGCGCCCCGGTTGAAACGCACCCGCTGTGCCTCGATATGGTGCGCGTGCTGGACGATGACCACCGCGCGACAGGGCCGTGGGACCCCAAGCTGGATGGCGAAACCCTGCGCCGGATGCTGCGCACCATGGCGCTCACCCGTGCATTTGATGATCGGATGTATCGCAGCCAGCGGCAGGGCAAAACCAGCTTCTATGTGAAGAGTACCGGCGAAGAGGCCACGTCTGTCGCCCCCGCCATGGCGCTGGCGCAGGATGACATGGTGTTTTCCAGCTATCGCCAGCAGGGCATCCTGATTGCGCGTGGCTATCCGCTCGTCGAAATGGTCAACCAGATCTATTCCAACCGCGCGGACAAGCTGAAGGGCCGCCAGTTGCCAATCATGTATTCGGCGCGCGAGGTTTCGTTCTTCTCGATCTCGGGCAACCTTGCCACGCAATATCCGCAAGCCGTGGGCTGGGCCATGGCGAGCGCAATCAAGGGCGATAGCCGGATTGCCGCCACATGGATCGGCGAAGGCTCCACCGCCGAGGGGGATTTCCATTCGGCGATGACGTTTGCCGCGGTTTATAACGCGCCTGTCATCTTCAATGTCGTCAACAACCAGTGGGCAATTTCCAGCTTTTCGGGCTTTGCCGGGGCTGAACGGACAACCTTTGCCGCGCGCGCCATCGGCTATGGCATTGCGGGCATCCGCGTGGATGGCAACGATCCGCTGGCTGTCTATGCCGCAACGCAATGGGCGGCAAACCGCGCGCGTTCAAACGCGGGGCCAACGCTGATCGAACACTTCACCTATCGTGCCGAGGGGCATTCCACCTCGGACGATCCGGGCCAGTACCGTTCGGCGCAGGAGCGCGAGGAATGGCCGCTGGGCGACCCGGTCATGCGTCTGAAGCGCCACTTGATCGCGCTGGGCGAATGGTCGGAAGAGCAGCAAGTGGCGATGGACCGCGAACTTGTCGAGCAGGTCAAAACCGCCACCAAGGAAGCCGAAAAGAATGGCATCCTCGGCCACGGCTTGCACCACCCGTTCCGCACCATGTTCGAAGACGTGTTCGAGGAACTGCCATGGCACCTCAAGGAGCAAAGCGAACAGGCGATCCGCGAGCGCAAGATCAAATGGCCGGAATGGAAGGAGGACGAGGCATGACCGAGCCTGTCTCCACCCGCCGCCTCAACATGGTCGAGGCGATCAACGATGCGCTCGATATCATGATGGAGCGCGATCCCGATGTTGTCGTGATGGGCGAGGATGTCGGCTACTTCGGCGGCGTGTTCCGCGCCACTGCCGGCTTGCAGAAGAAGTTTGGCAAGACGCGCGTGTTCGATACCCCGATCAGCGAATGCGGCATCATCGGCGTGGCCGTGGGCATGGGCGCATATGGCCTGCGTCCGGTGCCCGAAATCCAGTTTGCCGACTATATCTACCCCGGCCTTGACCAGCTCGCATCGGAAGCGGCGCGGCTGCGCTATCGCTCGGCCGGAGAGTTCATCGCGCCGATGACGGTGCGCTCGCCCTTTGGCGGCGGCATCTTTGGCGGGCAAACCCACAGCCAAAGCCCCGAGGCGTTGTTCACCCATATGTCCGGTATCAAGACGGTGATCCCGGCCACCCCCTATGACGCCAAGGGCCTGCTGATCGCCGCGATTGAAGACAACGATCCGGTGATCTTCTTCGAACCCAAGCGCATCTATAACGGCCCGTTCGACGGTTGTTACGACAAGCCTGTCGAGCCCTGGTCCAAGCATGCCGACAGCGAAGTGCCCGATGGCTATTATTCCATCCCTCTGGGCAAGGCGCGGATCGTGCGTCCGGGCGAGGCTTTCACGGTGCTGGCCTATGGCACGATGGTCCACGTGGCAGCGGCAGTCTGCGCGGAAAAGGGCGTGGATGCCGAAATCATCGATCTGCGCTCACTGGTCCCGCTGGATATAGCGACTGTGGAAAAGTCGGTGGAGAAAACCGGCAAATGTCTGATCGTCCACGAAGCCACGCGCACATGCGGCTTTGGCGCAGAGCTTTCCGCTTTGGTGCAGGAACGCTGCTTCTATCATCTCGAAGCCCCGATCGAGCGCGTGACCGGCTTTGACACACCTTATCCGCATAGCCTCGAATGGGCCTATTTCCCCGGCCCTGTCCGCATTGGCGAGGCCATCGACCGTTTGATGAAGGCCTGATCGCTATGGCAACCTACACATTCCGCCTGCCCGACATTGGCGAGGGAATCGCCGAGGCTGAAATCGTCGCATGGCATGTCGCCGTGGGCGACCTGATCGAGGAAGACGGCCGCATCGCCGACATGATGACAGACAAGGCGACGGTCGAGATGGAAAGCCCCGTTTCAGGTCGCATCGTCGCTGTCGCAGGCGAAGTGGGCGATGTGATTGCGATAGGCTCTGCGCTGGTCGTGATCGAAACGGAAGGGGAAGGGGAGGTTCAAGCGCCCGAGGCTGAGGCCGCCACTGCACCAGAATCCCCTGAACCGTTCGTGCAGAGCGAAGTCGAGACGCCGGACGCCCCGCCATTGCCGGTTACGAGCAGGCCCGTGGAAGGGACCAAAGTGCTCGCCAGCCCTGCCGTCCGCCAGCGCGCGAGGGATCTCGGCATTGATCTGGCCCAGGTCCGCCCGTCGGAAGAAGGCCGCATTCGCCACGCCGATCTTGACCAGTTCCTCGCCTATAACGGTGCGGGCGGTTATCGTCCTGCCGGTGCACAACGCGCCGACGAACAGATCAAGGTCATCGGCATGCGCCGCCACATTGCGGAAAACATGGCCGCATCAAAGCGCAACATCCCGCACTTCTCCTATGTCGAAGAGTGTGACGTAACCGCGCTGGAACTGATGCGCGCCCAGCTCAACGCCGGCAAGGGTGACAAGCCCAAGCTGACGATGCTGCCCCTGCTGATCACCGCCATTTGCCGCGCCTTGCCGCAGTTTCCGATGCTCAACGCGCGCTATGATGACGAGGCGGGAATCGTCACGCGTTACGGTGCCGTGCATCTGGGTATCGCCGCGCAAACCCCGGCAGGCCTGATGGTGCCGGTGATCCGCGATGCGCAGGCGCTCAATCTTTGGCAACTGGCGCGCGAGATCGGACGGCTTGCCGAGGCGGCGCGCAACGGATCGGCAAAGCCTGCCGAACTCTCCGGCTCGACGCTGACGGTAACCTCGCTCGGCCCCTTGGGCGGCATTGCGACAACGCCTGTGATCAACCGCCCGGAAGTGGCGATCATCGGGCCGAACCGCATCGTCGAACGCCCGATGTTCGTGCCCGATGGCATGGGCGGCGAGAGGATCGAGAAGCGCAAGCTGATGAATATCTCGATCAGTTGCGATCACCGCGTGGTGGATGGCCACGATGCCGCCAGCTTTGTGCAGGCGATGAAGACGCTGATCGAAACGCCGGTGCTGTTGCTGGCAGACTGATCTAGCGGATGATTCCACGATAGGTGATCTGGCCGCTGCCGCGCAGGGCCAGTGATCCCGGCACGCGCCAGCGCAGGTGGGTGACATCTTCGGGTGCGGCTGCGCGGATAAAGCCGTCGCGGTCTGTCACGCGCAAATCTTCCAACCGGCCCCAAGTCTGTCCGCCGTCGACCGAGACTACCTCTGTGCCATCTGCGCTGCGCTGAAAGGCAACGGTGCGGGGCAGGGGGTTGGTTACGACAAAATCCTTGCTCCGCCGTGCAGTCCAGTTGACGAAGAAGATGACCTGATCGCCCGGGCTCAACCGCTCCGCCCGCGCAAGGATGCGGCTTCTGCCGCCACCGGGCGCTGACACGAACTTTTCCACAAACACATCACTGGCAAAGCGCACCGTATCTGCGGCCTGTACGGCAATGGGTGCGCACAAGGCAGTGCCGGTTCCCGCGCCCAGGATGATCGAACGTGCAAGCATGACAAGCCCCTCCGGCGCAGGATCTGCGCCACAGCGGGGTTTGGCACAGAGACGCTAAATCGTGGTTAACGCGCGCGAAACCGACTTTTTTCGCTTCGCTCAAAAATGCTGTGCGATCAGCGTTGACACGATGCGATCACTGCCATAGAGGCGGCGCTCCCAAGGGTGAGCGGGTGTAGCTCAGTTGGTTAGAGTATCGGCCTGTCACGCCGAGGGTCGCGGGTTCAAGTCCCGTCACTCGCGCCA
>CAZSTP010000190.1:0-5616 GCA_964609325.1 uncultured Novosphingobium sp. | reverse complement strand
TGCCCGCGCTCGCGCTGAAAGATGCCGCGCGCAAGGCGATTGTGCTCGGCTGTGCGGCGGCGCTGATACTGGCAGGCAATTCGCTGCCGTTCTGACCGGCGGCTTGGCCTTTACAGAATCTCCAGCACTTTCTCTTTAGGGCGGCACAGACGCACGCCTTTGGCAGTTTCCACCAGCGGGCGCTCAATCAGCTTGGGCTCTGCGGCCATGGCTGCGAGCACGGTGGCATCATCCGCAGCGGGCAGCCCGCGTGCCTCGGCATCGGTGCCGCGCAGGCGCAAGCCCTGTTGCGGGGTGAGTCCGGCATCGCGATAGAGCTGCGCCAGTTTGGCGGCGGTCGGCGGGGTCTTGAGATATTCGACCACGGTCACATCGGCGCCAGCTTCTTGCAGAATTGCCAGCGTGTTGCGCGAGGTGCCGCAGCCGGGGTTATGCCAGATCGTTGCCTTCATGGATGCTGCTCCTGCGCCTGCATGGTGTGGCGGGCTGTTTAGCGCGCTGCGAATCTGCTGCAAGTCTGTTGATTTTGCCCGTCTTTGATCCAGATCAAGCTTATTGCGAATTTTTCGCAATTAATTTCTTGCAAATGAGATTGCCTCGCAATAGTTGCCTTCTTGCGAATGATAATCAAATCAGGAAATTGCTGTGAACCGTGTCATCAACCGCCCCCTCAGCCGCCTTGCCAGTCTGCTTTTGGCCGGAACCACGCTTGTTCCGGCAGCCGCTTATGCTGACGAGCTGATTCCGGCGGATGCAGGCTTTGCCGATCCGGTGATCGTGGTGACGGGTACGGCAGATGGTTATCGCCCGGTTGATGCCAACGCGGTGAAGACGCCTACTCCGCTGGTGGATGTGCCGCAGACGATTACCGTGCTGACGCGCGAACAACTGGACGATCAGGGCATCACGCAGCTGGGTGATGCGCTGCGCTATGTGCCCGGTGTTGTGCTGGGGCAGGGCGAAGGCCATCGCGACCAGATCACCCTGCGCGGCCAGAACACCACCGCCGACTTCTATCTCGACGGCTTGCGCGACGATACGCAATATTACCGCTCGCTCTATAACATCGAGCGCGTGGAGGTGCTGAAGGGTGCCAATGCGCTGCTGTTTGGCCGTGGCGGCGGCGGCGGGGTGATCAACCGCGTGAGCAAGACGCCTGATCTTGATCGCGTGAAGGGCCAGGCGAGCGCCAATGTCGACAGCTTCGGTGCATTTGCGCTGGCGGCGGACTGGAACCAGCCCTTCACCGAAACCGTCGGCGCGCGCTTCAACGGCACCTACGAGGAGTTCGACAATCACCGGCAGGAATTCGAAGGCCGCTTCATCGGCGTGAACCCGACGCTGGCGTTTGAACCCGGCGATACGACGCGGGTGGAACTGGCCTACAATTACGACGATGATCGCCGGATCACCGATCGCGGCGTGCCATCGCTGGGCGGCAAGCCCCTGACCGGTTTTGATGATACGTTCTTTGGCCGCACCGATCTGAACATCGCCACGGTGAAGGCGCACATCGCGCAGGCCCGCGTTGACCATGATCTGGCCGATAACCTCAGCTTCAATGTGCTGGGGCAGTACAGCCATACCGACAAGTATTACGGCAACGTGTTTGCGAGCGGCCCTGTCCTTGCCAACAAGGTTGCGATGAGCGGCTATGACAGCGGCACATTGCGCGATAGTTGGGTGGGGCAGGCGAACCTTGTGTGGACAGGCAAGACCGGCGGCATCGGCCACACTTTGCTGGCAGGTGTTGAAGCCGCCGATCAGGATACGCACGCCACGCGCCGCAACACCATCACAACAGATGCGAACCGCACAGTCACGTTGGCCGAGCGAATCGTTATGCCTGCCTTTGCCTATGGTGATTTCGTCACCAACAGCCGCACCGATGTGCGCACGCTTTCTGCCTATGTGCAGGATCAGGTGGAACTCGCCTCGTTCCTGCAAGTGGTGGCCGGTGTGCGGTTTGATGAATTCCGTATCACCGGCCGCAACGCGGTAAACGGCGTGGGGGCTTCACGGACAGACAAGAAATGGTCGCCGCGTTTTGGCGTGGTGATCAAGCCGCAATCCAACGTCAGCTTCTATGGCAGCTTTACCCGCAGCTTCCTGCCGCAATCGGGCGACCAGTTTGGCGCGCTGGATGCAACACAGGCAACACTGGCACCCGAACAGTTCGAAAATCTGGAAGCAGGCGTGAAGTGGGATATCAATCCCGGGCTTGCCTTCACCGCTGCGGCATACCGGCTGGATCGCGACAATTCGCGGTTTAACAACCCCGTCACCGGCCTGCCCGAACTCTCCGGCAAGACCCGCACCAAGGGCATTGAACTGCAATTGGCAGGGCGCGTGATGCCGGATTTGCAAGTGAGCGTTGGTTACACCCTGCAAGAAGGCGAAGTGCGGTCGGAGACTACTGCTGCGCCTGCCGGTCGCAAGCTCTCGCAACTGCCGCGTCACCAATTTGCCGCATGGACGCGCTATGACGTGACCAAGCAGCTTGGCCTCGGGCTTGGCGTGACGCATCAATCGGACAGCTTTGCCACGATCAGCAACGCTGTGACGCTGCCTGCGTTCACCCGCGTGGATGCAGCGGTGTTCTACGATGTTTCAGACCGCTTCTCGGTGCAGTTGAATGTCGAGAACCTGACCGACGCCGACTATTTCCCCGCCGCGCACACCGACAACAATATCTCGACCGGTGAACCGCTGAACGCACGCATTTCGATCAAGGCCAAGTTTTAAGACTCCGCTCCTCCCCCCGTTGGCGTCCTCTTCCGGTCCCCCCCCACCCCCCCCAACCGGGGGAGGGCGTCACACTTTTCAAAGCTATCCCGCGCCCGGTGCAGTGATCGCAGGTGGCGGGGCGGCGCTGATCGTTTCTTCACCGCGCATCACGCGGGCAGCGCGCTGGATCGCGCGGATCAGGCGGGGATAGACGCCGCAGCGGCAGATGTTGGTGATGGCCCGCGCGATGTCTTCGTCCGCCGGATTGGCGTTGGCGGTAAGCAAAGCGGCGGCGGCCATGACGATGCCGGGCGTGCAAAAGCCGCACTGGATGGCTTGTTCGGCCACCAGCGCCTGTTGCACGGGATGCGACCGGTCTGACGAAAGACCTTCGATCGTGGTCACGTTGCGGCCCTCGGCCTCGCCCAGCAAGAGCGTGCAACTGGGCATGGCCTGACCATCGACGATTACCATGCACGCCCCGCATTCCCCCGTGCCGCAGCCATATTTGGTGCCGGTCAGGTTTGCGCCATCGCGCAATGCCCATAGCAGGGGCGTATCGTCTTCAAGGCGATACTGGACGGGCTGGTTGTTGACGGTGAGGCGGGCCATGCAAGCGGCTTAGCGCGGGGATGGCCTTGCGATCAATCCCGCCAGCTACGGTCAATCTTGTCAATCCGCCGGGTCCACGCGGCAAAGTCTGCCGCGCCGGGTGCGCCGCCTGCATTGACCTGTCCCAGATCGCGCTGGTGCACCGCCACGATATCATCGGGCACGCGGATGACGGGCTGGCCCATCGAAAGCGTGGCCATCTGGATTTCACAGGCGCGCTGGAGGCTCCACTGCATCAGGAACATCAAGTGCAGCGTGGGCGCGAGCACGACCGGGCCATGGTTGCGCAGCATCAGGATGCGCTTGTCTCCCAGATTGGCAAGCAGGCGCTCACCCTCTTCGGCGCGGACGGTGACGCCTTCGAAATCATGATAGGCCAGTTGGTTCACAAAATTGCAGGCGTAGAAATTGATCGGCATCAGCCCTTCTTCAAGGCTGCATATGGCCATCGTTTCGGTGGTGTGGACATGGCTGATCGCATGCGCCCAAGGCAGATGGCGGTGGAAATAGGCGTGCTGGGTAAAGCCCGCCTTGTTTACCGGATAAGGGCTGCCATCGAGCGTATTGCCATCGATATCGATCTTGACGAGGTTCGATGCGGTCACCTCGCTGTAGAGCAGGCCGAACGGGTTGATCAGGAACGCACCCTCTTCATCGGGCACTTTCAACGAGATGTGATTGTAGATCGATTCCGACCAGCCGAGGTGATCGTAAATGCGATAGCACGCGGCCAGTTCCTGCCGCGCATGCCATTCAGCCTCGCTGCATTCGACATTGGGTCGCAATTGGGTGGCCATTGTGCGCTCTCCGGGTATTATTTTGTGTTATGTGCAACTTGTATCGCATGACCAGCAACGTGCAAGCCATCGCGCAGATGTTTGCGCCCGTGGTGAACGCACAAGCCAACCTGCCGGCCTTTCACGAGATTTACCCGGATCGCGATGCGCCGGTGCTGGTGGCGGGCGATGGCGCGCGGCGGATCGAGACGATGCGCTGGGGCTGGCCTCCGTTCGGGCAGGTGAAGCGCCCGGTGACGAATATCCGCAACCTTGCCTCACCGATGTGGCGTGCTGCCTTGGCTGATCCCGCGCGGCGCTGCCTTGTGCCGGTGACGGAATTTTCGGAATGGTCGCACGCGGCAGATCCGGTAACGGGGCGCAAGCGCAAGCACTGGTTCGCGCTGAAGGAGCAGCCGCTGTTCGCCTTTGCCGGATTGTGGCGAGTGGCGGAGGACGGCGCGCGCTTTGCGTTTTTGACCTGTGAGCCGAACGCACTGGTGGGGCGCATCCATCCCAAGGCGATGCCGGTGATCATCGGATCGGCGCAGGCGGCAGATCGCTGGTTATCGGCAGATGGTGCAGGCGCGGCGGCCATGCAGCGGGCCTATCCCGACGCCGCTATGATCGAGGTTGAATTCTCCGAGGAGCCGCCGGTTCAGGCGAGCCTGTTCTGACCTTACTTGTCGCCAGCTTCCCAGCGGCGCAGCACGCGGCGTTCGACCGCACGGAATAGCGCATCGAGGTCTTGCCGGTTCACGTCGAGCACTTCGTCCCATTCTTCGAGCACGGTATCCAGATCGGCTTTTTCATAAGTGCCCGCCCATGTGCCCTGTGGCATCGGCGGGGCCTGCACGGGAACATGGGGCCAAGCGTGGCCGGTGAGGTTATTGTATAGCCAGCCTGCACCGATCAGCGCGATCACATTGAGCAGCAGCGGCAGCAGGAGACCCGCCCAGCCGCCATCCGGGGCCGTTGTGGCGGCCAACGCGCCGACAATGGCGCAAGCGCCACCGGGCGGGTGCAGGCAGCGGGCATATGTCATCACCACGATGGCCAGACCAACGGCGAGACCGGCGGCGACCATCGGTGCGGCAATGGCATGGCCGATGATCAACCCGGTGAGTGCCGACAACAGGTTCCCGCCGAACACCGACCACGGCTGTGCAAAGGGGCTGGCAGGCACTGCAAAGACCAGCACGGCAGACGCGCCGATCGGAGCGACGATCCACGGCCAATGATAGGCATCGGGCATGGAGAGGCCGAACACGGCGGCGAGCGCGACGCCGATCAGCGCGCCGACAGCCCCGCGCGCCCAGCCCAGTCGTCCGCCGAAACGCAACTGGCCCAGCGCCATCGGGCGGGGAAATCTGAACATCGGCGGCTCCTGTCGTGTGCCTTGCGGTTTTGGGCGCTTTTGGCCGACAATGCGGGGCAGGCAAGAAAAAAGGGGCCAGCCCGAAGGCCAGCCCCTTGATTTCGTTCGGCAAAAGCCTGAGCG
>CAZSTP010000189.1:0-5674 GCA_964609325.1 uncultured Novosphingobium sp. | reverse complement strand
GAATGGGTATAGCCGCGATAGCCAAGCGTGGCCGGAACCGCGCCGCCATCAAGCGTCATCTGGCGGACGACATCATCAAGATAATCGGTGCGCACGCCCGGTTGCACCAGCGGGGCCAGCGCATCGAGAATTTCGGCGGCCAGACGGCCTGCGGCTCGCATGCCTGCAAAGCCCGCAGGGCCGTGGAGCTTGATGGTGCCATCGCGCTGGACGAGATCGTTATCGGCAACTGTTACATATTCGGTCATGGCAGGGCACATAGCGACGTTGCGCGCAAATTGCGAGACCGTTGCCGCAAATGCAGTTTCCTCTCGCAACGGGCGGTGCTCTGCGGCATGAACGTGAGTGATATGAACGATAGAAACGCGCTGATCCAGCCTGATCGCGGCCAGCAGGCCATTGCCCTTCACCTTGTTGACAAGGCGACGCTGCCCGATTTCCTCAAAAGTCTGAATGCGGGGCAACGCGCCAGCATCGCCGCGCAGAAGTTTGAAGGCGGCGGGTATGAATATGCGATTGTGCCAGACGGTGACGGCTGGTTCGCGGTTTCGGGCGTGGCCAATGTGAACAACCTTTCATCGTGGTGCCTGGCCAAGCTGGCTGACGTGCTGCCCGGCGGAACCTATCGCCGCGTGGGCGGCCCGGTGGGCAGGGCGCTGCATGGCTGGGTGACGGGGCAATACCGGTTTGATCGTTATCGCAAGGATGCCAAGGAAACAGAACCGCGCATTTTGCTGACGGCAGAAGTGGCGCTGATCGAACCTGCCTTGGCCGAGGCGAGTGCGGTGCTGATGGTGCGCGATCTGGTGAATACGCCTGCCGAAGATATGGGACCTGCCCAACTGGAAGCCGAAGCGCGCGCGCTGGCCAAAACGTACCATGCCGAAATCCATGTGGTTTCGGGCGATCTGCTGGAGCGGGATTATCCGATGGTCCATGCGGTGGGCCGGGCCGCCGCGCGCAGCCATGCGCCGCGCCTGATCGAACTGGAGTGGGGCGATCCCAAGCACCCGCGCGTGGCGATTGTCGGCAAGGGCGTGTGCTTTGATTCCGGCGGGCTGGATATCAAGCCATCATCGGGCATGGCACTGATGAAAAAGGACATGGGCGGCGCGGCGCACGCGCTGGCGCTGGCGGGCCTGATCATGACGCTGGGTTTGAAGATCCGGCTGCATGTGCTTGTGCCTGCTGTGGAAAATGCTATTTCCGGCAATGCGTTCCGTCCCGGCGATATCTTGCGGGCGCGCAATGGCCTTTCGGTCGAGGTGACCAATACCGATGCCGAGGGGCGGCTGGTGCTGGGCGATGCGCTGGTGCGGGCGTGTGAGATGAACCCCGAACTGGTGATCGACTTTGCGACGCTGACCGGCGCGGCGCGGGTGGCCTTGGGGCCTGATTTGCCCGCGATGTTTGCGCGCAAGGATGCCACCGCCGATCAATTGCTGGCCGCAGGGCTGGAGCGGGACGATGCGTGCTGGCGTTTGCCAATGTTTGAGGGCTATCGCGAATATCTGAAATCTGACGTGGCAGACCTGCAAAATTCACCCGCGAACGGTTTTGCCGGAGCAAGTGTGGCGGCGCTGTTTCTTGACAAGTTTGTGAGCGAAGGCGTTGATTGGGCTCACTTTGATACATTCGCGTGGCGGCCTGCGGCAAAGCCCGGACGGCCCAAGGGCGGGGACGCATTGGGGTTGCGCGCGGTCTGGGGCCTGTTGAAGGCGCGGTACGCCTGAAATGCGCGCCACCTTGCCTGATTGCGCTGACGCGGCTAATCGCCCTGCTTTCCTGTTCCGGGGGCAACCTGAATTGACTGCTGAAGCATCGCCTCTCGCGATTGATGTACCGACCGGCCAGCTATCGCTGTGCCGTCCATCGGATCGTTCTGACAAGCCGCACCTGCCAGTGCGCGGTGACCTTGCGCATATCGGCCTGGCCGGGCGCTATTTCGTGCCGCACTATGCCGTGCCGATGCCGCATGTGGTGAAGGCAACTGCGATGTTGCGCAGCGCTGGCAAAGCCGGGGGTGAGGAACTGCGCACGCTTGCTGCGGGCGAAGTGTTCGATGTGCTTGATATGGCGGGCGGCTGGGCTTGGGGTCAGGCCAAGTCCGATCTGCTGGTGGGCTATGTTGAATTGACCGCGATTGAGGCCGTGGCGTGACCACATCGGTTTTCATCGATGGCGCGGCGGGGACGACCGGGCTTGAGATTGCGGACCGGTTGGCAGGGCGCAGTGAGTTTACGCTGATCGCGCTGGACGATGCACGCCGCAAGGATGACGCTGCGCGCGCCGAGGCGATCAACGACGCTGATGTGGTGATCCTGTGCCTGCCTGATGATGCGGCGCGCGATGCGGTGGCGATGATCCGCAATGATCGCACGCGAGTGATCGACGCATCGACCGCGCACCGCGTGGCCGATGGCTGGACGTACGGTTTTCCCGAGATTGCCGGACGTGAGGTTGTGGCGCAATCGAAGCGGGTTTCGAATCCGGGATGTTATCCCACGGGCTTCCTCGGGCTGATGGCACCGTTGGTGCACAACGGGCTGCTGCCATCGGCGTGGCCCTATAGCTGCAATGCCATTTCAGGCTATTCGGGCGGCGGCAAGGCGCTGATCGGGCGGTTTGAAGAAGATCGCGATATTGCTTGGCGCGGATACGGGCTGACCTTCGGGCACAAGCATGTGGGCGAAATGCAGCGTTATGCAGGCCTTGCGATTGCGCCGCTGTTCAGCCCTGCGGTGATCGCGGCCCATCGCGGCATGGTGGTGGAAGTGCCGCTGCCACTGGGCGTGATGCCGGGCAACGTGCCCGCCGAATTGTTGCGCGCGGCGCTGACGCAATTCTATGCGGAATCGCGCGTGGTGACGGTGGCGCAAGAGCTTCCCGCTGATGGCGAGTTGCTGATGCGCGCATCGATGGAGCCATGGGACGGGTTGCGCCTGCACGTGATGGGCAGCGAAGATGGCGAGCAGGTTCGTTTGGTCGCCGTGCTCGACAATCTGGGCAAGGGCGCAAGCGGCGCTGCGGTGCAGACGTTGAACCTGATGGCAGGGCTGGACGAGACGGCAGGGTTGAGGTTGTAGTTCAGCTTCAGTGCCAACAAAAAGGCCCGCTCTCCTGTTGGAGGCGGGCCTTTTTTGTTGGCGCGATGGCGCGGAAGATCAGTCTTCCGGAGCGATCGTTACGCGCAGGCCATCGAGCGCACCGGTGATCTGCACCTGGCAGGACAGGCGCGAGGTTTCGTTGCGGTGATCCGAGCTGTCGAGCAGGTCGTTTTCGTCTTCGCTCATCGCGGGCAGCTTGTCAGCGAAAGCAGGGTCGACGAAGATGTGGCAGGTTGCGCATGAGCAGCAACCGCCGCACAGCGCCAGCAGCTCGTCAAAGCCATTGTCGCGGATCGCTTCCATTACGGAAAGACCAGCTTCGGCCTCTACAGTCTTTTCTTCACCATCACGATTGACAACGACAAGCTTCGGCATCGTCTATTCTCCAAAAGCGGCGTCAGGGCACTGCCCCTGTTCGCCTTTGGTCGGGGCTGCTATCGTGACTTCCCGACTTTGGCAACTGCCGATCCCGTTAAAAATAACAGATCGAGAATTACAATGGGCCTGACAGCGCAAATGATCCGCGAAGGATTGGATCATATCGCCCGGTTGACGCCAGAAATGGCAGGTGCAATCGAGCGTGTGGGTTATCCCGAGCCGCGCATCCGGCCAACCGGCTACCGGACATTGTTGCGCACGATTGTGGGCCAACAGGTGAGCGTATCAGCGGCTGCATCGGTGTGGAACAAGCTTGAGGCCTTGCTCGGTGAGGACATGCCGCCACAGGACCTGCTCGATGCTGATTTCGATGCGCTGCGCGGGTGCGGGCTTTCACGCCAGAAGCAGGGCTATGCCCGGTCCTTGTGTGAACTGGTGGTGTCGGGCGAACTGGCGTTGGACAACCTTCCTGCCGACGACGAAGAGGCCGTGGCCGAACTCGTGCGGATCAAGGGAATCGGGCGCTGGTCTGCCGAGATATACTTGCTGTTTGCCGAAGGACGGCCCGATATCTGGCCCGCAGGCGATCTGGCGGTGCAGGTGGGACTGGGCAAATTGCTGGGCTTGGCCGAACGCCCGAGCGAGAAGGAAACGCGCGCGCTGGCCGAAGCTTGGCGGCCCCATCGCGGGGCGGCGGCGATTTTCACGTGGCATTGCTATAACAATCCGGCGATGTAGTAACATCTACTGACAACAATGTAATCAAGGGCGGGGCAATGGCGCGCAAGACGATTTTCATCACCGGCGGAGCATCGGGCATTGGCCGCGCGGTGGCGCAGCGCTTTGCCCAAGGCGGCTGGTTTGTGGGCATTGCCGATATTGACGAGGCCGGGATGGCAGCAACGGCTGCGATGCTGCCGGTGGGCCAAAGCTCTTGCCACAAGCTTGATGTGCGCGACCGGGCAGGCTGGGACGGGGCGCTGGCGGATTGCGCTGCGGCTTCGGGCGGGCGGATTGATGTGGTGTTCAACAATGCCGGAATCCCGGTTGGCGGGGCGATTGTCGATCTGACGGTAGAGGAAATAGAGCGGACGCTCGACATCAATATCAAGGGTGTGATCTTTGGCGCGCAGGCGGCCTATCCGTGGCTGAAGGCAAGCGGTCCGGGGTCGGTTCTGCTGAACACCGCGAGTGCTGCGGGCATTTACGGGACGCCGGGGGCGTCCGTTTATTCCGCGACCAAGTTTGCCGTGCGCGCGATTACCGAATCGCTCGATGGAGAATGGGCTGAAGACGGCATCAGTGTGCGCAGCCTGATGCCAAGCTTCATTGACACGCCTCTGCTCAGCCATGCCACCAACCGCGCGAGCAATGAGGATATCCGCACGCGCGTGGTGAATGCCGGGCTTGAGATCACGCCGGTTGGCGATGTGGCCGAGGCGGCATGGGCGGCGGTACACGGCGACAAACTGCACACGTTGGTGGGCAAAACCGCGCGGCGGATTGCCTTTGCTTCGCGCTGGATGCCCGGATCGCTGCGCAAACAGATGCGATCATCCAATCGGCCCTTGGGAAAATAGCCGTTAGAGGAATGTCTCCATCGCGCGGGCCATGGCGTCATCACGCGTGGAAAGGCCGTCGGCATCATGCGTGGTCAGCGTTACTTCGACGCGGTTGTAGACGTTGAACCATTCGGGGTGATGATCGGCCTTTTCGGCATAGAGCGCGACGCGGTTCATAAAGCCCCAGGCGGCGGAGAAATCGGCGAACTTGAAGGTGCGGGTTATGGCGAGGCCATCGGCGCGCAGTGTCCAGTCCGGCAGGTCCGAAAGCAGGGTGTCGCGTTCGGCAGTGGTGAGACGGGCGATGGCCATTGTGATCCTCTCGAATTGGCAAGCTTGGCAGGATGCACGCTTTCCCCTATCGCGAGCCCCCATGCAAGACTGTCGTCTCGTCGCCACTGATATCGCCTGTCGGCGGGGGGATCGAATCCTGTTCCGCGGATTGTCTCTGGCGGTCGAGGCGGGGCAGATCGTCCATCTGGCAGGGCCGAACGGGATCGGCAAATCCAGCCTGATCCGCATTCTGGCAGGTCTGCTGCGGCCGTTCGCCGGAACGGTTGAACGTGAGGGCGCGCTGGCGCTGTCGGATGAGCGGTTGGCGCTGGACGGCCACCAGACGCTGGAGCA
>CAZSTP010000188.1:0-5700 GCA_964609325.1 uncultured Novosphingobium sp. | reverse complement strand
CTCGGCCAAAATCGGCTCCGTCACGGTGAGCCAGATTGGTCGGAAAGCGCTCTAGTTGCTCTCAACCTTTGGATCCGGCTTCACGGCCTCGGCAGAGACAACGCGCGGTGCCGGACCACGGGCAATGGCAGCGGCAAGATCAGCCGTTTCAGAACAGCCCTTGCCACACAACCCTTCGAGCCTCGACAGATTGCGGCGGGCTTTTTCCAGCGCGCCCTTTTCAACCATGGCCCCGCCCTCACCGGAAATGGCGACGACATTGTTGGGATCGCGCTCCAGCGCCTGACGGTAATAACGGATCGCCTTGCCCTGCATGCCATCGCGCCGCGACGCCTCGGCCAAGCCAATCAGCGGAGCGGGATTGGCAGGATCAATCGCCAAGGCCGCTTCAAAATTGTCTGTTGCCGTGCCGATGTCGCCTTTGGCCAATGCCACGCGCCCGTCGTTGATCAACGCTTCAGCGCGCGGGTTTGGTACCGTGATCTTGGCAGAGCCCATGCTGCCGGTCATGGCGACGACGAGCGAAAGGGCAACAGCAACGGGGGCGTAACGCATCAAGCACTCCTTGAGCCGGCGACTACCGCTGATTGAACCCGCCTGCATGACAGTTCAATTAACACGCCGAACGAGCGTTGCGAAGAAAAACCCGTCGGTACCGTCCCGAAAGGGTGTAAGCCGCCACCCTGAGCCATGCGGACGGCCAGCAGGAAGCTGTGGCAGTTGCCTAAACCAATCGGGATTTGCATTCAGGAATGCATCGATCCGCCCGGCACCTTCGGCATCCAGCAACGAACACACCACATAGGTCAGTCGTCCACCGGGCCGCACAAGTCTCGCGCCGATATCCAAAACATTGGCTTGCATAGTATGGTAGCGCGCCAGTGCCTTGGCATCGAGCCGCCAGCGCGCTTCGGGATTGCGCCGCCAAGTGCCGGTGCCCGAACACGGCGCATCGATCATCACTGCGTCAGCTTTCCCCACCCAATCGCCCAGCGCTTCCAACTCTCGACCGGGGTTGAGCAGGCAACTCTCCACCAGCACACCAGCCCGCGCGGCGCGGTCGGGCAAGCGGGACAGCCGCGCCCGATCAATGTCGCAGGCGAGCAGCTTGC
This sequence comes from uncultured Novosphingobium sp., assembly GCA_964609325.1. Taxonomy (GTDB): domain Bacteria; phylum Pseudomonadota; class Alphaproteobacteria; order Sphingomonadales; family Sphingomonadaceae; genus Novosphingobium. The sequence continues at coordinate 4,588 of CAZSTP010000188.1, read as the reverse complement.
CGGTGTTGCGCATGGCTGCGCCGAGCCCCAGCGTTTTGCCGCCCGCGCCCGCACACAAGTCCACTACCGCTTCGCCCGCCTGCACGTTCAAAGCCGTGCATGCGATCTGGCTGCCGCTGTCCTGAATTTCAAACAAGCCTTCCGCAAATTCTGGCCAGCTTTCCGCCGCCGTTCCCGAAGGAAGGCGCAGGGCATTCGGCGCTGCCGTGAGTTCCGATTCAGTGGGCAAGCGCAGGCGCAATTCGTCGCGTGTGATTTTTAGCGTATTGGCCCTCAGATCCAATGGTGCCCGGCCCAGCAACGCGGCCTGTTCATCACCGTCCAGCCCTGAATCGATCATCTGATCGACCAGCCAAGCGGGCGCGACACCGGCATCGGCCACCGGATCACCAACCACGACGGGTGCAGGACCATAGTTTGATCCGTCAAACAGTGCGGCCAGTGTGGCATCGCCCTTGGCCAGACGCAGCATGGCCGCCCGGCCAGTGATCGGCACGTCACCACAAGCCCTGATCGCGCTCCATACCAGATCGCGGATGGCACGGCGGTCTTTCGAGCCGACGAAACGCCGCGCCCTGAACCAATCTGCCGCTATCCGGTCAGCCGAAGCGCCCTGCCCCCGTGCGGCATCGATCACCGCATCGAGAATATCAATCGCCGCCTGTACGCGCGCCGGGGGCGTCACCGTGTGATGCTCGACCGGGCGATGCTCAACCGGCCTTGTAGTTCGGCGCTTCGCGGGTGATCGTCACGTCGTGAACGTGGCTTTCGCGCAAGCCGGCATTCGTGATGCGCACGAATTTGGCGCGCTTGCGCAAGGCTTCGATCGTGGCGCTGCCGGTATAGCCCATCGCCGCCTTGATGCCGCCCACCAACTGGTGAACCACGTCCTTGGCCGGGCCCTTGAACGGCACCTGACCTTCGATACCTTCGGGTACCAGCTTCATCTGGTCCTTGATGTCCTGCTGGAAATAGCGATCCGCACTGCCGCGCGCCATCGCCCCGACCGAACCCATGCCGCGATAAGACTTGTAGGCCCGGCCCTGATACAGGAACGTCTCGCCCGGCGCTTCTTCGGTGCCCGCCAGCATCGATCCGATCATCACCGTGCTTGCGCCTGCGGCCAAAGCCTTGGCCGCATCGCCCGAAGTGCGCAGGCCGCCATCAGCGATGACCGGCACGCCCGATTTTTCGGCTTCCTCGGCACATTCCATCACGGCGGTGAGCTGCGGCACGCCGACACCGGCCACAATCCGCGTGGTGCAGATCGATCCCGGCCCGATGCCAACCTTGATGCCATCAGCGCCCGCATCGATCAAAGACCGCGTTGCTTCGCCGGTGGCAACATTGCCAGCAATGACCTGAATGGTGCTCGAAAGCTTTTTCGCCGCTTCCACGGCACGCGCAACATCGCGGTTGTGGCCATGCGCGGTATCGATGATGATCACGTCGCACTCGGCGTCAATCAAGGCACGGGTGCGCTCAAGGCCCTTTTCGCCGGTTGTCGTAGCCGCAGCTGCGCGCAGACGGCCGGTGGCGTCTTTGGTGGCATCGGGGAACGTCACGGCCTTTTCGATGTCCTTGACCGTGATCAGGCCGATGCAGTGGAAAGCGTCATCAACCACCAACAGCTTTTCAATCCGGCGCTGGTGCAGGAGGCGGCGCGCATCGTCACCGCTGGCGCCAAGCGGCACCGTGGCAAGGTTTTCATGCGTCATCAATTCGCGAACGGGCTGCATCGGATTATCGGCAAAGCGCACGTCGCGGTTGGTCAGGATGCCGACAAGCTTGCCCGAAGCTTCCACCACGGGAATGCCGCTGATCCTGTTGGCGCGCATGATCGCATTGGCTTCACCCAGCGTGGCATCGGGCGAAATCGTGATCGGGTTGACGACCATGCCGCTTTCAAAGCGCTTTACCGCGCGCACCGCAGCGCACTGTTCTTCAATCGAAAGGTTGCGGTGAAGTACGCCAATTCCGCCAAGCTGCGCCATGACGATGGCCATGTCAGCCTCGGTCACCGTGTCCATCGCAGACGAGATCACAGGGATGTTGAGGCCGATGGTCTTGGTCAACCGGGTGCGGGTATCTGCTTGTGATGGCACCAGATCCGACTCGGCGGGACGCAGCAGAACGTCATCGAAAGTAAGGCCGAGAGGGATATCCATGCGGGTTGCCACTTCTTTAAGTCGGGGGATTCGTGGCGGCCCATGTAAACAGGATAAGGCAGTTCCGCTAGGGGGTTTGGCGACGCGCTGTACCGCGCGCGGGATAGCGCTTTGCATCAGCAAAAGCACGGACGAGTTCCACTTGCAGGGCAACATCGTCGGCCATGCCAGAGTAATTGATGCCCGCCCCTGCCTGGTCAAGCGGGCGGTGATAAGTATCTTCCATGAAGCGTTCAATCCGCTCCATGTCACCATAACTGCTGCTGACCATCACTGCGGGAACATCATGTTGCATGAGAGCCCAACTGTCCTGGCGTTTGATATAGGCATTAGGGCCATCGCCGGGGGCCAACTTGCGCTTTGTCCGGCGCACCACATCGGCGATCAGGGGATCAAGCGGGGTCAGCCCTTTTCCGACAATGCCCACCGGACTGCCTTTGGGCACAAGACCTGTGCTATCGACGTTGAACGCGGCCACAATCCGTTCAAGCGGAATAGGCGGATTTTCGGCAAAGGCGAATGCGCCCAGCAAGCCCAGTTCCTCGCCCGTGGTGGCGACGACATAGACATCGCGATCCATCATGCGGCCCTTCGCCAAGATCCGCGCAGCTTCGGTTACCACGGCAAGGCCCGATGCATTATCAATCGCGCCGTTGCAGATCAGGTCTTCAGCCGGGGCCTGCGCACATTGCCCGAAGTGATCCCAATGCGCCATCATCAGAACGACCCCGCCATTGGGATTGCGGCCCGGAATACGGCCAATCAGGTTGTGCGTCCTGATCCGCGTTTCGCGACTGGTTGCCTCAAAAGTACCGTTAATACCTAATGCATAAGGGGCGAACTGCTTTGCGGTTGCATCAGCACGTAACTTGGCAACATTGCCAAGTGGTGATCCGGCAAGCAGCATGTCCGCTGTCTCAACCGACATAAAAGCTTCGATCTCATCGCTGATCTTTTCGCCTGCAATCGCATAACCTGCACGATTGCGCCGCGCGATGACATCTTCCAGACCGCGTTCGCCGTCCAGCACTGTCACGACAGCCAAAGCGCCTGCATCCAGCAGAAGGCCCGCACGATCCTCGAACTTCTTGGGGTCTGCGCCTGCCGGAAGGCTGTCGAGCATAACCGCCACCCGGCCTGCCAGTTCGGCACGGGGCAAGGCTGGAAAAGAGGCGTGACCGACAAACAAAAGTGGCGCGTTCTGCACCAAACTGCGCAATCCCGATGTGACTACAAACACGCTATCTTCAGGTAAAGGCAAACGCTTGCGCCCGCGCATAAAGCCCGCGCGCGAGATCACAGGTTCACGCTCAACCAGATCCACCGGCGCAAACCAGCCATTGCCTGGCATATTGGTGCCAGCCTCCAAGCCAATATCAAACCACTGTCTCGCCAGATAGCGCAGGGTTTTCGTCTCACCCTCGGTGCCGGGTTCGCGGCCCTGAAACTCATCACTCGCCAGAACTTCGACGTGCGATTTCAACGCCAATTCAAGCGGAGTAGGCTTTTTCGGTGCAGGCTTCGCGGCGACGAGCAGAAGAGCGCCGAGAATCAGCGCCCCCAACCCTGCCTTGCGAAAGCCCCCTGCCCGCTTCATCACCGTCCCCACACGTTACGCCGTATCCCTTGTTCTCAAAACCTTCAGTGCCGTGCAAGTTCCCAATTGGACCTTAAGGCATGAACAGAACTTTACAGATTTGGCCGACAGCCCCTTATTCTGCCACCCATCCGCCATCCATGTTGTAATTTGCGCCCGTGATGTTCCGCGCCTCGTGACGGCACAGAAACAATGCCAAAGCCGCAAGGTCTTCGGGCTGGACGAACTCCTTGGTGGGCTGGCGGACCAGCATCACATCGTTGATCACCTGCTCGCGCGTCATCCCTCGCGCCTTCATCGTATCAGGGATCTGGTTCTCGACCAGCGGCGTCCATACATAGCCGGGGCTGATGCAATTGGCCGTTACCCCGTGCGTCGCCAATTCCAGCGCCAGTGTTTTGGCCAGCCCGGCAATACCGTGCTTTGCCGAAACATAGGCCGCTTTAAAGGGCGACGCGGTAAGGGAATGCGCCGAGGCGGTGAAGATGATCCGCCCCCAACCTTTCGCCTTCATGCCCGGAATGGCGAGACGGCAGGCATCAAACGCCGAGGTCAGGTTCAACGCGATGATCGCGTCCCACTTTTCGACCGGAAACTCCTCAACCGGTGCAACGTGCTGCATGCCCGCATTGTTGATAAGGATGTCAATCGCGCCAAACTCTGCCAGCGCAGCTGCCACCATCGCCTCTGTGCCTTCGCGGCGGGTGAGATCGGCCGGCGCATAGATCGCGCGACCGCCGCTTATAGCGGCCAGTTCATCGCACAATCTGGCTATCTCTGCGGCATCACCAAAGCCGTTCAGCACGACATGTGCGCCTTCTGC
>CAZSTP010000187.1:0-5702 GCA_964609325.1 uncultured Novosphingobium sp. | reverse complement strand
TTGCCGATCAGGTGGGCGGCGAAGATCAGGACGTTGGCGGTCATGCCGGAGCCGCAGGAGGAGATGAGGGGGCGGGCGAGGTCTATGCCGGCGGCTTCGAACAGGGCTTTGATGGCTTCGGGCGATTTCCACGTGCCATCAGGGGCGAACAGGGTGGCGTAGGGCAGGTTGCGCGCACCGGGGATGTGGCCGCTGGCAAGGGCAGGGTTGGCTTCGGGGACCGAGCCGGTGAAGCGGGGGGCGCCGCGCGCGTCGATCACTTGTTCGGCATTGCTGGCAAGGTTGGCGAGGACATCGGCTTTGGTGCGGACGTGGCTATCATCGGACCAGACGGTGAAATGGCGGTGGCGCAGCTTTTCAAGGCCTTGCGCGCATTTGCGGCCTTCTGCCTTCCACTTTGCAATACCGCCATCGAGCAGCGCGACGTTTTGCGCGCCGAACATTGTCAGCATGAACCATGCGCGGGTGGCGGTTTTGACCGGGCTATCATCGTAGAGCACCACGCGGCTGCCATCCCCGAGGCCAAGCGCCTGCATGCGGCTGGCGAACTTTTCCGCCGAGGGCAGGGTGTTGGGGACAGGCGAGGCGCTATCAACGATGTCGGCCAGATCCATGAATACCGCGCCGGGGATGTGGCACGCTTCATATTCGCGCAAAGGATCGCGGCCATGTTCTGGCAAAAAGGCTGTCGCGTCGACAATGCGAAGGTCACTCGCGCCGATTTCGTCCGCGAGCCACTGGGTAGACACCAGTGAATCCATGGTTCTTTATGCTCCTGCCTGCTGTGTGCGACCCGTCTTGTGCAGGTTCGCATCTTGCCAGACTAACCCCGGCGCTGGTGGGCGTCGAGATCAAAAAATGGTTTTGGCAAAAAGTGTCTTTGGCAAAATCCGGATCAAAGGGCACTGGACCAAGGGGCAAGCTTCACCGGCTTGCCCAAAGGCGGCGGGCGGTGCATGGCCGGTACGTGATTATTTGCCCATGGCGGGCCAGCTTGACCGGAATTGAGGACATTTACGACATGGCCAGCGAAGGACCGATCTACCTTGGCAAGACCAGCGCGCTTGCCGCGAGCCCGGAAGAGGCGGCGCTGGACTATGTGCCCAATCCGCGCCCCGGCACGCTTTACATGATCCGCTTTGCCGCGCCTGAGTTTACCTCGCTGTGCCCCGTGACCGGCCAGCCCGATTTTGCCCATCTGGTGATTGATTATGCGCCGGGCGAAACGATTGTCGAATCAAAGGCTTTGAAGCTTTTCCTTGGATCGTTCCGCAACCATGCAGGCTTTCATGAAGATGTGACGGTGGGCATCGGCCAGCGGTTGTTTGCCGAGATGAACCCGCGGTGGTTGCGCATCGGCGGCTATTGGTATCCGCGCGGCGGCATTCCGATCGATGTGTTCTGGCAATCGGGTGCTCCGCCCGAAGGGCTGTGGCTGCCCGATCAGGGGGTGGCATCCTATCGCGGGCGCGGCTGAGGCTGTACCGGCGGCGCAAGTTGCCATTTCAGCGATTTGCGTCTATGCCCCGACCATCGATGGGACGACCACTGTAGGCATCATCGGCTGAGAGACCCAATGCGCTCCCGCTTACGAAGTGGGAGTCCGCTGTGGACCTCAATTTTCAATATGCCGAGCATCAGCAATCGTTGATGCGCGCCATGATTACCACCTGTCGCACGTTGCGCACGCGCCACCTTGAATCGGCAGGTTCGGTGGCCAAGCGCATTCACGCCTGGCAGCAGGCTGAAGGCGCGAATGCCGCCAATGGCTGGTTGCGCCTGATGGGTGACTCCGAATTTCCCGATATTTCCCATCAAAGGACGACCGTATGAGCCGCGCCATGAATCTTCGCTTGCCTGAAGCCAAAGTCCGCACGAGTTGTGAAAAGGCGGGCGTTTCGATCAGCGCGATTGAAACCCTGCCATCGGGCGGCACGCGCCTTGTCTGCACCCGCGAAGAAGGGGCCGAGGAAATGCGCGGCGTGTTCAAGAAGGACATGATTGAGGGCAATGTGGCGCGTTATACGTTCCAGCGCAGCCAGAATTCGCAATATCGCTAAGGCTCGGGCCTACGCCGCGTCTTGCAGGGGCGGCGGGTCCTGGCCTGCCAGCTTGATCAGGTTCCGGCCTGATTGCTTGGCGGTGTAAAGCGCCTCGTCTGCTGCGCGCAAGGCTTCGCTTTTCGAGGCATAGGCGAACACGTCGGCAATGCCGCCCGAGAAGGTGATCTTGCCAAACGGCATGTCGGTTGCCCGATTGACGAGGCGTCTCTCGGCGATCTCTTCGCGCGCTCCATCCAGCCGTTGCCACGCCTTTTCGGGCGTTATCGCGCGGAAGATGACGGCGAATTCCTCGCCTCCGTGCCGTGCCACATGGCAGCGTGCGTTGGAAATGCGGCTGAGCGTTTCGGCGACCACTTTGAGCACGCGATCACCCGAGGCGTGGCCGTGGGTATCGTTCACGCGTTTGAAGTGATCGATATCGACAAAGGCAACGCACAGGGAATCGCCTGTTTCCCGTGCGCTTTCGATTTCCTTGTCGAACATCACTTCGAAAGCGCGGCGGTTGGGCAGGCCGGTCAGGTGATCTTCATCGGCCACGCGCCGGGCCTCGTCGAGGCTTTGCTGGAGGGTGGACGCGCGCTTTTCGGATTCGTTGAGGTTGTGTTCGATTTCGCGCGTGCGGCTCATCATCGCCCGCGCGAGCGAGGCCAGTTCGGTGATGACCACACCGGCCTTGCTGACCTGTTCGAGATCATCGACGTGCTGTTGCAGCGCTGCGCCATATTCGCTGGTGGCGCTGCGGGCGCTGTTGGTGGTGCGCGAGAATTCTTGCAGGCTTTCTTCGAGCCGGGTCATCAGCGCGGCGAGCATCTCGGCGCTGCTTTCGCCTTCTGCCTCGCGCTGCATCTGTTCGAGCCACTTGAGCGTGACCGGAAGGCCTGCCTCGGTGCGTTCAAGGATGGCCTGCGATAGCTTGGGATTGCCGCCGGTGATGCAATCATAAGCGATGCCGAGGGTACGTGGCATCACTTCAAGATCGTGATCGATCAGGAAATCCGCCACTTTGCCGATCATGCGGCGCTTTGCCGGCAGCCATATCTCGCGTGCGGTGGGATCACGAAAAGCATCGGCATCGACCGGTGGCACAGCTTCAGGCGCTTGCTCGTCATCCGACAGACCAAGCCACTTGAGCAAACGGGACCGCGAACCGCGCGCTGATTCTTCGTGATTCATGCACAGTAGAACGACGCGCGCCGCAGGGAATTAACCACTGCGGCGCGCGGAATTTGGCAATTTGCTATTCTGCCGAAGCAGCGTGGGCGGGATTTAACGGACGCGAGGGCCGCCGAACGGCATTGGCGGCGGAGGGCGACGGTGCCCGCGCGGCAATTGTGCCTGATAGGCGCGGCCACAATGATCGACGCAATAGGGGAAACCGGGGTTCACCTTATCACCACAGAAGTGGAAGTCAGGCTCACCAGGGTGGCCCATCGGCCAGCGGCAGATGCGATCATTGAGATCGAGCAGGCTGGTCTTGTCCGATATCTCGGGGCTGGGGCGCGCAGGGACGAGGCGGCGCGGCGGCGCGGGTGGAATCGGGGCCTGCTGATCACCGGGGCCTTGTCGCAAGAAACCGCCGGGGCCGACCGAAACGATTCGCGGCATCGGTTTGGGGGCCGGCAATTCCATGCCAGGGTCCGCTGTGACATCGCGCAGTTCAGGCATTGACGATGGCGCGGCGGCGCGAGGGGCAGGGGGCGGGGTGGGCGTAGGTGCCGGGCGTGGTGGCACAGCCATCTTGGGTTCAGGCGCAGGCGGCGGCGTGGGCTTGGCTACTTTGGGCGCTGCCGCAACGACCGGTGCCTCGGTCTTTTCGTTGGCCTTTACAGGGGAAGGGCGCGATTTGAGGCCCAAGCGGTGGGCTTTGCCGATAACGGCATTGCGGCTGACACCGCCAAGCTCTTCGGCGATCTGGCTGGCGGTCGAGCCGCCTTCCCACATCTTCGCCAGCTTTTCGATGCGCTCTTCGGTCCAGCTCATGCCTTCAAACGTCCTTCATGCGGAGGGGCGGTGCCCGACCGTTTTCTTCTGTCCGGGCAACAATGCCCGGTCGGCAATTCTTGCCATTGCCTTGCCCGCGCGATACCGCACACGGCATGGCCATTCAATCGTCACCCCGGGATGGGGCAATCACCGACAAGGCGGACCCCCGCAACGCCGGAACCTTCACTCCACCCGGGCAGCCGGTGTTCCGCGGCTTCAACAGGTTGGGGCTGTGGACTCTCTATATGAAGGAAGTCCGTCGTTTCTTCAAGGTGCAGACCCAGACGATCTGGGCACCTGCTGTAACAACCCTGCTTTATCTCATGATCTTCACCCTTGCATTAGGCGGCGGGGCGAGTGGCAGCAGCCGGATTGTGCTGGGCGTAAACTTTGCCAGCTTCGTGGCACCGGGCCTGATTGCGATGGCGATGATCAACAATGCCTTTGCCAATTCCAGCTTCAGCCTGCTGGGCGGCAAGATACAGGGCACGATTGTGGATTACCTGATGCCGCCGATCAGCACCGGCGAGCTGATGAGCGCGCTGATCGGCGCAGCCGTGACGCGCGCGGTGCTGGTAGGCTTTGCGGTGGCTGCTGCGATGCTGCTGTGGCCGGGTGTGGACTTGCATGTGGCGCATCTTTGGGCCGTGATCTGGTTCGGCTTGATGGGATCGATCCTTCTGGCGCAAATCGGCGTGCTGACATCGATCTGGGCCGAGAAATTTGATCATAACGCCGCGATCACGAACTTTGTGATCACCCCGCTTTCGATGCTTTCAGGCACGTTTTACGTGATCGACAATCTTGCGCCCGCGTTTCAGGCGGTCAGCCGCGCGAACCCGATTTTCTATGTAATCTCGGGCTTCCGCTTCGGCTTTTTGGGCAAGAGCGATATTGGCGACACCAATCTGGCGGTGCTGCAAGGCGCTATCGGCCTGGGCGTGCTGAATCTGGCGCTGGCTGCGCTGCTTTATGTGGTGTTGCGTTCCGGATGGAAACTGAAGAGCTGATCGGGGGGGCGTTGCCGCCCTCCGTTTTCAATGCGACAGGCTGCGGTGCAGGTGGTAGCGCCCGTTGCGGAAGCCTTCGAACATCTCTTCGATCGACGGGTGATCGACGGGCCCTGCATCGGCATCACCCAGCAGGTTCTGCTGGCTGACATAGGCGACATAGCTGCTCTCGTCATTTTCGGCGAGGAGGTGGTAATAGGGCTGGTCGCGAAGCGGGCGGATATCTTCGGGAATCGACTGGTACCATTCTTCGCTATTGGCAAAGACGGGATCGACATCGACAACCACGCCGCGAAAGCCGAACGTGCGATGCCGCACGACTTCGCCAATAGAAAAGCGCGCCGTTGAGACGGGGGGAGCCGAAATATCGCGTCCGGCTTGGGGCGAAAAGAAACTCGCACGGTCCATGACAGCCATATAGGCGCATGCCGCGCTGCAAACAAGCGAGCCAATGGAAAAGGTTGCCGTTTTTTGCTTGGCAAGACCAAAACCATGCGCTAACGGCGCGCTTCCTCGACCGGGCAATGCCTTCACAGGCACCCAAAGGACACTTCGCGGAGAGGTGGCAGAGTGGTCGAATGCACCGCACTCGAAATGCGGCATACGGGTGACCGTATCCAGGGTTCGAATCCCTGCCTCTCCGCCA
>CAZSTP010000186.1:0-5707 GCA_964609325.1 uncultured Novosphingobium sp. | reverse complement strand
TCGCCGACGACTGGACCGACCAAGCCGAACAACGCGTCTGGTTCCTCACCCAAACACAGGCGTAAGGTTGGGGCGCTTGGGGGGATCGCCTTCACGGGCGGGCGCACCTCCCCCACCAAACGCCCCTCCCGCAACCGGAAAAGGCTCCCCTTCTCACCCCCCTCCCGCAAGCGGGAGGGGCTGGGGGTGGGTTTGCGACGGGTGTGTTTGAGAACTGCCGAAGATCGGCGGGCTTCTAATGTAATTTGGGGAATTTCGCACCTGTCACCGCAAATCCAACCACATTGATGGCTGTCATGCATCTAGCTAATTTCGGGGGATGCAACTTCGATAGCCTTCAACGGAGGGACAGGTATAGCTCCCAAGGTGATGGGGATTCCCAGCCGCTCGTCTCGCTCGTGGTAGAAGGGATCGACTGCGCTAATGGAGAACCTCTTGATTGTACGCCCGTGCTCGATGGGGTCACCCCATTCGTAATCGACTTTGATCTCCAAGGTTGGAACAAAGTACAATCCATCGACCACTTTCTGCCCCCCAAAACGGACCGTTCTTTTTGGTATCAAATCAGCAGGCATCTTTGGGTGAATGGAATTATGCCCACTGCCACCTGGAAGCAAATTATGGACACTTCTAGTGTAGTCCTCCCCAGGGGAGATATCCCCTTCGATTTCCTGCTTTCCATGCCTAATGATTAATTTTCCGCGAGAAAGTATGTTGAGCGCGGGAGTATGCCCTCGGTTTCGCAGGATCAAATCCACAGTCAGGCTAAAAGTCTCACTGCTACTCGACATCGATACCTTCTCTACCTCAACCTCAATCCACGGCCTTTGAGCGTATTTGCTGATCTCGTTTTGCGCCAACATCGCCTTAGTGGCGTCTCCGGTGTCCTTCACGGCTTCCAAAGTGGCATCAAGGGTGAGCTTTACAAATCCAAGGGTAGCGATAGTCGCAAAGAATTGCAGCGCTCCTATTATCATAACCCACCAAGCCCAATCCGACATATCCCGCTGGGCTTTCAGATCGTGCACAGCGCGTTGGTTTTCTTGGGAGGCTGCATGAGCCTCGCTTATGCACTCACTGGTTGCGGCCCGCGTAGGCAGCTTGAAGCATTCATCTATAATGCGCTGGGTGTCGCTGGGATATTGGCTGGCTGTGCGTTCTGCCTGTCCGTCGTAAAAACCTGAGGCATTCCCAGCGTAGAAGCCGACCACGTACAGCAGCGCCAAAAGAAAGAACGCAGCGCTGGTTAGTCCGATAGTCTTACCGAAATTGCGCCAATCGCTTCGAAACATTGGATTAAGAACACCGCTATGAATTTTCCACGGCTCATCTTGTTCCTGATATTCGGCTCAGAGTCCATCGCGCCAATGTCTGATAAATGCGGGATAATTACGATGACAGGTGCGCCACCCAAATAACATCCGTCGCCCCCAGTTCGTCATTCCCGCGAAGGCGGGAATCCAGTGCGGGCGTTGAGTGGATTCCCGCCTTCGCGGGAATGACGAATGAGGGAGTTGGAATAACGAACGAAGGGGTAGGAATGACGAACTAGGGGGCGGGAATGACGAAGGGTAGAACGACAAGGACAGGTGTCCCCCGCATCAGAATTACGGTAACAGGAATTACGGTAACAGGTGCGAAAACCCCCAAATGCCAACCGCGCGCCTCAAACCTAATTGCACAATCCGCCGCAACCCGATCAAACAGCCTGCTTCCCCGCATCAATCCCGCCCACGCCGGTCAGCATGAACGCGCCGGTGCCGGGAAGCTCTATGCGCAGTTCCAGCGTGCCACCGGCAGCCTCCACGAACCGCGAATTACGGTGCCGGAATTACGGTGACAGGTGCGAAAACCCCAATTACCAACCGCCCCCCCCACTTCGTCATTCCCGCGAAGGCGGGAATCCAGTCAACGGTCGCGCTGGATTCCCGCCTTCGCGGGAATGACGAATGAGGGAGCGGGAATGACGAACGAGGGGTGGGAGGCGGAGCGAAAGCCACCAAAACCCCCGCATCACCCACCCCCTAAAACTGCCCGCTGGTCCCTATGCCCACGCCTCCCGCGCGCGCGGTGAAGCCGCCCTGCAACAGCGGTCCGCTCACTTCGGGGGGCAGGCCGGTCAGTACGAGGTCGGCTTGCCAGCGGCCGCTGCCTGCGATGCGCAGGGTCAGGCGTTCCATGCCGCCCGGCCCTTGCATCGGCACGAGCAGCGCTCCGCCCTCGCAGCGCGCCTTGCCCGAAAGGGTGATGGCTTGCGCCAGCAATGGCCCGGGCGAGGCGATTTCCATGCCCAGCGTGCCATCGGCCTTGGCGCACTTGCCATCGGCCATCTGCACCGAAAAATCGCCGAAGGTCAGCGATGTGACCGGCAGTCCGCCCAGCCCGTCAGGCAAGGCGACCACGCCGTTCACGCCCGAAAGCCGCACATCGCCGCCGCTGGCCGAGGCCGTGGCGGCAAAGGGGGCATTGCCCGCGCGCTCCAGCGCAAACTCTGCGCGGCCCAGCAGCAGGGGCAAGGGCCGCAAGCCCGCCTCAAGCGTGCCCAGCGGCAATGGCCCAACCCGCAAATCGCCGATCCGTCCGCTCCACACCGATCCTTCGATGCTGCGCGCGGTCACATTTTCGGGCGCGGCCATGCCCAGCACGGCGCGCAAGGGCACCAGCGCGATCAGGCCAAGCGCGGTCAGTCCCGCCAGCGCCAGCCACCCGCGCCGCGTCAGCGCGCGTTCGCGCACAAAGATCCAGCGCCCGATCACGATCCGCTCCGCCGCACTGTCAGGTTCACCGAAACGCTGCCATCGGGCGCAGGTGTCATCGTCAATTGTTCCACCGCCAGCCCTTGCGCCGGTAACCCGTCAATCCACGCCAGCGCTGCTTGTGGCCGCGCGGCGGGGATCACGATCACCGCAGCATCCTCACCGCGCCGCTGGTTGGACTGGACGATAAATCCGGCTTCCTGTGCGCTTGCGCCTGCCACTTGTTCGATCGGCCCCGCCAATACCGCGGCTTTGGCGCGCGGGGCGGATTTCAGCGCATCGATCTGCGCGGCGATCCGTCCGGCGCGCTCGGTCGCCAGCCGGTGCCGCACCGCGGCCTCGTCCAGCGCCGCGCCCACGGGCAGGATGATCCCGTAAACCAGCACGATCAGCGCCATCAGTCCGCCCGCCACGCTCACCAGCAAACGCTCGCGCCCGCTCAGTCCGATGTACCATGCACTTACCCTGCCCATCACGGTGCCCTCAAGGTTATGGCCGCAACCGTGGCGCCGGTGGGATCAGGTGCAAGCGCGGGCGGAACCGTCACCTTCCAACCTTGATTTTGCAATGATATCAATACTTTGTTAACGTCCTCGGCGCGCGGCGCGGCCACCGTAAAGCGCAAGGTGCCATCCGCGCTATAGCCCAGATCACGCAGCCGCACCGACTGGATCGGGCGGATCGTTTCCAACAACGCCGCAGCAGGCGCGCTGAAACTCGCCCCGCCCAACCCGCGCTTGGCCAGTTCGGCGTTCAACAAACGCTCGCCGCTATCCAGATCGGTCGCCGCCGGAAACCGCGCTTGTACAAGCTCCAGCGCATGTGTTTCCTCAACTAAACTATCAAGGTTCCACTTCACCACCCACACCAGCATCAGCAAAAGCGCCAGCAAAGCCGCAACGGCCGCCATGCGCAGAAGCCCCAGCCAATTGCCCGTCCGGAACACCGAAACCCGGCGAAGCCCATAGACACCCTGCCGCAAGTTCAACGGCGGATTGGCGTGAACCTCCGCCAATCGCTGCGCCAGCTCATCATCGCCCGGTGCCGTTTGCGGCAGCGCCCCCGCCAGCGCCTCAACCAGCGCCGCCTCGCCCGCAAATGCCGCATCGCCGGTACGCGCCAGCAATTGCCCGCCAAGGTCGGCCAGCACCAACAAACCCTCGGCACGCGGCAGCACAAGACTGGCGGGCACCATGGCCACCGGATCAATCCCGTGTTCGGCCAGCGCCGCGATCCAGCGGTCCATATGCTCTGCCGAAACCGCGCATGACAGCAACCGCCCCGCATCTGCCCCCACCGCAACATGCCGCGTCGCTGCTTCCAGCCCGCCTTGGCCTAAACCCATGCGTTCCGCCGCCATGGCCTGTGCCAGCGGCATATCGGGCATCGGCCTATCGCGCACCGGCGCATCGCCTGCCGGAACCAGCACGGTCACCTCGCCCACCTCGCCCCACGGCGCGGCCTCGGCCCTGGCGTCAAACGCCTGCGCCGCGCCAACACTGCCATCGCGCACGCGCCACCAGTGCCAGACGTGATCCGGCTTGGCAGAGACCAGAACGATCAGGCCGTCCAGAGGAGAAGCAGGCTGCACCATCGGCTTGGCGTCAGTTCTGTCCGGCGTAGATGTCGGCGTTCAGATCATCCCCGCCCGGCTGCCCATCGGCCCCCAGCGAGAAGATTTCAAACGGACGGCCATCGCGGCCCGGCACCTGATACTGGTAAGGGCGGCCCCAAGGGTCGCTCGGCAGGTCTTTCACATAGCCGCCGGACCGGTAATTCTGCGGCATCGACAAATTGGCAGGCGGCGTCCGCAATGCCGTCAAACCCTCACCCTGCCCGGGATAGCTCGCCATATCGAGGCGGTACATTTCCATGCCCTGCTCCAGCGTGGCGATATCCGACCGCGCCTTGACCACCATCGCCTTGTCCTGGCTCGGCAGCACGTTGATCAGCACCACCGTGGCCAGCAGACCGATGATGAAAATCACCACCATCAATTCAACAAGGCTGAAACCGTTGCGACGGCGCTTGGCCTTGGCTTCCGGTGTCTCGGTTGGTTCAATATCAGTCATGTCACAGGCCCGTCAGGTTCTGAAGCTGCAAAATCGGCAGCAGGATCGCAAGGATGATCAGCGCCACCGCCGTGCCCATCACGACGATGATCGCAGGCTCCAGCAGCGCCATGGCCGCGGCGGTAAAGGCTTCGAATTCACGCTCAAGGTAATCGGCGGCGCGTTCCAGCATCACGCCCAACTGCCCCGCCGCCTCGCCGCTGGCAGCAAGATAAACCAGCAGCGGCGGGAATGTCCCGGCTTCGCGCAGCGCAGTCGACAAGGAGCCGCCCGCGCGCACTTTTTCGCTGATACCCGCCAAAGACTGCGCCTGCACCGCGTTGGAAACCGTCCGCGTTGCCAAGCGCAAACCATCCACCAACGGCAACCGCGCCTCGATCATCGTGGAAAGCGTACGCGCCAGAGACGCTGCATGAACATCGCGGATCAGCTTGCCGATAAACGGAATGCGCAACAGCGCGGAATCAAAGCGCAGCTTGAACGCCGGATTGCGAAGCGCGCGGATGAACCCGCCCACCGCCAGTGCCATCAGCGCGAGCAATGCCCACCACCACGCACTGAGGAACTGCGAAATCCCGATCACCACCCGCGTCAGCATGGGCAACTGGCGGCTCGCATTATCGAACTGTTCCACCACGCGCGGCACGACCGAAACCATCAACCCCGTCACCACGCCAATCGCCACCAGCGAAAGCACGATTGGATAAGCCAGCGCCGCGATGATCTTGCCGCGCACTTGCGCCTGCCGCTCCAGCATATCGGCCAGCCGGTCAGCGATGGCGGGCAAGCTGCCCGAATTTTCGCCCGCCGCCACCATCGCGCGATAGATCGGCGGAAAGCTGGGCTCTTCGCGCCGCATCGCTTCGGCCAAAGGCAGGC
>CAZSTP010000185.1:0-5710 GCA_964609325.1 uncultured Novosphingobium sp. | reverse complement strand
CAATTGATGCAATTCTTCAGCAAGCGCGACAATGATGACGGCGGGCGGGTGACGCTGCAATAAAGCTTAAAACTGCGCCTGAATCCCGTCGATCACGAATTGCGCGGCCAGCGCTGCCAGCAATACGCCCAAAAGGCGGGTGACGACCGCCTCCACTTGCGATCCCAGCGCGCGGATGATCGGGCGTGCCCCCACCAGCGCGATGAAGCTCAGCACCATCACCGCTGCCAGCGCACCCAGAATCACCAATGTCTCGGTCGAGCCTTTGGCCCGCGCCGTCAGCAGCATGACCGACGCGATAGAGCCCGGCCCTGCCAGCATCGGCATGGCCATGGGGAACACGGCAACGTCCTCAACCTGAGGCTGTGCAGTGCGCACTTTTTCGGCGCGCTCTTCGCGGCGTTCGGTGCGTTTTTCGAACACCATATCCAACGCGATCAGGAACAGCATGATCCCGCCGGCAATGCGAAAGCTATCGAGTTCGATATGCAGCGCGCCCAGCAGGTCTTCGCCAAACAGCGCGAATACCAGCAGGATGCCGGTCGCGATCAGGCAGGCGCGCAGGGCCATGCTGAAGGCCTGTTTGGCGGTGGCATTGGCGGTAAGGCCCGCATAAATCGGGGCGCAGCCGGGAGGATCGATCACCACAAACAGCGTGACGAAAGCCGAGACGAACAATTGCCACATCACGAATTAAGCTCCATTCGCCTTGAAATTGCGCACGATTACTTCCTGCATCGTGCCATCTTTCCACATCCATGCGGCAAAGCGGCGGCTGCCATCCGGCATGACGGTTGATCGCCATGCCAGTGAGCCATCGCGCGATTGGCCATCCTTGCTATCGGCACCTGATGGTGCGTCGGTTGCAGGAATTGGCCCGGCGAGCGGGCGGAATGGTGGCACCTTGCTTTGCTTTTCAGGTTTGCGTTTGTCCGAAGCGGGCGTTGTCATCACTTCGGATGGCTTGCGCACCGGACAATCGGCCACTTTGCCCTCGGCCCAATCGGGATCGCGCAAGCGAGCGGGCAGGGCCTGCACGTCACGCAGCACCCATTTCCAATCGACTTTGCCTTTGATCTGGCGCTGCCAGACGGTCAGGTATTCGCCATGGCTCTCGTCCGGACTTTGCGAGCTGCCAAAGGTCAGTCCGGCGGAACCATCGCAACTGATCCACGCAAAATGCGGCGCCCATTGATCGGCTTTAGCGGGGTCTTTGCGATCCTTCAGCGCTGTTTTGGCAAGCGCCCGTCCGCCCTCCAGCAGTTCCGCTGCCTCATCGGCTGTTTCGCGCATCGCCGTCGACTGGCCTTTCTCGCGGGCCAGACGGGCCAAGCCGATATCGGCGGCAATCAGCGCGCTGGGATTGGCATAGGCACGCTGGGGGCGGCCCTGAGCGGCCTCTGGCGCAGGTTGCGCGAGCGCCGGGACGGTGAGGCCGAGTAAAACGAGGGGTATCAAACGCTTCATGTGCGGCAGACTAGACGAAGGTCCGCGCTCTGCCCACCCCGCGAAATAGGTTCTGACAATCAGCCCGCTTCGTCATTCCCGACTGCGCGAGAATGACGAGGTTATCATAGCAATGATGCGCCCCAACCCTCAAATCGCGTCGGCAGCAAGCTCCAGTCCGGCGTTGCGATAGGCGGCGACCAGCGCGTTACGTAGCAAAACCGCAATCGTCATCGGACCAACACCACCCGGAACAGGCGTGATCGCAGAGGCAACCGCTGCGGCAGAAGCATAGTCCACATCGCCGACAAGTCTGGTCTTGCCTTCCACCGCGCCTGCAACGCGGTTGATGCCTACATCGATCACGACCGCACCCGGCTTGATCCAATCGCCCTTGACCATCTCGGGACGGCCCACGGCGGCGACGACAATATCGGCGCGGCGCACCACGTCGGCCAAATCCTTGGTGCGGCTATGCGCCACGGTGACGGTGCAGCTTTGCGCAATCAGCAATTGCGCCATCGGCTTGCCCACAATGTTAGAGCGGCCAATCACAACCGCATCCAGCCCCGAAAGATCACCCAGCCGGTCTTTCAGCAACATCAGGCAGCCAAGCGGTGTGCATGGCACAAAGCCTGTCTGGCCTACGGCAAGACGGCCTGCATTGATCACGTGAAAGCCATCGACGTCCTTATCGGGCGCAATCGTGGCGATCACTTTCTGCTCGTCCATGTGGGCAGGCAGGGGAAGCTGGACGAGGATGCCGTCTACGGCAGGATCGGCGTTGAGCTGTTCGACCACGGCGAGCAAATCGGCCTCTGACGTATCGGCAGGCAGCTTGTGTTCAAAGCTGTTCATGCCCGCTTCCAGCGTGCTTTTGCCTTTGGAGCGGACATAGACCTGGCTTGCCGGGTCTTCGCCCACAAGAACCACCGCAAGGCCCGCTTTGCGCCCCACTTTGGCTTCAAACGCCACCGCCAAAGTGCCCACGCGCGCGCGCAACCCCTCGGCAAAAGCCTTCCCGTCAATCACCGCAGCCGTCATTGCATTATCCTGTTTCGGAAAAATTGGCTCAAGCGCCAGCGGTAGAAGTGGCAATGCCGCCCAGCATAATCAGCAGCAGGTTCAGGCCGATAATCAGCACCATCGGCGAAAAATCGATGCCACCGGTATCGGGCAACAGCTTGCGGATCGGGCGCAGCATCGGCTCCAGTATGGCGTTCAAAGCCTTCCAGATCGCCGCAACCGCCTGATTGTGCATGTTCACCACGTTGAACGAGATCAGCAGGCCGAGCACGAACTGCACGATCACCACGGTCACCAGAATGTTCACGAGGTAATTGATCATTGAAATCAGCGTGAACAAAACCATGACGCGTTATCCTTCAAATGGGCAGTGACCGCTTCTAGCCGACCCGCTCCCCCCGCTACAAGTACCGTGACGTGGTGCAAAATGCGGCACACCAATCAGGCGCGGATCAATGTTCCCGCACCTTGTGCCGTAAAGATTTCAAGCAGCATCGCGTGGGGCACGCGGCCATCCAGCACGACCGTCGCTTCGCAACCAGCCTCCACCGCATGAACACAGGTTTCCAGCTTGGGGATCATGCCGCCGCTGATCGTGCCGTCTTCGGCCAGCCGCTTGATGTCGGCGGGGCGCAGATCGGTGAGCAGGTTCTTGTCCTTGTCGAGCACGCCGGGAACGTCGGTCAGCAGGAACAGCCGCGCGGCTCCCATGGCGGCGGCGATGGATCCGGCCATCGTATCGGCGTTGATGTTATACGTCTCGCCATCTTCGCCAACGCCGATGGGCGCAATCACGGGGATCATGCCTGCCGCGCAGATCGTGTCGATTACCGTCGTATCGATATGCGCGGGTTCGCCGACAAAGCCGAGATCGACCACCAGCGGTTCGCCGCTTTCGTCAGAGATGGCCTTTGGCGCCTTTTTGGATTGCACTTTGCGCGCCAGCACCATGCCGCCATCTTTGCCCGAAATGCCGATGGCCTTGCCGCCCGCCCGCGCGATCCAGCCGACCAGTTCCTTGTTGATGGCCCCTGCCAGCACCATTTCGGCCACTTGCGCGGTCTGCCGGTCGGTCACCCGCAGACCATCGACGAATTGCGATTCGATGCCCAGAGCCTTGAGCATACGCCCGATCTGCGGCCCGCCACCATGGACGACAACCGGGTTGATCCCCACCGCTTTGAGTAAAACGACGTCCTGCGCAAAATCATGCGCCAGTTCGGGATCGCCCATCGCGTGGCCGCCATATTTGACGACGAAAGTCTTGCCCGCATAACGCTGGAGATAGGGCAAAGCCTCGGTAAGCGTTTCTGCCTTGGCGAGCATCGCAGGATCGTGGTTCTGAGTCATGGCCGCGCCTTTACGCGCAAAGTGCGCGAAATCCAAGATTGGCGATGCGGGGCGGTTGGCACATTATGCTGCGCAACGCTTAAGCGCCGCGCCTTGTTCAAACAGCGCGGTCCAGCCAGCGGCCGAGCTTCACGAAGACCCAGATCAACGGCGGCACCATGATCGTGGAAAGCACCAGCTTGGAAATGATCTGGCCTTCCATGATCGAGACAATCGGCAAATCCTGTCCGTAGAACGAAATGGTGATGAACAGGATCGTATCGACCACCTGGCTGAGCAGGGATGCCAGCCATGCCCGCAGCATCAGCATCCGCCCGCGCCCGCCCGCGATGCGCGAAAACAGGAAGACGTTGAGCGTTTGCGAGGTGCCGTAGGAAATCAGCCCTGCAAACTGCATCCGCGCGCCTTGGCCGAGCAACCGCGCAAAGGCATCCTGATCGTTCCAGAACGGCGCTGGCGGCACCGCATGGATCACGGTGGTGAGCAGGATCATCGAGACGATCAGCGGCACAAAACCGAACACGACCAGCTTGTTGGCCACATTCTGCCCGAACAGTTCAGCGGCGGCGCTGGCCATCACTACCAATAGCAGAAATGCGAAAATGCCCGATTCCACCGCCAGATCGCCCAGCAGCGGCCAATGTCCCAATGAGGCCAGTTTGGTGCCCAGAACGCCTGCAAGCACACACATTCCGCCATAAAGCAGGGCACCTGCGAACAAAGAACGGGGGATTGCGGGCGCTGTGGCGGCGTTATCGTGCATCAAACGCCGATAGCGCGCTTTTCAGCTTGCGCCAATTCGCTATTAGGTTCGGCTGAAACCAATTGTGTTGCGGAGCCTCACACCCGATGCGTGTCGTTTACAGTCTGCTCGGGATGGCGCTCATCCTCGCGCTTGCCTTTGCCCTTTCCACCAACCGCCGTGCCATTCGCCTGCGCGTGGTGGCCGCAGCCTTTGCACTGCAAGCAGGCTTTGCGGCGCTGGTGCTCTATGTGCCGTTTGGCAACCGCATGCTGCAAGGCGCGGCCAGCGGGGTTGAAGGCTTGCTCGGTTTTGCGCGGGCAGGGGTTTCGTTCCTGTTCGGGCCATTGGCAGATCCCGCAATTGGCGGCACCAGCTTTGCCATTTCGGCGCTGCCGGTGATCGTGTTCTTCGCCGCGCTGATTTCTATCCTTTATTATCTGGGCGTGATGCAACTGGTGATCCGCTGGATCGGCGGCGGGCTCGAAAAGCTGACCGGCATCAGCAAAGTGGAATCGCTCTGCGCTGCCAGCAATATCTTTGTGGGGCAGAGTGAATCGCCGCTGGTGATCCGGCCTTATCTGGCCGCGCTGAACCCCTCGCAATTGTTCTGCGTGATGACTGTGGGCATGGCGGGCGTGGCGGGCACCATCCTCGCCGCTTATGCCAGCATGGGCATACGCATCGATTATCTGGTGGCTGCGGCCTTCATGTCGGCTCCGGGAGGCATCCTGATGGCCAAGCTGATGATGCCAGATGAACCACCAACGCCTGCGGAAGTGGGCAATGAAGCGCTGCCCAACCCGCATGTGAAACCAAGCCTCGCCTCGGACGAGGAAGAGCGCCCCGCCAATATCATCATGGCCGCCAGCCAGGGCGCGCAAACCGGTGTGAAGCTGGCCGTAGCTGTAGGCGCTATGGTGCTGGCGTTCGTGGCGCTGGTCGCTTTGGCCAACGGCATTCTGGGATATATCGGCGGCTGGTTCGGTATGCCGGAACTCTCGTTCCAGATGATTCTGGGCTATGTTTTTGCTCCCGTCTTCCTGCTGCTGGGTGCAGATGGCTGGAGCGAGGCCATGCAGGCAGGCGGGTTGTTCGGCTCCAAGATCGTGCTCAACGAATTTGTCGCCTTCATCGAACTGGGCA
>CAZSTP010000184.1:3075-5739 GCA_964609325.1 uncultured Novosphingobium sp. | reverse complement strand
TTGGATCAATCCGATCCTGTGTGTTCAACGTGCTTGCGGCACTGCGCGCGGGGGTGATAGAGGCATTCGAGACGCTGTATAGCACGATACGGCCTTGTATTCGGAAATCGGCAATGAGCCGGTGTCTGTGCAAGGCCGCCAAGCCAAGGACTGTGACCACGTGACCAAGACTTTTAAGACCGCGCGCAACACCCGCACTTTGGTAGTTCGCGGCATCGTCATCGGAGCCATGGCCATCCTTGCCACCGGTTGCGGCAAGAAGGACCGGCCAAAGGCAGACATCGCCGCCAGCCAGGTGACCATGATCGGGGTCAACGCCTATTTGTGGCGCGCAAGCCTTGATGCGCTTTCGTTCATGCCGCTGCTTCAGACAGACAGCAACGGCGGCGTCATCGTCACGGACTGGTACACCAACCCCAAGAACCCCGGCGAACGCATGAAGGTCACGGTTTCCATCGTCGACAAGGACCTGCGCGCCGATGCCTTGCGCGTTGCCGCCAGCCGCCAGATCTCGACCACCGGCCAATGGGTGGATGCACCGGTTCAGGCCGTTACCGTGCAAAAGCTGGAAGACATCATCCTGACCAAGGCGCGTGACCTGCGCCGTGCCTCGATCACCGGCTAAACGACTTACAGGCGAATCTTGCGTGTCATGGCTGCTCTGCCTAGAGGAGCGACCATGACCGCATCTTCACCAACGCCGCCCGCCACTTCTGCGCCAGACCGCTTTGATCCTGCGATTGCCGACACGCGTTGGCAACAAGTGTGGGATGAGCAGCAATCGTTCCGCGCAGATGATGCCAGCACAAAGCCGCGCAGCTTTGTCCTGGAGATGTTCCCTTATCCTTCAGGGCGCATCCACATCGGGCACGTGCGCAATTACACGATGGGCGATGTGCTGGCCCGCTATAAGCGGATGCGCGGCCATGAAGTGCTGCACCCGATGGGCTGGGATGCTTTCGGGATGCCCGCCGAAAATGCGGCAATGGAAAAGGGCGTCCACCCCGGCGGCTGGACGCGCGAAAACATCGCCAACATGAAAGCGCAATTGAAGCGGCTGGGCTTCGCGCTCGATTGGAGCCGCGAGATTGCCACGTGTGAGCCCGAATATTACGGCCACGAACAGGCGCTGTTCCTCGATCTTTATGCAGCAGACCTTGTTTACCGCAAGGAATCGACGGTCAACTGGGACCCGGTGGATCACACCGTGCTGGCCAACGAACAAGTGATCGACGGGCGCGGTTGGCGCTCGGGCGCGCTGGTGGAAAAGCGCAAGCTGAACCAGTGGTTTTTGAAGATCACCGACTTTGCCGACGAACTGCTCGAAGGCCTTTCCACGCTGGACAACTGGCCCGAAAAGGTCCGCACGATGCAGGAAAACTGGATCGGCAAGAGCCAAGGGCTGCAGTTCGCGTTCGATCTTTCAAGCGGCGAGAAACTGGAAGTCTATACCACCCGGCCCGACACGATCTTTGGCGCAAGCTTTGTGGCCGTGGCGGCAGATCACCCCGTGGCGCAAGCCGCTGCCGTGGGCAATCAGGCGGCACAGGACTTCATCGCGCTGTGCAAGAAGGGCGGGACCACCGCAGCCGAACTGGAAACCGCTGAAAAACTGGGCTTCGATACCGGCATCACCGCCAAGCACCCGTTCACCGGGGCCGATCTGCCGGTCTACATCGCCAACTTCGTGCTGATGGAATATGGCACCGGCGCAATCATGGCCGTGCCAGGGCACGACCAGCGCGACTTCGACTTTGCCACCAAATATGGCCTGCCGATCTTGCGTGTGGTTGCGAGCGACCCCGCCGATGCCGACAAGCCCTTCGGCAAGGAAGCCGAAGCAGGTGACGGGGTTCTGGTGAACTCCGGCTTCCTCGATGGTATGAGTGTTGCCAGCGCCAAGGCTGCGGTGATTGAACGCATGCAGGCAGGCGGCTTCGGTGAAGGCAAGACCGTGTGGCGTCTGCGCGATTGGGGCGTTTCGCGCCAACGCTATTGGGGCACGCCCATCCCGTTCATCCACTGCGAAGTCTGTGGTGTGGTGCCGGTGTCCAAGAAGCATTTGCCGGTGACGCTGCCAGAGGACGTGACCTTCGATGTACCGGGCAACCCGCTCGACCGGCACCCGACGTGGAAGCACGTCGATTGCCCGCAATGCGGCCATGCGGCGCGGCGCGAGACCGATACGCTCGATACGTTTGTCGATTCGTCATGGTACTTCCTGCGCTTTGCCAGCCAACCCGAAGACCGCCCGTTTGATCCTGAAGAGATCAAGCGCTGGTTGCCGGTGGAGCAATATATCGGCGGGATCGAACATGCGATCCTGCACTTGCTTTACGCCCGTTTCTGGACCCGCGCGCTGGCGCGTATCGGCAAGATCGAGGTGACCGAGCCCTTCGCCAGCCTGTTCACGCAAGGCATGGTGACGCACGAGACGTACGAACGGCGCAATCCGGAAAACGGCCAGCCGGTCTACTTTGCGCCCAGCGAAGTGGAGCGCACCAGCGAGGGCGCAACGCTGAAGGCCGACGGCGCAGCGGTCGAAGTCGGCCGCGTGATCAAGATGTCCAAGTCCAAGAAGAACGTGGTGGACCCGGACGAGATCGTGGCGAAATACGGCGCGGATGCGATCCGCTGGTTCATGCTGTCTGACAGCCCGCCCGA
>CAZSTP010000184.1:0-2975 GCA_964609325.1 uncultured Novosphingobium sp. | reverse complement strand
GTGGCCAAGGGGACTTCCAAAGAAGACCTCGAACGCCTTGCCCTTGCTTCGGAGAAAGTGCAGCGTGCACTCGAAGGGGCGGAAGTGAAGAAGGTGATCGTTGTGCCCGACCGTCTGGTGAACCTCGTTGTTTAAGCGCCCTGCCCTGCTTGCCGCTATGCTGATTGCGCCACTGGCCTTGCTGGGCGGTTGCGGATTGCAGCCGATGTATGCCGGTGGCAGCAGCGGCGGCGTCGCCAGCGCACTTTCCGGTGTGAGCGTTGGCCCGATCGAAGGCCAATCGGGCTGGCTGGTGCGCAATGCCTTGACCGACCGGCTTGGCGCGGGGCAGGAAAACAGCACAGCGCGCTATCGCCTTGATATCCGGCTGGATGATAAGGTCGAAGGGCTGGGCCAATTGTCCAATGACACGACCACGCGCGAACGGCGGACCTTGCGTGCCCGCTACCAGTTGATCGATTTGACCTCTGGCAATGTGCTGCTGGATGCCACTGCCGGATCGGATGCCGGATTCGATGTGGTCAACAGCGAATATGCGGTGATCGCGGCAGAACAGACCGCGCTGGAAAATCTGGCACAAGAAGTGGCAGACCAGATCGTAACCCGCGTATCGGTGCGGCTGCGCGAAGCAAAATGATCCGGGCCCAGAAATGAACCAGGCCAAGTGAAGCTAAACCAGAAGACCTTTTCCGCAAGCGCGGCGCGAGCAGCACGCGAATGCCGGATCTTCTATTTTTGCGGCCCTGACGAAGCAGGCGCCAGCGATGCAGCGAACCGGATTGCCAGCTTGCTGGGGGATGCGGAAAAGCTTGAATTGACCGGCGCGGAGCTGAAACGTGATCCGGCAAAACTGGCGGACGAGGCGCGCTCGGTTTCGCTGTTCGGCGATAAACGAATCATCCATATCCGCGCCGCCGGTGATGATGCCTTCGATGCCATCGAGACGCTGCTGCAAAGCCCTGTCGATGGCTGGCCGGTGCTGATTGTGGCGACATCCGCCACCGATAAGTCCCGAATCGCCAAATTATTGGACAACAAAGCCACCGCGATGGTCGCGATGTTTTATCTGCCGGACCTGAAATCCGTATCGGATGCTGTGCGCGATATGGGCGATGCCGTGGGCGTTAAACTGAACGGCAGTCTTGCTGAGCGCCTTGCCCGGTCAACCGGTTTGGACACGCGAATGGCGCGGAGCGAGATTGAAAAGCTTGCGCTTTATCTTGATGCGTCGCCGCAAGCTCCACGTGAAGCGACCGCCGCGGCGCTTGATGAAATTTGCGCGACAAATGAAGATGATAGCCTGATGCCCTTGGTCAATGTTGTGCTGGGCGGGGATGCGCGCAAACTGCCCG
The DNA here is from genome assembly GCA_964609325.1 of uncultured Novosphingobium sp. Lineage (GTDB taxonomy): Bacteria > Pseudomonadota > Alphaproteobacteria > Sphingomonadales > Sphingomonadaceae > Novosphingobium. Next base: position 1,623 of record CAZSTP010000184.1, on the reverse strand, counting down.
GAGAATTGGCGCGGATGCGCGAAATGGGCCTGAATCCGGTTGGTCTGCTGCTGGCATTCGAACGCCGTGCCGCACAATTGGTGCAATTGGCCGCACGCATGGGTGAACGCGGTGATGTGACCGGCTTTATGGAACAGGAAGTCGCTTCAAAACGCGTTTTTTTCCGTGACCGGGCTGAACTTACCGCACAATTGCGGCGCTGGCGCGGTCCCAGATTGGTACGATTGACCGAACGCTTGTCGATGCTGCACCGCACACTGATTTCAGACAGCCGCAACGGCGAACTGATGTTAGCGCAGGGCTTGGCCGAAATTGCCCGTGCTGCGGCGCGGTAGGGTGTTTTAAAATTGCGCTAAAGTGAGTGACTTTTATCACTTAGGTCTATCTTCGACCTTGATATGTCCAAAACGGTTGGTAGTTTCCCGCAGTGCAGCAAAAAAACGGGTCAGCGCACTAATACGGGATTCTCCGGATTTTAGCTCGTATATCGGACGGGCTTTAGTGGCATTTGACAGCGAGACACGTGATGACCAAGCACGTCCCTTTAAGCGAGATGCGCCAGTCGCAAGACCGTCGCAGAATAACGCTTCCGCTTGCGCCACAACTCGAACAGCGCCGGCTGCAACTCTATATCGGAATGCTGCTACTTGACGGGGCCGCGATCCTGGGCGGCCTGTGCGTGGCCAGCTGGCTTTATCTCGGCAGCTTTTTCGATGAAGCATCGCTCGTACACGGGCAGGTTCTGTTGCCGATTTACTGGACAATCGCGCTCGGTTTGCAAGTTTACACGCTGCAATCCTTACGTCGCATAAACTTTGCCAGGGCGCGCGCCACATTCTCGCTGATGGGCGCGGAAAGCGTTTTGCTGTTCGTCGGCTTTGCCACGAAAAGCACAGAAAACTTCTCGCGCGTTTCGGCCATTCTCGGCCTTGCCATCGCGATGCTGTTGCTGGTGTGGTTTCGCGGCCTTCTCCGTCCGCTTATCAAGGCTCGCTGCGGCGAGGCGGGCATCAACATTCTGCTGATTGATGACGGCGGAGCCCCGTTGCGTGTGCCCCATGCATACCACATCGATGCCCGCGAACATCATCTGGCGCCAGACCTTTCAGACCCCCACATGATGGACCGGCTAGGTCTCTACATGATGAACATGGACCGTGTGATGGTCTCTTGCGAACGCGAAAGCCGTTCGGCCTGGGCACTTGTTTTCAAGAGCGCGAATGTCTCGGGCGAAATCATTGAGCCCGAAGTGCACAACCTGGGCGTCATCGGCGCACGGCGCGAACGCGGGTACGGGGCGCTGATTGTGGCAAGCGGTCCATTGGGCTTCCGGGCGCGCGCCATAAAGCGCGGGCTTGATCTGGCGCTGGCAGGCGGTGCCGTTCTCGCCCTTTCGCCGCTGCTGGTTCTTGTCGCACTATTGATCAAAATGGAGGACGGCGGGCCTGTGTTTTTCGTGCAGAAACGCACAGGACGTGGAAACAGGTTTTTTCCGATCTTCAAATTCCGTTCCATGCGGGTTGAGAAGCTCGACGCCACAGGCGCACGTTCCGCAAGCAAGGATGACGATCGCATTACACGGATCGGCCGCCTGATCCGCCGCACCAGCATTGATGAGCTGCC